>NZ_MVOC01000028.1:0-896 GCF_002043095.1 Mycobacterium sp. AT1 | reverse complement strand
AACAGCAAGCGGCTGCCCGGTGTGGTGGTGTGGGTGCGGCCGTCGGGTGCGGTCCAGATGATGGTGCCGTCGTCGAGTTGTCGTTCGCGCCAACCGCTTTGGCCGCCCCAGAAGGTTTTCAGCAAGTGGTGTCTTCGGCATAGGCATTTCAGGTTGGATCCCGCGGTCGGCCCGTAGGGCCACGGAATCGTATGGTCCACATCACAATTCGTGGCCGGCACTCTGCAGCCGGGGAAGCGGCAGGTCATGTCGCGGCAGCGGACGAAGTCGGCGAGCTTCTTCGACGGTCGGTATCGGGGTTCCGGTGGGGCTTGGCCGGGATGCACGATCCGAGTGATGGTCGCCCCTTGGCTGGCGCGGCACGCGATCGCGCCGGGTAGGAACTGCCCGCCCATCATCGCTGCCGGTCGAACGGTGGCAAGCCGGCCCGGGGTGGGGGTGAGGGCTTCGGTGAGGGTCAGCTCGCGCAGCGGCTTGCTGAACATGGCCGGGGCGTCGCCGTCGAGGGCGGTGCGCTCCTTCGAGGTATCCACTGCGGCAGCATCATTGGAGGTTGCGGAGTGGTCCTTCGCGTCCTCGGGCTCGGTGTTCTCGGTGGCGTCATCGTTCTCGTCGTCGCGGAGATGGTCAGGCGGCGGTGCAGGCGTGGGTGATGCAAGCGGTGGCGCGGGGTCACGGAGGGTGTCCGCGCTCGCGATCACGTAGACGACCACCCCGGTCGAGGGCGGGTTCTGCGCCACGGGGCAATCGGAGGTGTCGCAGAGGCAGGCCAGGCGGTCGTTGTTGTGGGCGAGGGCGCCGATGGCGTCGGCGCGGCGTTGATCCAGGGTTCGTGGGTCGGCCGGGCAGACGGTGCGGGCCAGGGCGTCGACTCGGGTGTCGAAGGCCTTGGCGTC
>NZ_MVOC01000027.1 GCF_002043095.1 Mycobacterium sp. AT1 | reverse complement strand
CTCGCCAAATACGCCGCACCCGGCATGTGCAACCCCGCCGACCACGAACCGCGCACCTCGGGGACCCCCAGCCAGGAGCAGATCGACAACGACACCCGCACCGTCGGACAACGCAACCACGACGCGCTCATCGCCGTCGGACGGTCCGTCCTGTCCTCCGGTGAACTGGGCCAGCACAACGGATTGCCCGTCACCGTCATCGTCACCACCACCCTGCAAGACCTCGAATCAGCCCGCGGCAGTGGCGTCACCGGCGGAGGATCACTGCTCCCGATGGCCGATCTGATCCGGATGGCCTCCCACGCCCACCACTACTTGGCGGTGTTCGACAAGCACACCAACGAAGCCCTCTACCTCGGCCGGACGAAGAGGTTGGCGTCGGTGGGGCAGCGGATCGTGCTCCACGCCCGCGACCGCGGGTGCACCAAACCCGGGTGCACCGTCCCCGGGTACGGCACCCAGGTCCATCACACCAATGGGTGGGCCAAGAACAACGGGCAAACCAACATCGACGAAGTAGTCTTCGCCTGCGGCGGAGACAACCGCCTCGCCGAACAAGGCTGGACGGTCACCGTCGGCCCCGAGGGTGTGCAGTGGATACCCCCACCACCACTCGACGTCGGCCAAGCCCGGCTGAACTACCTCCACCACCCGGAACGACTCCTGGTCACACCCGACGGCTGACGTCGTCGAGGAAGTCGACGAGGTGGTCGGCCATCACGCCGCCGGCGGTGTGCCCGACGCCACGTACCAGGTGCAGCCTGGCGGCGGGCCACCGCTGCGCGAGCTGCCACGCGATGTCCGGGGGACTGCTCAGGTCGAGGCGACCGTGTATCAGCACCGCGGGCAGGTGGGCGATGCGCGCCACGTTGCGCAGCAACTCTCCGTCGGCAAGCCAGGCGGCGTGCCGCCAATAGTGAGTCACCAACCGCGCGAAGCACATTCGGTAGACGGGGTCGCCGTAGCGGGCCGGCGGCGGGCGCGTTCCGTCCACGTCGACGTGGCTGGCCTCCCACTCGCACCAATCGCGGGCAGCCTTCTCGCGCACCAGCGGGTCCGGGTCGGCGAGTAGCCGGGCGTAGCCGTCGACGAGGCTGCCGCCGCGGTCCTCCTCGGGCAGCTGGTCGCGAAAGTGTGACCACTCTTCCGGGAAGAGTCGTCCGACGTCGCGGGTAATCCACTCGACTTCGGCGGGCCCGGTGGTGGTTACGGCCGTCAGCGCCAGCGCGGTGACGCGGTCGGGATATTGCTCGGCGTAGGCCAACGACAGCGTCGTGCCCCAGGACCAGCCCGCGAGCAACCAGCGCTCCACCCCGAGATGCTCCCTCAGCAGTTCCATGTCGGCGATCAGGTGATGAGTGGTGTTGTCGGCCAAGTCAACCGCGGCATCGCCGGCATGGGGTGTGCTGCGGCCGCAGCCGCGTTGATCGAAGGCGATGATGCGGTACAGCTCTGGGTTGAACGGCCGTCGCATCCCCGGCACGCAACCCGACCCTGGACCGCCGTGCACCAGAAGCGCCGGTACGCCGTCGGGATTGCCCGATGTCTCCCAATGGATCTGGTTGCCGTCGCCCACGTCAAGCAGGCCGGAGGCATACGGTTCGATCTCCGGATACATCGGCATCAGTTCTTCTTGCGGCTCGCGAAGTCAGATGTCGCCTCGGTCAGTTCGCCGGTCGTCGTCGACAGGACCTGGCTGCGGTTCTCCAAGTGCAACGCCGCCTGCAGGCTGGGTGCCTCCAGGTTCGCCCACAACACCTGCTTGGTGGACTCGAGGCCGAACTTGCCGTATTCACAGAGGGTTTCGGCGATGGCCAGTGCCTCGTCCAGCACGGGACCCGTCGCGACGCGGGACACCAGGCCAATGCGCAGTGCCTCGTCGGCCTCGACCATGCGTGCGGTGAGAATCAGGTCGAAGGCCTGGCCGGCACCGACGAGTCGGGGCAGCGTGTAGCTGACCCCGATGTCGCACCCGCCAAGTCCGAGCTTGATGAACTGGGTGCAGAACCGAGCCGACGGTGCGGCGATGCGGATGTCGGATGCCATGGCCAGAGCGAACCCGCCTCCGTAGGCCGGACCGTTGACGGCCGAGATCACCGGCTGACGCAGGGTGCTCAACTTGACGGTGAGCTCCGCGATGCGCTCCTGCCAGCGCATGCTCGACCGCGGGAAGGAAAGCCCGCGGCGCGCGTCGTCGGGAAACGGGTCGGTCAGGTCCAGACCGGAGCAGAATCCGCGACCCGCCCCGGTGAGCACGACGACGCGGCACAGATCGTCGTCGTTGACTTCGTCGAGTGTCTGATGGAGTTCCTCGACGAGGCCAAAGTTGAGCGCGTTGAGCTTGTCTGGGCGATTGAGCGTGATGACGGCGACGTCGGGGCGCGGACGACTCAGCTCGAGATGGGACATAGCGACCCAGCCTATGGGCGGTACTCAGTCGCTACTGTGCCATCCGCTGATTCCGACGATGATGAGCCGCAACTGCTTGACGGCGGTGTGGCGGATGTCGTCGAGGGCGGCCTGGTCGGGTGCGTCTTCGATGGCTTCGGCGATCACGATCATGGAGTTCACGAACAAGCTGGACAGGATGTTGAGGTCCTCGGCGCTCCACGAGTTCAGACCGGGGAAGCGAGTCAGATCGATGGCCAATTCCGAGGTGATCAGTCGAATCTCGGTACGGATGGCGTAGCGCAGCACCGTCACGCCGCTGTTGCGTTCGCGGGCGATGAAGCGCCAGTGTTCACGGCGTTCGGCTACGCCGGCGACGAGGATGTCGACCGTCGACTCGATGACCCGACTTGGATCGAGCTTGCCTGCTCTCGCGCCGCGCAGCATGTCGCGTAGGGCGCGGAAGGACTCGTCGATGAGGACGAGGCCGAGTGCTTCCATGGAGTCGAAGTGCCGATAGAACGCGGCCGGGACGATGCCTGCCTCACGGGTCACCTCGCGCAGGCTCAACGCGCTGAAGCTGCGTTCCTCGAGGAGTCGCAGGGCAGCGGCCACGATGGCACGACGAGTCGCCTCCTTGCGTTCCTCTCGGGACAACGTGTCGCGAGAGCGGGAGGATCCCGAGCGTCCCGACCGGGACGATCGTGAACTGGGCGTACGATCGTTCACTGTTGTGAAACCTACCACAACCTGCTCGGATCCATTGACGGTCGCGTCCTGTGAGCGCACGGTATACACATGTTCACTCAAACGAAGACGCTGAGCCTGCGGGACAGAGTGCTGCGGTCGCCTCTGGTTGACCTGCTCACCGGACCGCACGGCGTCGATCGCTACACGGAGCTCGTCGAGCCCACGTGGACGCTGGGGGACTGCCGCGCCAAGGTGGTCGCGGTCCGCCGTCAGACGCCCCGCAGCGTCACCCTCACTCTTGAACCCAACGCGGCCTTCGCGGCCGGCCCGGCCCTGCGCGCCGGCCAACACGTCAACGTGACCGTCGAGGTCGACGGCCGCCAGCAGACGCGCTGCTACTCGCCGGCCAACGCCGAGGGGGACCGGCTCGTCGAGCTGACCGTCGGCGTGCACGACAAGGGCGTGGTGTCGCGGCATCTCTTCCGCAACGCCCGGCCAGGGATGGTCGTCGGACTCGACGTGGTCGGCGGCGACTTCACCCTCCCCACGCAGCGTCCCCGCAACATTCTCTTCGTCTCCGGCGGCAGCGGCATCACACCGGTGCTGTCGATGGTGCGAACGCTGGTCCGCGAGGGGGCGGACGGTGACGTCACCTTCATCCACTACGCCCGCACCGCCGAGGAGGCGTGCTATCGCCTCGAGCTCGACGCCTTGTCCGGGGTTCGGGTGCTTCACGGGTACTCGCGTGAAGCCGACGCCGGCGATCTGACGGGCTACTTCGGACCCGAACACCTCGTCGACGCGCCGGCTCCCGACGCGGTCTTCGTGTGCGGCCCACCCGCGCTGGTCGACGCCGTCCGCACGCACTACCCGGACGCCAGCTTCGAGAGCTTCGTCCCGCCGGTGTTCGAGGTTCCGACGGAGGCGTCCGGCGGAACGGTCGCCTTCGCCGACAGCGGCGTCGAGGTGACCGACGACGGTCGCTCCCTGCTCGAGCAGGCCGAGGCCGCGGGCCTGACCCCGCAGAGCGGATGCCGAATGGGCATCTGCCACACCTGCACCCGTCGCAAGACCAGCGGCGCGGTCAAGAACCGGATCACCGGTGCCGTCTCGGCGGCCGACGAGGAGGACGTGCAGATCTGCGTGTCCGTTCCCGTCGGCGACGTCGAGCTGGCCCTCTAAGCCCAATCCCACCGAGAAGGAGATCGCCATGACCGCCATCCTGAATGCTCCTCACGTCCGCACCATGCTCGACAAGACCATCGAAGAGGACGTCGCAGACGTTCTGCCCGCCCCGATCCAAGAAGCGATCACCAAGGTCGTCGGCGGCAAGCCCGTCACGATGACACCGGAGATGGCCGACGCGTTCGGTGCCGAACTGGACGCACTGCGCGAGCGGGTCGTCGCCGACCTCGGTGAGCGCGACACCACCTACATTCGCCGAGTCATCAAGGCGCAGCGCGCACTCGAGGTCGGTGGCCGGGCCATGCTGTTCGCCGGCATCCTCCCGCCGGCGTGGATCGCGGGCACTGCGATGCTGGCCGCGTCGAAGATCCTCGACAACATGGAAATTGGCCACAACATCATGCACGGCCAGTACGACTGGACCGGCGATCCCGCGCTCGCCGGTCGCAACTTCGAGTGGGACTCGGCCTGCCCGAGTGATCAGTGGCGCCACTCGCACAACTACATGCATCACACCTACACCAACATCGTGGACATGGATCGCGACATCGGTTACGGCATCCTGCGGATGAGCGAAGACCAGCGGTGGACGCCGTACTACTACGGCAACCCGGTCTACGCGTTCTTGCTGATGGTGCTGTTCCAGTACGGCGTCGCGCTGCACGAGCTGGAAACCGAGCGCATCCGCTCCGGTGAGATCAGCATCGCCGACAAGCGCGAGACGCTGAAGGGCATCTGGGGCAAGGTGAAGCGCCAGACGTTGAAGGACTACGTGGCCTTCCCGCTGCTCGCCGGTCCGTTCGCGCCGTGGGTGTTCACGGGCAACCTGACGGCCAACCTGATTCGCAACGTCTGGTCCTACGCGATCATCTTCTGCGGCCACTTCCCCGACGGCACACAGGAGTTCACCAAGGAGGAGACCGCCAACGAGACCCGCGGCATGTGGTATTTCCGCCAGATCCTCGGCTCGGCGAACCTCACCGGATTGTCCCCCCGTCGCTCCGCTCGCCCCGAATCGGCAAAGCTCTTCCACGTGATGAGCGGCAATCTGTCGTTCCAGATCGAACACCACCTGTTCCCCGACATCCCCGCCTTCCGGCATGCGGAGATCTCGCAAGAGGTGCAGGAGATCTGCGAGCGTTACGGCATTCCCTACAACAAGGGTCCGCTGCCGCAGCAGTTCGGCACCGTCGTCCGCAAGATCTGCAAGCTGGCGCTGCCCTGGAACTAGCCCAGACCTGCCGCGACCAGACGCAAAGGGCCCTCAATCCGTGCGATTGAGGGCCCTTTGCGTCTGCTCGCGGGGCGAGGGGGGCTACGTCTGGCAGACCGGGCACCAGAACGAGATCCGCTCGGTGCCGGTGACCTGAGCGCGATCGGACTCGATGGTCGTCCCGCAGCGGCGGCACGGTCGTCCGACCCGGCCGTACACCCAGAGGTCGCTGCCCGCCCTGGTGTTGCCGGTGGTGGTCCGGTTGACGCGAGACCGGTTCAGCCACAGCATGTCCCGGGCGCGCTGCACGATCCGCAACGGATCCTTGACCGCGCTCACCGGCGAACTGGGCAGGCGTCCCGACACGAAGCACAACTCGTTGGCGTAGACGTTGCCGACACCCGCCATCACCCGTTGGTCCAGCAGCGTCTCGGCCAGCGGGCGATCCAGGTCCGCCGTCAGGTTGGCCGCGGCGACCCGTGGCTCCCAGTCGTCGCCAAGCAGGTCGGGGCCCAAGTGCGCGACGGCGTCCATGTCGAGATCGCGCCGCAAGATCTCCAGCACCCCGAGGTCGACGCCGGCGGCGCGAGAGTCGGCTGTTTCCAGGATGATCCGCACCTTGTGCTGGGGGACGCGGCGGATCTGACCGTCGACCAGCCACGCCCCGTCCATCTTCAGGTGCGAGTGGATGCTTGCGTCCCCCACGCGGATGAACAGGTGCTTGCCGCGGCTGAGCACCTCGTCGACCACCTGGCCGGTGAGATCCACGGTGGCGAACTTCGGTACCCGCACGTCACATCGCGTCAGCGTCTTGCCAGCCAGGGCGGTCCGCAGCTTGTCCGCGGCGCGGAAGACGGTGTCACCTTCTGGCATGGGGTGAACCTACCCGCACCACCGTTTGTTACACCCTCGTGTCGGGTGTGAGCTCCGGATAACCGAAACGTATTCCTGCGATGACCATTCGGAAACGTGCGGCTTCTCTAATTGGGTCAAGCCGAAATCATCTGGCCTGCCGGCAGCGTCGCCGAGTTCGAAGAACCCTCACCCGAGAATCCTGGAGTCAGCCATGTCGTTTGACGATTCGATCGCCGAGAAGATCAAGACCTCGCTCGCCGAGATCCCGCATCCGTCCCTGCCGAAGGGGTCCAACATCTACGGCGGCACCAAGATCTTCCCCGACTACCAGGCCGAGGAGGGCGAGAGCTACTTCACGCTGGTGCACGGCATCGCCCACGAGTCGTCGGTCAGCTTCGTCGCGGTGCTGCAGGCCACCAGGGCGCTGCGCAAGGGCTTCGACTCCGCCCTCTACTTCTACGGACCGGGCTCGATCAACTGCCTGGCCACCCGCGGCTTCCCGAAGACCGGCGACTCGGGCTTCCCCGGCGAGCAGAACATCAACGACTCCCTGGCGACCTTCATCGCCGAGGGTGGCACGGTGTTCTGCTGCCGGTTCGGTCTCGCGCTGCACGGCGGACGCGAAGAAGACCTGATCGAGGGCGTCATCCCCGCCCACCCGCTCGACGTGCAGGACGCGCTGATCTACTACGCGCGCAAGGGCGCGATCGTCAACTCCACCTACATGGTCTAGGCGGCTCGAGATGACCAAACTCGCGGCGGTCGCGGCGAACTTCACCCGCGACCTCGAACAGAACTACGCGTTGATCGACTCGTTGGCTCGGGAGGCCAGGGACGCGGGCGTCGACTTCATGGTGTTGCCAGAGGCTGCCATCGGCGGATACCTCTCGTCGTTGGGCAACCACGGCGACACGGTGAAGACGACCACCCGGTCACTGCCGCCGGCCATTCGCATCGACGGGCCCGAGATTGCCAGGGTGCAGCAGATCGTCGGCGACCTGGTGGTTGCCATCGGCTTCTGCGAACTGGACGCCGACGGCGAAACCCGTTACAACGCAGCGGCGGTACTCGACGGCAGCCGGGTGTACGGCACCTACCGCAAGGTTCACCAGCCCCTCGGTGAGGGCATGTCCTACTCGGCGGGCTCCGACTACGACGTGTTCGACACGCCCGTCGGCCGGGTGGGTCTGCAGATCTGCTACGACAAGGCCTTTCCCGAAGCCGCCCGCATCATGGCGCTCAAGGGCGCCCAGATCATCGCCAGCCTGTCGGCGTGGCCTGCGGCCCGGACGGCGACCGCGGAGAACTTGCAGGACGACCGGTGGACGTACCGCTTCAACTTGTTCGACGCCGCCCGGGCCTTGGACAACCAGGTGTTCTGGATCGCCTCCAATCAAAGCGGTACGTTCGGCTCGCTGCGCTACGTCGGCAACGCCAAGGTCGTCGACCCCGGCGGAAACGTGCTCGCCACAACGCTTCTCGGTAGCGGAATGGCGATCGCGGACGTCGACGTCGACGGCACCTTCCGCGCCATGCGCGCGGGCATGTTCCATCTGCGCGACCGCAGGCCGGACGTCTACGGACCGGTGGTCGCGGGGGGTGCCGCCCAGTGGCAGGAACTCGCCCATGCCTGAGATGACCTTCGACGTGCGGTGGCCCGACGGCCGGGTGCAGCGCTGCTACTCGCCAAGCCTGGTGATGCACGACTACCTGACCTCCGGCTCGGACTACACCGTTGCGGACTTCGTCGACCGGTCCGCCACGGCGTTGCAGGAGGCCAGCGACCGCGTGCGCGCCAAGTTCGGCTTCGCATGCACATCGGCTGCCGCAACTACCGAGCAAATCAGCTTTGCGGCAACGCAATACCCCGGTGACGCGACGATCCGCGTCGTCGCCATGCACCCCGGACTGGAGAAGACCTCATGACCGCCGAACACGTGTCCGTCGCCGTCATCGGCGGCGGTCAGGCCGGCCTGTCGGTGAGTTGGTACCTGCTTCAGGAGGGCGTCGACCACGTCGTGCTGGAGGCCAAGACCCCGGTACACGCCTGGGCGGACACCCGCTGGGACAACTTCACCCTGGTGACGCCCAACTGGCATTGCAAGCTGCCGGGCTACGCCTACGACGGGGCCGATCCCGACGGCTTCATGACCCGCGACGAGGTCGTGCAGTGGCTGGACGGGTGGCTTCGGACCTTCGAGCCGCCGCTGCGCACGCACACCCGCGTCACGACGTTGCGTCGCCGTGCCGCAGGCGGTTTCGAGCTGACGCTGGCCACCGAGGCAGGCCAGGAGACGTTGACGTGTGACCACGCGGTGGTGGCAACCGGCGGCTATCCCATTCCCGTCCTGCCCGCCTTCGCGCCGTCGCTGGACAGCTCGATCACCCAGATTCACTCGGAGCAGTACCGCAACGCCGGTCAGCTGCCCGAGGGCGCGGTGCTGGTCGTCGGCACCGGCCAGTCCGGCGCCCAGATCGCCGAGGACCTGCATCTGGAGGGCCGTCAGGTGCACCTCGCGGTCGGCAGCGCACCGCGGGTGGCCCGGTTCTACCGCGGTCGGGATTGCATGACCTGGCTCGCCGACATGGGGCTCTACGACAAGCCCGCGCCCGAGTACCCCGGCGGCAAGGCGGCCATCGAGAAGACCAACCACTACGTCACGGGTCGCGACGGCGGCCGTGACATCGACCTGCGTCGTTTCGCCGCCGAGGGGATGCGGCTCTACGGCACCCTCGGTGACGGCAAGGACTCCCGGCTGACCTTCGAGCCGTCGCTGCGGCACGCGCTCGACAGGGCCGACGCGACGTACAACTCGATCTGCGCCGACATCGACGCGTTCATCGAACGGGAGGGGATCACGGCGCCGCAGGCCACCCGGTACACCCCGGTCTGGGAACCCGAGGCCGAGGTTACCGAGCTCGACCTGGCCGCCGCGGGCGTCACCAGCATCGTCTGGGCGATCGGCTACCGGCCCGACTACCGGTGGATCGAGGCCAGCGCCTTCGACGGCGGTGGGCGGCCGATGCAGAACCGAGGCGTCACGGAGGTCGAGGGCCTGTCCTTCGTCGGACTGCCGTGGATGCACACGTGGGGTTCCGGTCGATTCCTCGGCGTCGACCGCGACGCCAAACACATTGCGACGACGGTCATCGACGATCTCCGACGCCAGTCCGCGACAAGCGCTCATCGCCGCCTCGCCGTGGCCCGCTGAGAACGAGGAAAGCCATGTCCGTCTCCACCCGCGTCGACCTCACCCTGCTCGGCATCCGGGGCCGCCCGCCCGTCAGCCGCACCGCCGGTGCCGGCCCCAGTGCCGACGGCCACCTGATGATCGACGGACGCGCCGCCGCGATACCGCTGAATCCCAACAGCCCCTTCGTGTTCGACGGCAGCCGCGTTCTGCTCGACGGGGAGGACTCGGGCCTGGAGGTCGACGTGATCGACCGTCCCGCGTTCTACGATCTCCGGACCGCCGAGGGCGTGTCGTATGACAAGATCGCCCGGCTACACGGCCGAAACGTGCTGGCCACCACAGTCGTCCAGACATGCATCCGGTACGGCGTCGACGATCGGTGCCGGTTCTGCTCGATCGAGGAGTCGCTGCGCTCGGGCGCCACGACCGCGGTGAAGCGTCCACACGAGCTGGCCGAGGTCGCCGAGGCCGCGGTGCGGTTGGACGGCGTCCGCCAGATGGTGATGACGACGGGCACGTCGGCGGGCACCGATCGCGGTGCCCGGCATCTGGCCCGGTGCGTGCGGGCGGTGAAGGCTGTGGTGCCGGATCTGCCCATCCAGGTTCAGTGTGAGCCGCCGGCGGATCTGGCGGTGCTGACCGACTTGCGCGAGGCCGGCGCGGATGCGATCGGCATCCACGTCGAGTCCTTGGACGACGAGGTACGCCGCCGGTGGATGCCAGGCAAGGCGACGGTTCCCCTTGCGCAGTACCGCGAGGCGTGGCGGGAGGCGGTCCGCGTCTTCGGCCGCAACCAGGTGTCGACGTATCTCATCGTCGGGCTTGGTGAGAACCCAGACGAATTGATCGCCGGCGCAGCAGAACTCGTCGAGATGGGGGTCTACCCCTTCGTGGTGCCGTTCCGTCCGCACCCCGGCACGCTGGCGGTCGACGTCGACGGCGTAGGCGCGCCCGACGCGGCAACCGTCGAGAAGGTGTCACGGGAGGTCGCCAACGTGCTGCGACTGGCGGGGATGGCCGGTGCCGACCAGAAGGCAGGCTGCGCCGCGTGTGGGGCGTGCGGCGTCCTGCAGAGCGTCGGCGGGTGAGAGGCATGGAGACGCTGTCGATTCTCGCCGGAACCCGCACCCACGCCGGTCCTGCGGCGAGCTTCCTCATCCGCCGGGCGGACGACGCCGCCGACCTGGCCGCCTACCGCGGGCTGCGTCACGACGCCTTCGTCGTCGACCAGCACCTCTTCGCCGGGAGCGACGCCGACGACGTCGACGACGACCCGCGCACGGTGGTCCTGGTGGCGGTCGCCCAGGACGGAACGGTGGTGGGCGGCGTGCGGCTGACCCCGCGGTGCGAGCCCGACCTCGGTTGGTGGACCGGCAGCAGGCTCGTCACCAGTTCGGCCGCGCGGTCGTCGGGAGTCGGTCCGGCACTGGTCCGCGCGGCGTGCGCCCACGCGGAGTCGGCGGGCGTGCTGCGTTTCGACGCCACCGTGCAGCGGCGGTACGCGGCGATGTTCGGCACGCTCGGCTGGGAGGACCACGGTGATTGTCTGGTGGCCGGCCAGCCGCACGCGCTGATGCGGTGGCCGCTGCACCGGATGCAGCGCCTCGCCGACGCCACCAAGTCGTTTCTCGGGGACGCCCTGGCGCCGTTGCGCGCGGTGCCCGGCGGTCTCGGTCCCGACGGTTTCGTCGGCGACGACGGCGTGCCGCTGCCCGGCAGCGACCTGGTGGCCGCGTGTGATGCAATCATCCCGTCCATGGTGGAACGCGATCCGGAGTGGGCGGGGTGGTGCTCGGTGCTGGTCAACGTCAACGACCTGACCGCGATGGGCGCTGCGCCGACCGGGTTGCTCGACGCCGTCGGGGCACCTACCCGATCGCTGCTGACCCGCATCGTGCGCGGCATCGCGAAGGCCTCGCAGGCGTGGCGGGTGCCGGTGCTCGGCGGCCACACCCAACTCGGGGTGCCCGCCTCGTTGGCGGTGACGGCCTTTGGGCGCACGTCGAGTCCGATCCGCGCCGGCGGCGGTTCCGCCGGTGACACCGTGCGTCTGACGGCCGATCTCGAGGGCGGGTGGCGGCCGGGTCACCATGGCAGGCAATGGGATTCGAGTAGCACCCGGAGCGGCGACGACCTCGCCGAGTTGTCCACGCTGGTCGCGCGGATGGCGCCGCGGGCGGCGAAGGACGTCAGCATGGCCGGTGTAGTCGGCACGATGGGAATGCTGGCCGAGGCCAGCGGGACGGGCGCCGAACTCGACGTGGCTCGCATTCCCCGGCCCGACGCCGCCGACATGGGTGCGTGGCTGACGTGCTTTCCGGGATACGCCATGCTCACCGCGGACCGGGCGGGAGCGTCGTCGCCACGCGTGCCGTCCGGTGTGGTCACGGGAGCGTGCGGGGAGCTGACCGCTCGCCGTGGGGTCCGACTGAGGTGGCCCGACGGCGTCACCACGACCGCGGTGGCGGCGGACGTCACCGGGCTGGGAAGGGCCTGACTTGGGACTCGTGACGATCGGTGCGGTCGCGGCGCACTTCGGCCGCGACGTGGACCGTGGCGTCAGCAAGGTGGTCGGCATCGTCGAGGCGGCCTCGCGTGACGGCGTGGAGTTGTTGGTGTTCCCCGACGCGTGTCTCGGCGGGTACATCGGCGATCTTCGCGCGCCCGATCTGAACGACCAGCCACCCGCCTTGGATCCCGACGGGCCGGAGATCGCGGCGGTGATCGCGGCGGCGGGTCCGATGACGGTCTGCGTCGGGTATGCCGAGCAGGCGCTTGGCGGACGCTACAACGCGGCGATCTGTGTCTCGGGTGACGGGGTGCTGGGCCACCACCGCAAGGTGCATCAGCCGGCGGGGGAGTCGTTGGCGTATTTGGCGGGTGACTCGTTCGCGGCGTTCGACACCCCGGTCGGTCGGCTGGGGATGCTGATCGACTACGACAAGACGTTTCCCGAGTCCGCGCGTGCGCTCGCGCTCGACGGCGCTCACGTCATCGCCGCGTTGTCGGCGTGGCCGGCCAGCGTCACCGACCGGGCGTCCCGGTTGCCCGCGGACCGGCAGGCGCGGTTGTTCGACCTCTACGACTGTGCCCGCGCCGCGGAGAACCAGGTCGTCGTCGTCTCGTCGAATCAGACGGGCGTGATGGGCGCGCTGCGCTTCCTTGGCCAGGCGAAGGTCGTCGGCCCTGGCGGCGACGTGTTGGCCAACACGGGCTCAAAGGGGGGATTGGCCAAGGTCACCGTCGACGTCGAGGCCGAGATCACCCGCGCCCGAAAGGTGTTGAACCACATCGCCGAACGTCGGGTCGACGCCTACGGTATCGGCGCTGGGAGCTGACCGTGCGCGTCGCGCTGCTCACCTATTCCACGAAGCCTCGCGGCGGCGTCGTGCACACGCTCAACCTTGCCGAAGCGCTCGCGGAGGCGGGCGTCGACGTCACGGTGTGGTCGCTGGCCCGACAGGGCGACCGCGGGTTCTTCCGCGCCGTCGATCCGCGCGTGCGGGTACGACTGGTGGACTTCCCCAACGAGGGCGAGGAATCGGTCACGGCGCGCATCGTGCGGTCGATTGCGTTGCTGCGCGAGGCGTTCACGCCGGAGGCCTACGACGTCGTGCACGCGCAGGATTGCATCAGCGCCAACGCGGTGGGGCGCTGCATCCGGACCATCCACCACCTCGACCAGTTCACCACGCCCGTCTTGGCCGAGTGCCACGAGAAAGCCGTCGTCGAACCGTACGCCCGCATCTGTGTCTCAGGGGCGGTGGCCGCGGAGGTGCGGGCCGGGTGGGGCTTGTCGCCGGCGGTGATTCCGAACGGCGTTGCGGCGCAACGGTTCGCCGCCGCGGCGTCCGACGACCCGGTCGCCGAGGCGCGGCGCGCGGAGTGGCGGCGCCGGCTGGGGCGTTATGTCCTCGCGGTCGGCGGCATCGAGCCGCGCAAGGGCACCCTCGACCTGGTGGAGGCGTATCACCTTCTTCGGCAACGAGATCCCGACGTCGGACTGGTGATCGCCGGTGGGGAGACGCTGTTCGACTACCGCGACTACCGGGCCGAGTTCGAGCGCCGATGCGCCGAGCTGGACGTCCAGCCGCTGATCCTCGGCGCGGTCGAGGACGGCGACCTGCCGAGCCTGGTTGCCGCGTCGTCGGTGTTCGCCTTCCCGTCGACCAAGGAGGGGTTCGGGTTGGCCGCGATGGAAGCGCTCGCCGCGGGTCGTCCCGTCGTCACCCGGGATCTGCCGGTGCTGCGCGAGGTCTTCGGGGACACCGTCCGCTACGGCGCGACGCCGACCGCATTCGCGCACCTGATGGCCGAGGCCATGGAGTCCGGCGCGGATCCGGGGCCGGGACGCGCGCTGGCTGCGTCGCTGACGTGGGCGGCGGCCGCGACCCGCCACGTCGAGTTCTACGCGGCTCACCCAATGCCGGCTTAAGCGAGGCCTGTCAGCGTCAGCGAAAGTTCCCACAGCCGTTCGGCATTCGCGGGGTCCAAGGCGTACGGCGCGACACCGCCGCGGCCGGGGCCGGGGCGTCGGTCGACCACCGAGGCTTCGTTGCAGTCCTCGAAGTACCGACCGCCGACGCCGTCGAGCAGCGGGGACGCCGCCAACAACGTCGACGTCGCGGCGCCCTGCTCGACCGTCTTGAAGTCGGTGCCCGCGGCCCGGAACGCCGTCAGCGCCTGCTTGGCGTAGTCGGCGGGGAGGTGCCGTTGCAGCGGCGTGGCGATGCCGCCCGGCATCAACGCGTTGGCGAGGATTCCGTCGGCCTTCCAGCGACGGGTGGCCTCGACCGCGAAGAGCACGTTGGCGGTCTTCGACTGGCCGTACGCGCCGAAGGGGTCGTAGTCACGGAACGCGAAGTCGACGTCGTCGAACACCACCGGTGAGCGCAGGTGACCCGACGAACTCACCGAGACGATACGGGCCCCACCGGCCGAGGCGAGCGCGTCGTGCAAGCCGACGGCGAGCGCGAAGTGTCCAAGGTGGTTGGTGGCGAACTGCATCTCGTGGCCGCTCGGAGACAGGGTCAGCTCCTGAATCGCCATCACCCCGGCGTTGTTGACCAGGATGTGCAGCGGGCCGCTCCACGCCGCGGCGAAGGCGTTGACGCTGTCCAGCTCGCTCAAATCCAAGGCCGCCACATCGACGGTGCCGCTGATGTCCGCTGCGACGCGGTGACCCGCGGCGACGTCGCGGACGGCCAATGTCACCTCGGCGCCGGCGTTCGCGAGGGCGCGCGCGGTTTCGACCCCGATGCCAGACGCGCCGCCGGTGACGATCGCCCGCAGGCCCGTGAGGTCGACGCCTGCGATCACCTCCGCCGCGGTCGAGTCGAATCCGAACGGGGTGCGCAGTCGTGTGTCGGTCACGACCGTGCTCAACCTGGTTCGGTGTGGTGATGTTCCCGCCGGGCGCGTCAGGCGGGAATCGACGCGGTGGGCGCCGAGGTCTTCTGGTGGCGGTGTTGACGTTCCACGACCGCGAAGTAGAAGGCGTACGCGAACGCGCAACTGGTGAAGAGGCTGGCGACGAAGAACAGCCACGGCCGACGGATTCCACGTCGGTGCCCGTCGACGATCGTGAACAGCGGCAGCAGCACGACGTTGATGATCGTGTAGTCCTGGCTCGCCGATGCCGCCGCGGGGTTGACGTAGCCGAGGGCGATGAACTGTTGCCAGCTGCCCGGGCCCCAGAAGGGGTTGCCGCCGGGGACGGCGTACTGGGCGACGAACTGGTGGTTGAAGTAATAGCCGAGCGCGATCGACGCGACGCCGATGACGTAGAACGCGATTTCTAGCGCCGAGAACGCGGGTCCGTCCGTGGGGCGGGCGAAGACGTGCGGGTTGGCGCGGACGATCCAAGCGATGACGAGGACGCCGAGGATGCCGTGAACGATCAGCGAGACCATTTTCCGAGTATGGAACGCCACCGCCGATGTTTTGTCACTTTTGCCATTTCGGCGGTCAGCGGTGGTCGAGCCCGTCGACCATCAACCCGAGCGTGAAGTCGAACCTGTCGTGTCCCTCGCCGGCGGTCAGCTCGGCGGCGTACCGGGTGGTGTTGGGGAACGTCGCGGCGGGCAGGGCTGCGAAGCGGCGCAGCAGCTCGCCGCGGTCGAGCACCCATTCGGTGTCGTCGTCGGCTGCCCGCTGCCGCGCGATGGACGACTCCAGGCAATAGGAGGCCACGTACAGGAAGAGGGCGTCGACTGCCCACGCGGCGGCCTGGGGTGCGATGCCGCCGGCGAGCAGAATCGCCAGCATTCCCTCGTTGACGCGCACGATCTCGAGGTCGGTGGGCGCCATGGCCAGCGCCGCGCGGGAGATGCCCGGGTACTTGAGGTACTGGTCGCGCATCTGCGTGCACACGCTGCGAATCTGCTCCCGCCAAGCGTCGGGATCGGGCTCGGGCAGGTCGAGCTTGGCGCACAACCGGCCCATGAGCAGCTCGTCGAGATCGGCCTTGTTGACCACGTGGGCGTAGAGCGACGCGGGTCCGGTGTCGAGTGCATCCGCCAGTCGGCGCATCGTGAGCGCCTCGTATCCCTCTGCCGCAACGACTTTCAATGCGGTGTCGACGACGTGCTCCGGGGTGAGCGGCGTCTTGCGGCGCCGCGGTCGCGTGACGGCGGATGTCCCGGGGCCTGGCGGCTGATGGCGCGCCGCGCGCCGCTCCTTCGGGTTCACGCGTCCAGCTTAACTTGACACGAACTGTGTTCGTTATTAGAACGGTGTTCGTGAACATGGCGCAGAAGTGCGGATTCGACGTGACCGTCGTCGGAGCCGGTCCCGTCGGCCTGATGCTCGCCGCGGAACTGGCGCTCGCCGGAGCCGACGTCCAGGTGTTGGAGCGGCTGACCGAGCCGGATCGGGCGATGAAGGCGCAGTCGATCAACGTTCCGACGGCAGAAGCGCTCGACCGCCGCGGTCTGCTGCCTGCCGGGACATCGGGCCCGCGGTTCACCGGACACTTCGCCGGGATGGTCCTCGACCCCGACCTCGTCGACTGGTCCGATCCCGACTTCGCCGCGCACACCGCCGCCGATCGCTGCCGCATGATCGCGCAACCCACCCTTGAGGCACTGCTCGCCGAGCACGTCGAACGACTCGGCGTACCGGTGCATCGCGGCGTCGAGGTCACCGCGTTGGAAGACACCGGTGACGGCGTCCGCGTGGACACCTCCACCGGCGCGGTGCATACCGGATGGCTGGTGGGCTGCGACGGCGGGCGCAGTGCGGTACGCCGACTTGCGGGCATCGAATTCCCTGGCACCGCAGCCGAACTCGTCGGATACCAAGCGCTCGTCGAGATCGTCGATGACGAGAGACTCGCGGACGGTTGGGTGTGGTCGGCGCACGGGGTGTACCGCCACGGTCCACAGCCAGGTCGGGTGGTCACCCTCGAGTTCAGTTCTGCCGGTGCGCAGTTCGCGCGTGCCGACCGTGCGGCGGCGGTCACTCTCGACGAGGTGCAGGCCAGCCTGCGCCGGACTTCGGGCACCGACGTCACGGTGACGGCACTGCGCACGACGCCGACCCGCTGGACCGACAACACCCGCCAGGCCGCGGACTACCGATCGGGGCGGGTGCTGCTGGCCGGCGACGCCGCCCACGTGCACCCTCCGTTCGGTGGCCAGGGTCTCAATCTGGGGATCGGCGACGCGATGAACCTCGGTTGGAAGCTGGGCGCCGTGGTGGCGGGCCGGGCGTCGGGGGCGCTTCTCGACACCTACGACGCCGAGCGCCGGCCCGTCGGCGCCTGGGTGCTGGATTGGACGCGGGCGCAGACCGGCCTGATGCGGGGCGACGCCAAGTCGGCCGCTCTTCGCGGGGTCGTCGGCGACCTGCTGGGAACCTCGGCGGGCACGACCTACGCGGTCAAGAAGATCTCGGGGGTGACGCAGCGCGTCGGCCCTTCCGGCGACCACCCGTTGGTCGGGGCGCTGGTCCCCGATCTCTGGCTGCGCGACGGCTCCCGTCTGGTCGACCACGGCCACGGCGGAGGTTTCCTTTTGCTCGACCGCTCGCGAGACGGTGTGTTCACGCGCCTCGCCGCGCCGTGGGCCACCGACGTCACGACCGTCCCGGACGACGACGGGACGCCCGCCGGCGTCCTGGTGCGCCCCGACGGCGTGGTCGCCTGGGTGAGTGACACCTCCGACGGTGCGGGGCTGGACGACGCCCTGCGGCGATGGGCGGGCATTCGATGACCGCCACGACCGCACTGCCTCTGCGGCGCGCGGTGCCGTGGCCGTTTCAGCGCAGGCGTAGCCCGCGCGGGGTCCGGGAGAAGCCGCTGCCGGTCAGGGCGTCCTGGACCGCGACGTGCTCCGGGCCCGCGCCGGTCTCCAGGACCGGGACGCCGTTGATGCGCTCGACGAGGAGCGACTGAAGCCGGCCGGCGCCTACCAGCTCGACCAGTGCCGTCGCGGCGGCGGCATGCGCCTCGGCGTCGGGTGAGAAAGCCAGCAGCGACCGGCCGCCCCGCTCCAGGAACCAGGTCAACTCCCCGTCGACCAGGACGACCAGCGCGCCGGCCTTGCGCCCCGGTCGGTGTCCGGTGTCCGCCTCGGTGGGCCACGGCAGCGCGGCGCCGTAGGGATTCGCGGGGTCGGCGGCGGCCAGCACCACCGCGTGATAGTCGCGACGCTGGCGGTCCAGGTCGTCGAGGTAGGTGCGCAGCCGGTCGACCGTGGACGCCACCGCGAACTGGGCGCCGCCAAGGGATTCGACGAAGTAGCCGCGCTGGCACCGGCCGACGTCCTCGAGGGCGGTGAGCACCTTGTACAGCATGGCGAATCCGCCGGGCGTCCCCTCCGACGCGCCCT
This sequence comes from Mycobacterium sp. AT1, assembly GCF_002043095.1. Classification (GTDB taxonomy): domain Bacteria; phylum Actinomycetota; class Actinomycetes; order Mycobacteriales; family Mycobacteriaceae; genus Mycobacterium. The sequence continues at coordinate 264,673 of NZ_MVOC01000027.1, read as the reverse complement.
TGGTCAGCACGCCGTACCGGTTGAGCAGGAGCTCCGCGGTGAAATGCGCCCGGATGGTCGAGTCGGGCTCGGGGTGCGGCAACGCCGACCAGCGGCCGGCGACCGTCGCGTCGGTGGTGCGGGTTTGGGCGTGGGCGACGCTGTAGCGGCTCAACCGCGGCGGACGTTGGCGCTGCCGGTGGGCGCCGCCCCGCTTCCCCGATCCCGCGAGCAGGGCGCGCACGGGAGCGAACGTGTCACCGGTGACCCGCCCCGCCCAGATCAGTTCCCAGAGAGCGGCTTTCGTGTCGGCCTCCGAAGCGCCGGCGGTGAGTTGGCGGAAGAAGTAGGCCCCGCCGTTGCCGAGGGTGTCGAGGACCTCGCGGTGCACGTCGGTGAGCTCGAAGTCGGCTGGCGCGCCAAGCGTCAGCGGTGCGGTGTCGGCGCTGTGAAACGCGATCCAGCCGTCACCGCTGCTGATCGAACCGGCGCCGGACCACGTCACCTCGCCCGCGGCCAGCAGCTCGTCGAGCATCGCGGGCTGGTAGTTGCGCACCCGCTGCCCGAACACCAACGGCTCGATCGCCGACGCGGGAATCGGCACCCCGGAGAGCTGCTCGATCACCGACGCCAAACCGTCGATCCCCGTGCTCTTCTCGACGCCGACCTGTTGCCAGGCGGGCAGGAACCTGGCGTACGCCGCGGTGCTGACCGGTTCGACCTGGGCCCGCAGGGCGGCCAGCGACCGTCGTCGCAGGATCTTGAGAACGTCGGCGTCGCACCACTGCTCGGTGTCGACCGGAACGGAGGTGGTGAACTCGCCGCGCACCAGCCGCCGGTCCGACGACATCCGGCCGAGTACGTCGGCCGTCACCCGCAGACCCAGTCCGAAGCGTTCGGCGGCGTCGGCGGTGGTGAACGGGCCGCGCGTGCGGGCGTATCGACCGAGGAGCTCACCGAGCGGATCGGCGACCGACTCGGTGAAACTGGCCGGGATGCCGACGGGTACGGCGATGCCGACGCCGTCGCGGAGAAGGCCGATGTCTTCGACCGCCACCCACCACGTCTGGCCAGCGAACGACACCGTCAACGCACGGCGGGCCGACCGCAGGCCCTCCACCCAGCCACCGACCTCGTCGACGGTGGACCGCTGCGCCACCTCGGCTTCGGTGAGTGGCCCGAGCAGTCGCAGCAGATCGGCTACCCCCTCCGCGTCGCGCACCTTTCTGTCCTCGGCGAGGTGCTGCAACTGGGCGACGGTCGACTCGATGACCTTTTGGTCGAGGAGTTCGCGGAGCTCGACGCGACCGAGCAGTTCGGCGAGCAGCGTGCTGTCCAGCGACAGGGCCGCCGCCCGCCGCTCGGCCAGCGGACTGTCGCCTTCGTACATGAAGGCCCCGACGTAGCCGAACAGCAGTGACGCCGCGAACGGAGACGGCGTGACGGTCTCGACCTCGAGGATGCGAATGCGCCGTTGCGCAACGTGATTCATCAAATCGCGCAACGTCGGAACGTCGTACACGTCTTGCAGACACTCCCGGACCGTCTCCAGGACGATCGGAAAGTCGGGGTATTTGCGGGCGATGTCGAGCAGCTGCGCGGCGCGCTGACGCTGATGCCACAGCGGCGACCGCTTGCCGGGGTGGCGCCGCGGCAACAGTAGCGCGCGGGCGGCGCATTCCCGGAACCGCGACGCGAACAGCGCAGAGCCGCCCACCTCGTCGGTGACGATGGGGTCGATCTCGTCGGCGTCGAAGACGAACAGCTCGGCACCCGGCGGCGTGTCCTCGGTGTCGGGCAGGCGCACGATGATGCCGTCGTCGGACGCCGTCGGCTTCTCGTCGATGCCGTAGCGTTCCCGCAACCGTCTCGCCACCGCGAGCGCGAGCGGCCCGTGCACCCGCAAGCCGTAGGGGGAGTGCAGGATAACCCGCCAGTCGCCGAGTTCGTCGCGGAAGCGTTCGACGACGAACGTGGTGTCGGTGGGGACGGTGCCGGTGGCTTCCTTCTGGTCGAAGATCAGCTGCCACAGGTTGTTCGTCGCGAAGTCGTTGAAACCCATTGTGGCACAACGCTCGTCGAACTTCTCACGGTTCATGGCAGCCAGTTCGCCGGTGAAAGCGCCGATCGCGGCACCCAACTCGGCGGGTCGGCCCACCCCGTCGCCGCGCCAGAACGGGAGCCGGGCGGGTTGCCCTGGCGCGGGCAGCACCAGCACGCGGTCGTGGGTGATCTCGGTGATCCGCCAGCTGGTGGCGCCCAGAGAGATGACGTCGCCGGGCCGCGACTCGTAGACCATCTCCTCGTCGAGTTCGCCTACCCGAGAGGGCTTGTCGGTGTCGGCCGAGGACGCCAGGTACACGGTGAACATCCCACGGTCGGGGATGGCGCCGCCGGAGGTCACCGCCAGCCGCTGGGCCCCCGGTCGTGCGGTCAGGGTGCCTGCGTCGCGGTCGTAGACCAACCGGGGGCGCAGCTCGGCGAACTCCGTGGAGGGGTACTTGCCGCTCAGCAGGTCCAGCGTCGCCTCGAACGCGCTGCGGGGCAACGTGGCGAACGGGGCGCTGCGCCGCACGGCGTCGAACCAGCGGTCGGCGTCCAGCGGCTCGAGTGCGGCCGCCGCGACGGTGTGCTGGGCGAGGATGTCGAGGGGATTCGTCGGCACCCGCATGGTCTCGATCTCACCCGCGAGCATGCGCTGGACCGTCACCGCGCAGTCGATGAGATCGGTGCGGTGCTTCGGGAACAGCACGCCCTGGGAGATCTCGCCGACCTGGTGACCTGCACGGCCGATGCGCTGCAGCCCGCTGGCCACCGACGGTGGGGACTCCACCTGGATGACGAGGTCGACGGCCCCCATGTCGATGCCGAGTTCGAGGCTGGAGGTGGCCACCACGGCCTTGAGTCGACCGGTCTTCAGATCGTCCTCGACGATCGCCCGCTGCTCCTTGCTGATGGATCCGTGGTGAGCCTTGGCCAGGAGCGGCTCGGCGCCCTTTGCCACGCCGCTGCCCATCATCTGGGCGGGAAAGCCGCCGCCGACCTTCGGGTTGGGCGTCTCGACGAGCTCGGTTCCCTGGCGCTCGGCGTGTATCTCGTTGAGCCGGGCCGTGAGTCGCTCGGCGAGCCGCCGGGAATTGGCGAACACGATCGAGGACCGATGAGATTCGATGAGGTCGACGATGCGTTCCTCGACGTCGGGCCAGATGCTGTTGTTCTCGAGGTTGGCCATGTCGGGGACGGGCACCTGAACCGACAGGTCGAAGGTCTTGGCAGCCATGGGCGCCACGATGGTGGTGGGGGACTGGCCGGACAGGAACCGGGCCACCTCCTCGGGCGGTCGGACGGTCGCCGACAACCCGATGCGCTGGGCGGGCTTGTCCATCAGCTGGTCGAGCCGCTCCAGCGACAGCGCAAGGTGGGCGCCGCGCTTGGTCGCGGCGACGGCGTGCACCTCGTCGACGATCACGGTGTCGACCTCGGTGAGGGTCTCCCGTGCGGCCGAGGTCAACATCAGGAAGAGCGACTCGGGTGTGGTGATGAGGATGTCGGGTGGCCGGGCGATCATCTCGCGGCGTCGATTGGGCGGGGTGTCGCCGGAGCGGACCCCGACGCTGATGCTCGGGGCGACCTCTCCTCGGCGTTCCGCGACGCGGCCGATGCCCGTCAGCGGGGTGCTGAGGTTGCGCTCGACGTCGACGGCGAGTGCCTTGAGCGGCGAGATGTACAGCACCCGGGTGCCTGCCTTGGCGGCCCGTGGCTCACCGGAGGCCAACCGGTCGACGGCCCAGAGAAACGCCGCGAGCGTCTTGCCCGACCCGGTAGGCGCGATGACCAGGGTGTTGTCCCCGTTGGCGATGGCGTCCCACGCCTCGGTCTGGGCAGCCGTCGGTGCCGCGAAGGTGCCGGTGAACCACTCCCGCGTCAGGTCGCTGAAGCGGGCCAGCGGTGCTGCCGGTGCAGCGGACTTGCGGGCCATCTAGCCATAGTGCCCGCACCCACCGACAAGACACCGCCTCCGTCGCGATTTCGGCGCGCTACCGGTCGCTCAGCGAACGGGAACGCGCCGAAGTGCCCGGTAGCGGTCGGCTGCAGCGGCGACGTCACGGCGCAGGGCTGACGCGTCCGTGCGTTCGGGAGAAGCCAAATGAGTGGCCATCTGACTAGAGCGGTTGTCTAGAACTTCACGGCGAGGTCCTGGCTCGCCAGTCTGCGGACACCCCAGAAGAAGGTGACGAGCGGCATGGTGCACCACAGCACGTTTATCACCACGAACTTGACCCACATCTGCACCGGACTCGACATGCTTTCGAGATTGTTGGCGATCTCGACTCCGAAGTACACCGCCGGCAGAGTGACCTCCACGATCATTCCGCCCATGATGAATCCGAGTTGAGTGTTGGTGAACCTCTTGCCATTTCGGAAGAACTGCACCATCGCGTATGCCTCGAACAGTCCGACGAACAGGGCAACCCATTCCAAGACGACGATGAGAGGGTCACCGTTGAGGTAGCGCGCATCGCCACCGAGCAGGATGGGTGACCACATGTAGCTCCAAGCTGCGCCGCTCTCGACGCCTGCCCTGATCTGGTCGAAGAACAGCAGCCATGGCAGCTCCCAGATGAACCGGGGGATGAGGGCGATGAAGACCCAGGTGACGATCATCGCGGCCAGCCGGTCGGACTTCGTGTGGTCACGTCGGCCAGGAAGCGGCAGCCACGGCAGCGCGAGCGCTGTCACGAACACGCCCACCACGCAGATGACCAGTGTCGTCGAGGCCACTTCGTGGGAGACCCCGACCCGGTACTCCAGGAACCAGAAGAATGCGTTCACGACGAAGAAGAGCGCAAGGACGCCGAAGAGCGACTTTTGGAGCGAGGTGAATCCGGCATTGGCCGGAAGTTCCGCGTTGCCGGGGCTGATCGTCTCGGTCATGGGTGTGTCCTGCCGAAATGCATGTGCACGGCTCATAGCATTGCACATGCCATGTTTTTGTCGCAAGGTGTTGAACCTTCGGTTGTCCCAGGTAAGCGCGCCCACGGCTAGCTGTGTCATAAGCTGGCGGGGATGACGAAACACGCTGGGCCGGACGGACTGCGACGGTGACGCCGGGCAGGCGCACTTCGCCCCGCCGACCGGCCACCGGTCGGCAGGAGCGCGGAGACCGAACCCGTGAAATGCTCATCGACGAAACCGTGCGCTGCATTCGCGAAGAGGGTTTTTCGGCCGCCAGCGCCCGGCACATCATCGAGCGGGCCGGTGTCAGCTGGGGTGTCATCCAGCACCACTTCGGAGACCGTGACGGCCTGTTGACAGCGGTGATCGAAGACGCCGTCGACCGCTTGATCGCGTCGCTCGAGGTGCTGTCCGACCCTGCCGTAGTCTCCAGCACCGAAGACCTCGTGCGGGCGACGTGGGACGCCTTCGCAAATCCAAAGGCGATGGCGGGCCTGGAGATATTGATCGCGACCAAGGACTTGCGCAAGGGGTTCGGCAGCAAGCACGTCGAGCGCCTGGGTGCCGCCCTTGCGGGGTTGACGCAGCGTTTCGACACTGACACCGATGGTGGCCATGGCGCTGCGCTTGGGATGCTGTTGTGGACGACACCGGTTGCCATGATGATCGCCGAAATGTTCGCCACACTGCCGTTGGACACCAAGGATGCACAGGCCGCGATTGCCGGCCTGCTAGACGCACATCACTGAGCCGATGGCCATCGCCGGTGTCAGAACGGTTCTCGATGTGTTCGTTGTGGGCTACGACGGGCGCGGGTCCAGCATGAGTTCCACCCAGCTCTCGGCGGGATGAATTGCCGATGCGCCCGCGGCGTAGACGCTGATCCCGCCGGTCGGGTCGAGGAAGGCGCCGGACTTCTCGTCGTAGCTCGCCGGTGCTGCGGTGGCAGGTGGCTGTTGGGTTTCGGCAGGCAACAGGGGTGGCGACGCATCGGCGGGGGCCGGTGGTGGCTGCTGTCCGTATGGTGGCACCGTCTGATCGGGTGGAGCACGGAACGGCAGGGGCGGGGGTTGTGGCCCAGGCGTGTTCGGAGGTACTTGCACCGGGTAGGGCGGTGTGAGAGCGGGACCGGGTCCTGGCGGAACGCCTGGCGGCAGATTGACCACCGGCGGCCCCGGATCGTAGTCGGCATCCGGCGGAATGAACGGATATTTGTTCTGTGGCAGGGTCATTCGGGGGTCGGTTACGGGGGTGCCGTAGGGCACCGTCGGCCCCCGCCAGGGATTGGTGCCCAGCGGCACGTACCCCTGAGGGTCACGGCACAACTGCACCGTGGGTGCGCGCTTGCCAGGGAATTCCATGCACGGGTAATTGCGTGCGCCGCGAACGACGGTGGCGTCGTTCTGGGCGACCTTGCAGTACATCCCTTGCGGCACTTCACGAAGAGTCTCGTCGGCAGGACTTCGGATCTGTGCCGGCGGGATGTATCCGACCGAACATGGCGGCGGATCACCGAGATTGAGCTTGAAGTCCGTCTTGGCGCCTTCGTCGAGGGGCTCCTGGTTGGCGATGGTCGTCAGTGCGGCGGTCAGGGCGGGGAAGATGACGAGAGCTTGTTCGATGGACTTGTGATAGATGACGCCGATGCGTCCGAAATTGGCCAGGTTGGCCGCCAACATGGGGAAGGAGACCTGGATCCCGGAGAAGGCGGCGCTCGCGGTGTCGGCCGCGCCGGGGGCGGTTTGCAGCAGCGTGCGTACTTGGGGGTCGGCGTTGCGCACGTTGCCGGTGAACCGTGCCAAACCGTCGGCGAAGCTCTTGATGTCGTCGCCGCTGCGGGTTTGGGAGTCCAGGAACGGGCCGGCTTGGTCGATGAGGGCGATGGTCTCGGGGGTGTGGGCGTTGGCTTCGTCGACGAGCAGGCGGGAGGATTCGATCAGGCGGGCGAGATCGGGTCCCGAGCCGTCGAAGGCCTTGAACGTCTCGCGCAGCAGGTCGCGGAGTCGGCTTTCGCTGATGGAGTCGACGAGTTTCTCGGCTTCCTTCAGCATGCCTGCGACGTCTTGGCTCAGGGCGGTGTGGTCGCGGCTGATGCGTGAACCGTCGTGCAGGGGTGAGGTGTCCGCCCCGGGGATGGGGATGAGTTCGACGTACTGTTCGCCGATGGCCGAGGCGCTCTTGACCGTGGCGGTCGACGCGGCCGGTACCGGGGTGGCGCTGTCCAGGCGGAGGACGGCGTCGACGCCGCCACTGCGAGCCAGCGACACGTCGGTCACCCTGCCGATGGTGGTGCCGCGGTAGGTGACGTTGGCGTTTTGGTACAGCCCGCCGGTGGCGGCGAAATTGGCCGTCACCTTGTAACTTCCGATGCCGAGCGCGTCGGGGATCTTGAGGTAGAACAGCGCAATCAGCGTCATCGAGATGGCGGTGACGATGCTGAAGATCGTGAGTTGCCAGCGCACCAGCCGGGTCATCATTGGCCGGGTCCTCCCGTGCTGGGTGGGATGGTGAAGGGGTCGGCGGCTTGACCGGAGAGGTTGGCCATGGCGCCGGTGAGGAAGTCGGGGGGATTGACGACTTCGTTGAGGTGCTTCATGTTCGGGTCGAACGGGGATGTGGTCAGCACCGTCTCGCCGAGGCGACGCAGTGTGAGGTCGATGGTGACGAAGGCGTTGAGGAAGTCACCGCGGACCGCTTGGTTGAGGTAGGTGCCCGGCAGGGGGTAGGTCGGGAGGTAGGGCAGCGAGTCGACCAGATCGTTCGCGCTGTCGGCGAAGGCCTTGACCACGGGGTAGGCGTCCTTGAGGTCGGCGGCGACATCGGTCTTGGTTTGGGAGAGCACCCGAGAGGTCACCTCGGAGAGTCGTTTGAGAGCGGTGAACGCGGTGACTACGTTGTCGGCGTTGGCGTTGAGCACCGTCAAGGCGCCGGGCAGGGCGTCGAGGGCGCGGGCGAGTTTGTCGTTGCCGGCAGCGAGAGTGTGTGCGACGCGGTTCACGCCTTCGGCGGCGGCGATGATGTCTGCGGTCTGGCGGTCGACAGATGCGGCGAGCTCGGCGAGGCGGGGAATCAGCCCGTCGAATTGTCCGGCCCGCCCGACCACTGCGGCGTACAGCTCGTCGGTGATGTCCTGTATCGCACCGAGATTGCCCTTGCTCACCACGATGCCGAGTGAGGACAGCGTCTCTTCGGTGGTCGGGTAGCTGGCCGCTTGGCTGATCGGAACGCGCGAACCGTTGGTCAGGTGACCTTGCGGGGGAACGGTGTCGGGTGCGGTGAGCTCGATGTGCTGGGAACCTAGCAGCGACGTTTGGGCCACCCGCACAACCGGATTGGCGGGTAGGTCGACCTGCGCTGCGAGTGACAACTGCACTGCGGCGAAGAACGTGCCGTCACTGCGCTGCACGGCCTCCACACCGGAGACGCTGCCGACGGTGACGTCGTCGACCTTGACCGGAGAGTTCTGCGGCAAACTCGACACGCTGGGGAGTTCGACGGTGACGACGAACGAACCCGAGCCGTGACCCGCGGTGCCCGGCATGTCCAGGGAGTTGACGCCGCTGAACTGGCAGCCGGTGGCCAGGAGCGCCGACGCCGCGACCGCCGACGACGTACGAACCATTCGAGAGCTGATCATCAACCGCCTCCAGATGTGTTGGACGGCAGTGGTGCCGGGGCGACGGGTGTGGGGTCGGGCACGGGTCCTGGGGCCGGTGGCCCCGGTTCGCCGGGTGGTGCTGCCGGAGCTTCTTCCGGTGCGGGCGGCAACATCAGGCTGGACACGTCACCGTCGGGGGACACCGTCGGAGGAGTTACCCCGGGTAGCGGCGTCCACTGCAGTTGCGACACTGGGGTTTTGGACTTTGCCTCGGTCTCGGGGGTGTCGTAGAGGACCTGCCCCTTGTAGGCGGTGATGCTGGTGATGGGGTGCAACAGGATTGGGGGATAGTTCGCGGTGAGTCGCTGGAGCACCGGTGCCATCCGCTGACGGCAGATCTCGGCCCGCTTGAAGTAGTCCGGCGTCGCACCGGTCTCGATGGAGCCGCAGAGCAGCTGCACGGGGTTGGAGAAGGACGGGATGGTCAAGATGCCCGACACCGACCCCTGGGCGGGGTTGTAGATGTTGTAGAAGTTCTGCAGGGCGTGCGGTGCGACGTGCAGGATTTGTTCGATGTCCTCGCTGTGGTCGTCGAGCAGTGTGGTGAACCTGGTCAGTTTGTCGACCTGTGCGACGAGGGTGTCGTTGTTGTCCTTGAGGAACCCGCGGATGTCGGTCAGCGCGTGGTTGAGGGTGTCCAGCGAGGCGTCGAGATCCGTCGAGCTGTCGGCGAGGACCTGAGACACCGACGCGACATGACTGGAGAACGCCACGATCTCTTCGTTGCTGTTGGACAGGGCGTCGACCAACGTGTGGAGGTTCTTGACCGTTCCCAGCAAGTCCGTGCGTGAATCTCCGAGCCGTCCTGCGGTCTGGGACAATTCGCGCACGGCTTGCCTGAATGAGTCCCCGTTCCCGTCGAAGGTGTCGGCGGCCTGGTTGACGAACGACGTCAGCGGGCCCTGAAGCGAACCGGGCTGCGGGCCGAGTTGCGCACTGAGTTGGGTCAACTGGTCCTTTACGTCGTCCCACTCGACGGGCACCGCGGTGCGGTCGACGCCGATCACCGCTCCGCTGGCCATGACCGCGCCGTCGGAGTACACCGGGGTCAGTTCGATGAAGCGGGCCGAGACGAGGTTCGGTGCGACCAGGAGCGCCTGCGCGTCGGCGGGAACCTGCACTCCGCCGCCGACGGACATGCGCACCGTGGTGTGCCCCGGTGAGGGTTCGATCGAGTCGATCGTGCCCACGGGGACACCGGCGACCTTGACCTCGTCGCCCGGATACAACCCGACGGCGGACGGGAAGTACGCCTGAATTCGTACTGGGTTTGGCCGAGGCCACACCAAGTACGCACCCACGCCAATCATCACGACCATGGTGACGAGGGCGACGTTGCGCAGCCGCGAGCGCCACGTCGAGTTCATGACGGCGCTCATGGCGACTTCGGCCTGATGACGGCGCGGTCGGTGATGAATCCGCGGAGGAAGTCGGCGAGGCTGTCGGGCAGCTTGCCGGGTTGGAAGTAGGCGTCCAAGGCCATCCCGGTGATTTGCGGGGGAGGAACGCCGTAGACGTTGGCACTAAACCCTGGACCAGATCCGACGACCTCACCCAGTTGTGAGGCAAAGGACGGCAGCCGTCGTAGCGAGTCGTCGATCTGCGCGCGTCGGGTTTCGAGGTTGTTCAGCACCAGGTTCAGCTTCGTCAGTGCGGGTCCGAACTCCTTGCGGTTGTCGGAGACGAAACCGGAGATCTGCCGCGCCAGGTCGTCGATGCCGGAGATCAGAATGCCAAGGGACTGGCGCTTCTCCGACAGTGCGGCGAACAGTTGGTTGCCCTCGACGATCAGCTGATTCATTTGTCCGGAGCGGCGCGCCAGCACGTCTGAGACGGTCTTGGCGTGGGCCAGGAGTTGTTGGACTTGTTCGTCGCGGTCGTTGATGCTCTTCGACAGGGCGGTCACGCCGGTGAGCGCGCCGCGCAGCTGCGGAGTCGCGTCGTGCAGGGTGTCGGTCAGCACGCCCAGCGCCTCGACCAGTCGTGGCTTGTCCAGATCGCCGACGTTGCGTCCCAGGTCTTGCAGAGCGGTGCTCAGCGAATAGGGGGTTGTTGTGCGGCCCAACGGGATCGACGTCACCACCCCGGTGCCGGCCGGTGTGACCTCAAGAGCCTTTTGACCGAGAACGGTGTCGGACTTGATGGCCACGGTGGACTGATCGCCGACGCGCAGGTCGCGGTCGACGATGAAACTTACCTTGGCCGAGCGGTTCTCCAACGCCACGGCGGTGACCTTGCCGACGCTGTAGCCGTAGATCTGGACGTCGTTGCCGGTCACGATGCCGGCGGCGTTGGTGAAGTACGCCTGATATTGGCGGCCGCGGGGCCAGAACGGCAAGTCCGCGTAGCCAAAGGACACCAACATCGAACAGACGATGATGGCGATGCCGAAGATGCCGAACCGCAACGGATCTCGTTCTCCATCCGGGCCCTTAGTTCGTGAAGGCACAGCGTCCTCTCGTCGGGTCGACGGGGGAGGCGGCGGGCAGGATGATGTCGCTTCCTGCCGGGCCGTTCACCTTGAACTTGATTGCGCAGAAGAAGATGTTGAAGAAGGAGCCGTAGGCTCCCAGGGACGCCAGCCGGGCGTAATTCTCGGGCATCCGGTCGACGACCTTGTTCACGTCGGCCTTGCGGTCGTCCAGTGTGGTGGCCAGCGGACGAAGGTTCTCGATCACGCCCTGCAGCGGGCGCCGAGACGTGGTGAGCAGCTCGGTCAGGTCCGCTTGAGTCGACGCCAAGGGTTCGATTGCGCCCGCGATGGGGTCCCGACCCTTGTCGAGGGTCGTGATGAGTTGTTGGAGTTGGTCGATGCTCGTGTCGAGCTGTGAGCTCTTCGCGTCGACGGTGCCGATCACCGTGTTGAGGTTCGTGATGACGTCGCCGATGAGTTGGTCACGCGCCGAAAGGGTTTGGGTGAACGACCCCGTGCTGGAGAGGAGCTCCGACAGAGGCCCGCCGTCGCCCTGCAACAGCTCGATGACCGCGTTGCTCACCTCGTTGACCTTTGCGCCGTCGAGACCCTTGAGGACGGGCCGGAGCCCACCTAGTAACGCGTCGAGATCCAAGGCCGGCTGGGTATTGGTCTTCGGGATCGTGGCGCCGACGGGGAGCTTGCGCAATTCGCCGGGTCCGGAGGTGATTTCCAGAAATCGATTGCCGACGAGGTCCTCGTAGCGGATCGCCGCGTGAGTGGAGGTGTAGAGCTGGTAGCGGTCGTTCACGTCGAAGGTGACGTCGACGTGATCGCCCGCGATGGCGATGTCCTTGACGCTTCCCACGGTGACACCCGAGATGCGGACGTCCTGACCGGTTTTGAGCCGAGAGACCGATACGAACTGGGCGTGGAATTCCCGTCCTGAGCCGAATTGGAACTTGCCAAAGGTGACGACGAGACCGGCCATGACCAGCAGCATGACCACGGTGAAGACGGCCACCTTGAGGCCAGTGCGATTCTGCGACATCAGTAGTCATCCCTCTCGGCGTAGGCGCCGTTGAACAGGAACTGCAGCGTGGACGGCCCGTCGAATTGCAGTTCGGTGTTCGGTTGATAGGGGACGTATGCGTTGTCGGTCACCAGGAACGGGGCGTGGTACCACGAACCGCCGATTTGTTTGGTGGGCAGGATCGGCAATCCCCGACAGTTCGGACCGCCCGACGCGTTGACGATGGGCAGGCTCTCCGGGTAGGTGTACGGGGCCGATCCAGGGATGAAGCTCACCGAGACGAACAACCCGGGGACGGTGCCACCGAGGCTGGGTCCATACCGCTGGTCCAGGATCGAGATGGCCTTGAAGACGCAGCCGTACTCGGGGGAGTAGTCCGCGAGCACCTTCAGCGGGGCCCGTAGCCGCTGGAAGGCCGCGATCAGGTCGTTCTCGGCGGGAGCCACCGTCTGGTAGGCATTGTCGGCCAGGCCTGTCGCCGCGAGCAGGGTGGCGTTCAGGTCGTCACGAGAGTCCACGACCGTCCTGGCGATGGTTGGCGTGTTGTCCAGGACGGTGAGCAGGTCGGGTGCGGCGTCGGCATAGACGTTGGCCACCTCGGCGGTCTTCTGGAAGTCGCTCTGCAGGGTGGGCAGCGTCGGATTCAGTTGCGTCAGAAACGTGTTGAGGCCCGACAAGGTGGCGCCAAGGTCGTCGCCGTTGTTGCGCAATCCGGTGCTGACGGCGGTCAGCGTGGCGTTGAGCTCCACGGGGTTGATCTTGTGCAGTGTGTTGACCAGGCTTTGAAACAGGGTGTTGACTTCGACGGAGACCGAGCCTGCGTGCAACTGCGCACCGGGTGCCAGGGGGGCCGGTGACGGCGCATCCGGCGGCACGAACTCGACGGCCTTCGCGCCGAACACCGTGTTACTGGCGATCTTGACGATCGAGTTCGACGGGATGAAGTCCATCTGGTCGCTGCGGATCGCCAGCGTCAGCTTGGCGTCGGCGCCGTCGTACTCGACGGTGGCTACCTTGCCGACCTGGACACCCAGATACTTCACCTTCGCGTCGGGTTCCATGAGTAGCCCTGCGCGCGGCGAGGTCACCGTCACGTTGGCGGTCGGCGTGAACGCAGCCGTGTAGGACAGATACGTGAATACCGCTGCTGCGGTGAGCAAGGAGACGAGAACGGCGGCAGCGATCCTGACCGCAATCTGGTGATTTCGTGCCCCGCCCGTCACCGGCGTCTTCTCATTCGCAAGTCGTCGGTGCCGTCGGTTGTCACGAGTTCGCGGCCGTATGAGGGCCGGCACTCGCCGTTCTCATACCGCGGGCCAGCTGTCGGCTTCGGCACCCTGGCGCTGGACGTATGGACGACACGGGCCATAGCATGGCACACGCCATGTTTACCTGGCAAGGTCGGCTGAAAACCGGTGTGAGTCGACCATTTCCGATAGCTCAGATGGTCAAAGTTGTCGAAGCGTCAGTAGTTTCAGCTCGGTCAGCGGTATTCGTTTTGTCGTCGGTCTTCGCCACGGTTGCCAAGGTCGCGGGCGACGGGGCGCGACCGATGACGCCCCGGTCGACGATCCCGGCCGTGGCGGGTCCGGGTCAGCCAGCCGGGTTCGTCTGCGCGATCAGGTCGATCACGATGCGCAGCCGCCGGCGCATCTCGGGGTAGGTCCTTCGGCCCTGTACCAGCGCGAGCATTTCCGATGTCCACACGTCGGCGAGCACGTCGGCAGTCTGTCGGTGTAGCGCCGATGTCGCCCCGCCGCTCATGAGGTGCGCAAACATCTCGCGGGTCTCGACTCTGATCATCTCCGCCTCGGCCGAGGCGACGACGTTGGAGGCGACGTAGGCATGGGCGAGCGCCTCGGTGACGCGATCGGAGTCCTCCATTGCGTGGACGAGGCGCCGCACCACCGTCTGGAGTCTGGCGAACGGATCCGTGATCTCCGCCAGGTGCCGGCCCAGGCTGTCGTCGAAGCGCATCAGTTCCCGATCCAGGGCCCACACGAGCACGTGCACCTTCGACGGAAAGTAGTGATACAGCGTCGCGAGCGATACCTTGGCGCGGTCGGCGATGTCGCGGACGTGCACGCGGTCATAGCCACCCACGGCGGCAACCTCGACCGCGGCGTCGAGGATTCGTGCTCGTCGTTCGCGTTGACGGTCGGTCGTAAGTTGGTCTTCGGGCAGCGCGGGTGCGTGGTAAGACTTTGGAGCGACGGTTTCGGCACCAAAAGTACCGGGCCGCTTGGGCATTCGCTAGGTCTCCCGGCCGTCCGACGCCACGTCGGCACCGTCGCGGTCGGTGGCGCTCCGGCGCACCGTGGCCAGCAGCTCGTCGACGTCGACGAGCTTCACCCTGGGCCGCGACTCCGCCTCTCCCAGTTGGCGCTCAGCGGCGTCGATGGCGCGCCAGCCCGACCAGGTCACCGGTTCTGCGCCGCGGTCGGCCATGGTGCGCAGCAGGTCGTCCCGACTGCCAACCTCTCGGTCGAGTATGCCGTCGTCGAAGTTCGAGAGCAGGGACGCGACCGTCTCCTCGGCGCAGGTACGGTTGGTGCCGATGACCCCGCGCGGCCCACGCTTGATCCACCCGGTCACGTACACCCCGGGAACCGGCGTGCGCTGCTCGTCGACGACTCGACCAGCCACGTTCGGAATGACGCCGGCGGCCGAGTCCCACGCCACGCCGTCGATTTCGGAGCCGCGGTAGCCGATCGAGCGCAATACCAGCCCCGTCTCGACGAGTTCGGTGTCGGTCGCCGGATCTCCGAGCACCAGGCCGCCGCCTTCACCCGAGCTGTTTCTGACGACGTGGACACCCTCGACGCGATGCTCGCCGACGACGTCGACTGGAGACGCCAGAAAGCGGAACAGGATTCGTTTGTTACCCGGTGTCGTCGGCCGAGCAGCGTACTCGCGGGCGATGTCGAGCTTGGTCGCGGTTTCGACGTCGTCGTCTGGCCTGGCATCGAGGTCGTCGTCACCGTCGATCACGATGTCGACCCCGTCCAGATTTCCCAGTGCCAGGAACTCGCCTACGGAGAAGGCGGCGTGGCGCAACCCCCGTCGTCCCATGATGACCACTTCGTCGATTTGGCTGTGGTGCAACGACTCCAGCGCGTGACGGGCGACGTCGGTGGAGGCAAGGTGTTCGGGGGTGGCCAGCAGGATGCGGGCGACGTCGACGGCGACGTTTCCGTTGCCGACGATCACTGCGCGCCTACCGGTCAGGTCGAACTCGTGCCCGGCGTGATCGGGATGGCCGTTGTACCAGCCCACGAAGTCGGACGCCGCATGACTTCCCGTCAGGTCTTCGCCGGGAATCCCGAGATCACGGGTGCGGGTGGCGCCGACGGCGTAGATCACCGCGTGATGGTGGGCGAGCAGGTCGTCGTGGGTGACGTCGCGGCCGACCTCGACGTTGAAGTGGGTTCTGAAACGCGGTGAGGCGAAGGAGCGTTGGAAGACGTCGACGACGGATTTGGTGTGCTGGTGGTCGGGGGCGACGCCCGCACGGATGAGTCCGTACGGGGTCGGCAACCGCTCGAAGAGGTCGACCTCGACGCCGTCGACTGCGATCAATTCGCTTGCGGCGTAGCACGCTGCGGGACCGGCGCCGACGACCGCGATCCGCAGTCGTCCCGGTGTCACGGGGCGATGCTTGGGTGCGGGCGTCGACGTGTCCGGTTCGAGTGGGTGGCGCTCGAAGTACGCGGCGTTGATGTCCTTGAAGAGCGCCAACGACTCCGGGAGGTCGTCCTCGTAGTGGACCGCGCCGACGGGGCACTCGTCCATGCATGCGCCGCAATCGATGCACGCCTCCGGATCGATGTAGAGCATCTCGGTGTCGGTGAATTCTCCGGCGCCGCCGACGGGTCGGATGCAGTCCACCGGACACACCGGAACACAGCTGGCGTCCTTGCAGCAGTTCTGCGTGATCACGTACGCCACGTCGACGGGCCTTTCGGATGGGGGAGGAAGGACGTGCGGGGTCAGCGCTGCGGGACGCCCTCGAGGATGAGGCCGACGGCGGTCTGGACGCGGTCCGCGGCTCGCTGAAAGGTCATCGTTCCGGCCGCCGCCTGAATGAGGGCTCCGGAGAACACCAACTCGAGCGTGGCGATCACCTCGGGCCACGACCCTGGGCCGACCGCAGAAGCGATCAGTCGACGGATCTCCAGGCCGATCTGTTCGCGGGCTCGGTCGGCGGTCGGTCCGCTGTCGAGGAAGACCGCCGCGCAGGCCGACGCGATCGCCGGTTCCTCGGCGACGACCAACATCATGTGGCTGAGTTGCTCGGCCACCCGGGTGAGCGAGCCGTGGTTGGCGTCGGTGCTCAGCTCGACGCCCCGGATCCGGCGGAGGCAGGTTTCGACGACGAGTTCGTCGGTGGAGGAGAACAGCTGGGCTGCGGTCGTGGCCGGTACGCCAGCTCGGGCGGCCACCTCGTTGACGGAGATGGCGTCCATCGAGGACTGGCGGAGCAGGTCGACCGTCGCGTCGATCAACTTCGTCGATGCCTCGGCGCGCGACCGGCGGTGCCGACGAGCCTCTAGCTCGGTAACGTCGGACAAGTCTCCACTGGACATGTGTCCAGAATATGCATGACCTGCGCGCCTGGGCAAGCCGATGCAGAAGGCGCGGAAAATTGCGATGTTTGGCGGACGATCCAACGCACTTTGGCGAAGTGCGCTACCGAGACCTCGCCTCGCAGACTCCCAAACCAGACATATGTCCAGTCTGCGGGTGCGGGCTGACGCGGGCTGCTACCGCTTCGTCGTGATGGCCGCGACCGCCTGGTCGAATGCCGTCAGGTCGAGCACGGGACCGTCGTTGTCTACGACGAGATGATGAGCTGAGTCCCAGAGGCACTCGGTGTGCTGGGTCTTCCAGAACTCGTCCCAGTGCTCGACCTTCCAGTTGTCTCGGCCGTTGCGGCGCTCGACGACGCGGTTGAAGACCGTGTCACCGTCGGCCTTGACGTGTACGACGACGAGTTCGGCATCTGGCCAATCATATTGCCGCGCCGCTGTTTCGAGGTATCCACGATCGGCGAAGTAGCGGCCGAATGGGGCGTCTAGCACGACGGAAGTCCCGAGGCGGAGGTTGTCGCCGCAGGTTCTGAGCAGAGTCTCGTACTCAAGGGGCATGACGACGTTCTGATAGAACTCGTTGTTGTCGCGTTCGTTCTCGTCGAATCCGTTCGCGTGCAGGATGTACTCGGTGAACGTCGTCGCCAGGGTGTCCTTGTTGAGGTAGGCGGCGCCGTATCGGTGGGCGATGGCCCTGCTGACCGTGGACTTGCCCGATCCCGCGGGCCCGATGACGAAGAAGGCCGTTGGTGTCATCGACTCTCTTTCATGTCCGAAGCGTTGCACTGCATCGACTTTCAGATCGCGGTGGCGGTCGTCCGGTCCTTGACGAAGATTCCGTAGGAGGCGCCGCCCACCAGGAGCAGGATGCCGCCGACGAGGAAGACCAGCGTGTAGTTTCCACCCGTGGCGTCGAGGATGACGCCGGTGACGATGGGCGCCGTTGCCGCGCCGACGAAGCCGCCGAAGTTCTGAATCGCTCCCAGCGAGGCGACCTGGTGCCTCTCGGCAAGATCGGATGCAAGGGTCCAGATGACTCCGATCGGTACCTGCGCGAAGAAGTAGCCGGCGCAGAGCAAGATGATGACGACGACGATGTTGTGGATCTGGGTCACCGGTAGGACCGACGCCGCTGCCAGGATCGCGCCCCCCACGATGGGAATCTTGCGGGCGGTGAGGGATTTCACCCCGCGCTTGATCAGCCTGGACGACACGTATCCACCGGTCAGCACGCCGAGAACACCGCAGAGGAAGGGCAGCGACGCCACCCAGCCGATTTCCTTCAAGCTGAAGCCGCGGCTCGTCTGTAGGTAGCTGGGCAGCCAGGTGAGGTAGACCCAGACCATGTAGAACACGCCGAACGCACCGACGACCATGAACCAGGTGTTCGGTTGGCGCAACAGCGACATCCAGCTGGCCTTTTCGGTGACCTCCGCGTCGTCGTCGACCTCGGCGCCCTTGATCGCGATCTCCTCGCGCAGGGTGGGATCGCGGTAGACCTTCACCCACACCGCCGCCACCAGAAGGCCGAAGGCCCCCACGACGAGGAACATGCCCCGCCAGGTCATGGTCAGCATGAGAAACGTCAGCAGGGGTGGCGCGATCGCGTTGGCGATCTGCGACCCCGTGTTGATGATCGAAATCGGAAGGGAGCGTTCGTCTTTGGCGTACCAGCGTTCGGAAACCTTGAGGCCCGAGGTGAAGAACGGCGATTCGGCGATGCCAAGTGCCACCCGCATGGCGTAGAGCACCCCGAACGAGCTGACGGTCGCCGTGAGCATGGTGACGACCGACCACATTGCGGCAGCCCAGGCGAACATCTTCTTCGCGCCGTACTTGTCGACCAGGTACCCAGCGGGGAGGTTGGCGATCGCGTACGGCCACGAGAATGCCGAGAGCAACAAGCCCATGTGGATCGTGTTCAAGCCCAGATCCGCGGCGATCGTCGTGTTGGCGATGCTGAGGGTGTTCCGGTCGAGGTAGTTGACGACGCCGGCCACGACGATGAGCACGACGAATCCCCACCGTAATCGGGAGTGACGCCCTGCTGGCCGCTCGGTCAAGGTGTCGACGTCGACGCTGTTGTCGGAGGTGGTCATGGTCAGCTTTCGTTGGTGGGAGGCGCGCTAGTTCGTGTGGTCGTCGGAGGCGGAACGGGCGCGCGTGATGGCGCTGAGGAACGTCTTCGCCGCCTCGGTGACGCGCTGGTAGTCGGTGCCGCCGTCGGCGGCCTTGGTGACGAAGCTGCCAACGCCGACGGCGGTGGCGCCTGCGGAGAACCAGTCCGCGACGTTCTCGGGGGTGACGCCACCCGCGGGCAGGATGGGAACCTGCGGCAACGGTGCCATCACCGTCTGGACGTAGCGGGGGCCGACGAATTCGGCGGGAAAGAGTTTGACGATGTCGGCACCGCATTGGATGGTGTTGACGATCTCGGTCGGGGTGAACGCGCCGCTGACCGAGATCGCCTGGTAGCGGTTGGCCACGGCGATCATGTCCGGGTTCAGTTGAGGGCTGACGAGCAGCTGGGCACCGACTTCGATTGCCCGATAGGCGGATTGCTCGTCGAGGACGGTTCCGGCGCCGACCAGGACTCCTTGGTCGCGGTACTCCTCGGCGAGGGTTTCGATGACGTGAAGGGCGCCGGGCACCGACAGCGTTATCTCCAGCGCTCGAATGCCTCCGTCGACGGCGGCGCGAGAGACCTCCAGTGCGTCCTTGGCGTTGTCGAGCCTGACGATCAATATGGCGCCGGTCTCGTCGATGGCCTTCATGTGATGCAACTTACTTCCCATAAATTCACACGGTATCCCACCGATTAACATATGGCAACATTCCGATGGTCGCCGTTAACATTGGCTCACGCCGATTCACACAAAGAAGTCAATGCCGAGCACAGGAGCGACGAACGTGACCGCAGGCCACAGCACGCCGCTGATCCCCGAACAGCGGCAGGCGAAGCTGTTGCAACTACTCCGTGACGAGGGAATCGTCGGAACGCGGATCCTGACCGACTACCTGGGTGTGTCCCACATGACGGTGCGCCGAGACATCGCCGCGCTGGAAGCGGAGGGACGCGTGGTCTCGGTCAAGGGAGGGGTCCGATTGGCGAGTGCCGGTCCCATCGGCGCGGAACCGCCGAGGGAGCGACTGTCCCGAGCGGTCCTCGAACTTCCTCGAAAGACCGCCATTGCCCGCTTCGCGGCGGGTGTGATCGCCGACGCCATGGTGATCTACCTGGACGCCGGGACGACGTGCCAAGCGCTCGTCCCGTTGCTGGCTGACAAGAAGGATCTCACCGTCGTCACGAACGACTTCCTGATCGCCACCAGCTTGTTCGACCTGCCCAACGTCGAGATCATTCACACGGGTGGCATCGTCGACCGCTCCAGCGGTTCCAGCAGCGGGCGTCTCGCGGCCAACACGCTCGGCGCGATCAACCTCGACCTGTTCTTCATGAGCACCGGAGCCTGGAGCATCTCGCGTGGCGTGAGTTCCTTCTCGCTGGACAAGGTCGAGCTCAAGACAGCAGCCATGGCCGCCAGCTCGGAGTGCATCCTGTTGGCCGACAGCACGAAATACGGCGCCAACGCCAAGTTCCACGTTGCCCCGCTTGCCAAGCTCGACATGATCGTCACCGACGACCAGCTTCCCGAGCGAACGAGCGGCCGGATCACCGACCTAGGCGTGGAGCTGCACACCGTCACCCCGTGACGTGACTTGCGCCGGCGAAGGCGTTCCGAGACGTGGCGCGGTCCTAGGGCCGACGCTGTGGCTAAGCTGTGGGCGCCAGTCACCTCCGTGAGGAGTAGGGAACCCGGTGAGAATCCGGGACTGACGCGCAGCGGTATGGGGATACGAGGCGGACCACTCGACAGTCGAGAGCCACTGGAAGCGACGCTTCCGGGAAGGCGGCCCGCGGAGGACGACCCCCGAGTCCGAAGACCTGCTGGCGCCTGCGGTCCTCCCCGCAGGCTACTCATCGGGTCTCGCTGACTGGACCCCTGATGCAAAGGCTCGTCATGCGCACATCTCGTCGTGCTTCGATAGCGGCTTCTCTTCTGGCGGTGGCACTGGCCGGCTGTAGTCCGGCCGCCGAACGACCATCCGCCGCAACGCAGACCGGCTATCCCGTCTCCCTCGACGACTGCGGTCGCACGGTGACGGTGGAGCGGCCCCCCGAACGGATCGTGTCCCTCAACCAGGGCAGCACCGAAATGCTGCTGTCCCTGGGCGTGGCCGACCGCGTGGTCGGGACCGCGGGCTGGACCGATCCGATCCTGCCGTCCTTGGAAGCCGCCAACGCCGGGGTCAAGCGGCTGGCAGACACCGCGCCGTCGTACGAAGCGGTGTTGAACGCCGAGCCCGACCTGGTCACGGCCTCGTTCCCGGACACGCTCGGCGCGGGCGGCGTCACCACTCCCGAGAACCTCGAGAAGCTGGGGGTGCCCTCCTACGTCTCGGCCGTCGAGTGCACGAAGGAGGCGGGCAGCTCGGACGGAGCGCGCTCCAGCACGTTGGAAATCGACGCCGTCTACCAGGAGATTCGCGACCTGGCAGCACTCGTCGGCCGTCGAGACCGGGGCGACGCGATCATCACCGACATGCAGGACCGCGTTGCGCGGCTGTCGGGGACCAAGACCGCCGACGGCACGACCGCAATGTACTGGTTCGCCAACGCCGAGTCGCCCTATCTGGCCGGTTGTTGCGGAGGGCCCGGCATCATCTCGCGCACCCTCGGTCTGACGAACGCATTCTCCGACGCCAGGGAGGACTGGCCCCAAATCGGCTGGGAGACCGTGGCGCAACGCAACCCCGACGTTCTGATCCTGGGCGACCTCACCCGCAAGAGTCAGACCGCCGAGAACGCCGCCGCGAAAATCGCGTTCCTGGAGTCGAATCCGGTGACCCGCGAGATGACGGCGGTCAAGAACAAGCGCTACATCGCGCTGGCTGGCGCCGAGCTCAACCCCAGCATCCGCATCGTCGACGCCATGGAAGCCGTGGCCGACGGACTGCGCAGACACGGTTTGACGCGCTGACCAATGGTGTCATTGCGTCGACGCGCGCCGCTTGCCGTCGTGTGGCCGGCCGGGGTGGTACTCCTCCTCGTCTCGGTCGCCGTGGCGACCACCATCGGACCGTCGGACCTCGGGCCCGCAGACGCCTATGCGGCGGTGCTGGAGCGGCTCGGCGGTCCGAGGTCGCAGCTGACGATGTTGCAGCAGAGCATCATCTGGGATCTTCGGTTGCCGCGTGCGCTGCTGGCGGCGGCGTGTGGCGCAGGCCTTGCGCTGTGCGGGGTGATCCTGCAGTCGCTGCTGAGGAACCCGCTGGCCGATCCGTTCATCCTCGGGGTGGCCTCCGGCGCGTCGACGGGAGCCGTGTCGATCGTCGTGCTCGGAATCGGCGCGGGGGCCATAGGACTGGCGGCCGGAGCCTTCGTGGGGGCGGTCGTGGCCTTCGGTCTGGTGCTGGTGCTCGCGGTGGCGGCGGGTACCGGCATGGACCGGATGATCTTGGCGGGAATCGCTGCCACCCAGTTGTTCTCGGCGCTCACGTCCTTCATCGTCTTCACCTCGGCAGACGCCGAGCAGACCAGAGGCGTGCTGTTCTGGTTGCTCGGGTCGCTCAGCAGCGCGTCATGGAGTGACGTGGCGCTGTGCGGTGCGGTGGTGGCATTCGGGGTGGTGGTCTGCTGGGCGTTCGCCTCGACGCTGGATGCCTTCCTCTTCGGCGAGGACGCGGCCGCCTCGCTGGGGGTGTCGGTGGCCAGGGCCAGGATGGTCCTGCTGGTGGTGACGGCGCTGGTGACCGCCGTCATCGTGTCCACCTCGGGCGCAATCGGTTTCGTCGGACTCGTCCTGCCGCATGCGGCACGGGCCGTGGTGGGGACACGGCACCGGGTGTTGGTGCCGACGGCGACGATCCTCGGGGCGATCTTCCTGGTCTGGGTGGACACCGCGGCTCGCCTGGTCATCGCCCCGCAGGAACTGCCGGTCGGGGTGGCGACGGCGATCGTCGGGGTGCCGGCGTTCGTGGTCATCCTGCTTCGGCGCAGGAGGGGCGCGTGAGTCTGACTGCCGATCGGGTCTCCTGGCGAGTCCGCGACAAGCTCGTCGTCGACGGCGTCGACGTCTCCGTCGCCACCGGCAGCACGGTCGGCCTCCTCGGGCCGAACGGCTCTGGCAAGTCGTCGCTGCTGAGGTTGTTGGCCGGGTTGCGCGCCACCTCGTCGGGCGTGGTCCGTCTCGACGACCTCGACGTCGCGGCCATCGGTCGCCGCCGACTCGCCCGTCGGCTCGCGGTGGTGGACCAGGATGCGGCCACCGATCAGGACCCGACGGTCCGTGACGTGGTGGACCTCGGGCGTCTCCCGCATCGGCCGGCGTGGGCGCCGATGTCGGCACGGGACCGAGATGTTGTCGAATCCGCCGCTGCCACAACGGGTGTCGCCGACCTGCTGGAGCGGCGGTACTCGACGCTGTCCGGCGGCGAACGACAGCGCGTGCAGATCGCCAGGGCACTGGCGCAGGAGCCGTCGGAGCTGCTGCTTGACGAGCCGACCAATCACCTCGACATCCGCCACCAGCTCGAGCTGCTGGAACTGGTGGCCGCGGCCGACACCACCACGGTGATGGCGCTGCACGACCTCAACCTGGCGGCGACCTACTGCCAGGAACTGGTGGTGCTCCGGGGTGGCCGCGTGCACGTGGCAGGACCGCCGGCTGCCGTCCTCACACCCGAGGTGATCGCCGAGGTGTACGAGGTGGAGGCGACGGTGGTGCTGGAGGACGGGCGCCCGAACATCAAGTTCGGCAGGCCGATTGGGCAGGCGGCACCCCGGTCAGGAACGGCCCGCGGCCGCCATGATGAGGGCCGCGACGGACCTGGGCTCGGTGATCGACGACAGGTGTGAGGTGTCGAGCTCAATGGTGTCGCGAATCGGCTGGGTAGTCGAGTCCCCGAGGCGCCGATTTAACCGACGGGCGCGAGCGAAAACCCAGGTGGCGCCGACACGTTGAGCACTTCCCGCAGACGGTGGCCGAGGCGGTCGAGCCGTTCGCCGTCCATTCTGCTGCTCGGCCCGGTGATGCTCACCGCGACGGGACGTCCGGTGGGTCGCCGCAGCGCCACGCCCACACAGCAGATGCCGGACTCGTTCTCCTCGCGCTCCATGGCAAAGCCGCTGAGACGCGCCTCGCCGACCGCTCGGCGGAACCTGTCGACCACCACGGGCTCCGCGTCGGCGGTGTACGCCGACAGCTGTGCGTCAGAGGCGCCCTCGCCGGCCACCATTGCCCGCCCGAGCGCGGTGGTGAGCACGCTGACCTGGCGGCCTACCCGAGACCACACGCGCATGGCCCTGTCGGGTTCCACCTTGTCCAGGTACAGGACGTCACGGCCCTCGAGGATTCCCAGGTGCACCAGTTCTTGGACCTCTTGGCAGATGGCGAGCAGCGTGGGGCGGAACAACGTGGGCAGGTTCTCTTCACGCTGGAACCGCTCGACCAAAAGTGCTGGGCGCGAACCCAATCGGTAGCGCTGATTGTCGCCCTGTTCGGCGAAGCCCCGGTGTTGCAGCGCCTGCAGGGTTCGGTGGGCGGAGGCCTTGTTGAGTCCGCTCGCCTCGACCACGTCGCGGAGCGCCATCCCCTCGGGACCGGCGTCGGCCAACAGTTCGACCAAGGCAAGGGCCTTGTCCACGCTGCCGACCGGAGACGGCGAGTCGCCGTTCGTCATCGCGTCCCCCTTCGTTCTGCGGCCGTACTCAAAGCTTGGCACACCCACATGGTGACGCTTGACACACCGAATGACCACGTGTCAGTGTGGTTCGCATAACGATACACGCGGTTCATAATACGGAACGCGAGTGATTGTGGGACCTGAAGGGGAATGATGCCGAGACTGTCTCGTCAGACCACGCCGTCCGGCGCGCTATTGGGCGCTTCGGCAGGCGACGCCACGGGGATGGTCCACCTGGGTCTCGGCAACTTTCACCGTGCCCACGCCGCTGTCTACACCGCCCAAGCCCTGGCCGCCGAGCCCGGGGAATGGGGGATCAGCGGCTTCGCCAATCGGTCCCACGACGTGGTGACGGCGATGCGTGCCCAGGACGGTCGCTACTCCGTCCTCGAACTTTCGGAGCAGGGCCGACGCGCCGCCGTCGTGGACGTCCACCGCGGCCTCGGCGTCCTCGCCGACGAACCCGATGCGTTCGTCGCCGCGGTTGCCGCCCCGGCCAACCGCATCCTGACGCTGACCGTCAGCGAGGTCGGTTACTGCCGCTCCCCGCGCAACGGCCGCCTCGACGTCGACGACGACGACGTCCGCGCCGATCTCGCCGACCCCGCCAACCCCCGCAGCACTATCGGACTCGTCGCCCGCGGCCTCGCCGTCCGCGCCGCGAACGGCGCCCCGATGACCGTTCTGTCGTGCGACAACCTGCAGTCGAACGGACACGTCACCCGCGCCGTCGTCAC
This sequence comes from Mycobacterium sp. AT1, assembly GCF_002043095.1. Lineage (GTDB taxonomy): Bacteria > Actinomycetota > Actinomycetes > Mycobacteriales > Mycobacteriaceae > Mycobacterium. The sequence continues at coordinate 239,562 of NZ_MVOC01000027.1, read as the reverse complement.
CGAGTTCCTACACGCGAGCTCCGCTCCCGGGGACGTGCTGACCTTCGTGCGCGATCACGTCACGTTCCCCAACTCGATGGTCGACCGCATCGTGCCCTCGACGACGAGCGGCACCGTCACCGACGTCGCCGAGTTGCTCGGCGTCGACGACCGTTGCCCCGTGCCCGCCGAGGAATTCACCATGTGGGTGCTCGAGGACGACTTCGCCGCCGGCCGACCTGCCTGGGATCGCGCCGGAGCGATCATCAGCGACGAGGTCGAAGCCTACGAACTCGTCAAGCTCCGGCTGCTCAACGGTTCGCACTCCCTGATCGCCTACCTCGGAATCCTCGACGGGCGCGGCACCATCGCCGACGCGTGGGCGCAGCCGTTCGTTCGCGACGCCGTCCGGGCGTGCATCACGCACGAGTACCTGCCGACCATCACCCTGCCGAGGGACTTCGACGTCGACGCCTACGTCGACTCGCTGTCACACCGGTGGGCCAACTCCGCACTGGGGCACCGGACGTCACAGGTCGGCACCGACGGTTCGGTCAAACTGCTGCAGCGCGTCCCGCAACCCGCATTGATTGCCTTGCGCGACGGGCAGATTCCCCATCTGCTGGCGCTGACCGTGGCCGGCTGGATCGTGTCGGTCGCGCCGCCTGCCGGCGTCGACGCCGGCCCCTACGCCGGCGAGATCCGTGAACCCGCGCGAGAAAGGCTCGCCGAGGTGACACGTGGGGCGGCTGGCCCCCGCGAGCACGCGATGGCGGTGCTGCGTGGCGGATTCCTGCCCGACGACCTCGTCGCACACGACGCGTTCGCCGACCGGGTCGCCGACCTCGTCGCACTCATCGCCCGCAGCGGCATTCGCGTCGCGGCGCGGGATGCCGTCGACGCGGTCGACAACAGGAGAGTGTCATGAAAGCGCTTGCAATCCACGGCAAAGAGGACATCCGGTGGGAGGATCGCTCCCAGCCGGAGCCGGCCGACGGTGAGGTCCGGCTGCGCGTCGGCTACGTCGGCATCTGCGGATCGGATCTGCACTACTACTTCCACGGGGCCAACGGGGAGAACGTCGTTCGTGAACCCTTCACGCCAGGGCACGAGTTGTCGGCGGTCGTCGACTTCGACCCGTCCGGACGATACCCGGCAGGTGCACCGGTAACCGTTCACCCGGCGCGTTACGGAGCGCCGGTGGCCGGCCTTCAAGAGCGCCCGCATCTGCGGCCCGGGGGCGACTACCTCGGCAGCGCAGCCACTTTCCCGCACCGCCAGGGCGGGGCCGCCGAACTGCTGATCGTCGAAGACCACATGATCCGGCCGTTGCCCACCGGCCTGCCCCTTTTGCGGGCGGCACTGGCCGAGCCGCTCGCCGTCGCGCTGCATGCCGTCAATCTGGCCCCGGCGCTGGCCGGTCGTCGCGTTCTGGTGATCGGCGCCGGCCCGATTGGCCTGCTCGTCGTCGCCGCCGCGGCCGAAGCCGGAGCGGCCGACATCGGCGTCACCGATCTGCGCGCAGAGCCGCTCGAACGCGCAGTCGCCCTTGGCGCCAACGAAACCGCACTCGTCGGCCGCGACGTCGTCGAGAACGAGTCCTACGACGTCGTCTTCGAATGCTCTGGAGTCGGCGTCTCGGTCACCCAGGCGGTGCGGGCCGTCCGGCGCGCCGGCACCGTCGTGCAGGTCGGGATGCTGCCGAATGCCGAGATCGGCGTCAACCTGTCACCGATGCTGGCCAAGGAGGTGAGCCTGATCGGCGCCTTCCGATTCTCCACCGAGATCGACGACGCGATCGCACTGCTCGCCGCCTCCGACCGCTTCGACGCGGTGATCTCTCACGTGATCCCGGCGGCCGACGCCGTGAACGCCTTCGCCGTGGCCCGCGACGCCTCGGCGTCGGCCAAGGTCATGCTCCAACTCTGAAATCCCATCCACTGCACCGTTGCAACCACCCCGAGGAACGACGATGACCACAGCACAAACCCCCGAACCGCGCGCGGACGAACATCCGCCGGTCGCCCAACGCAGCACCGCCGACCTGGTCCGGGCAGCCGTCTCCGGATGGTTGGGCACCGCACTGGAGTTCATGGACTTCCAGCTCTACTCACTGGCCGCGGCATTGGTGTTCAGCCAGCTGTTCTTCTCCGGTGAGAGTGCCGGGATGGCCGTGGTCCTGTCGATGGCCACCTACGGAGTCGGGTACATCGCCCGGCCCCTTGGCGCCATCTTCTTCGGTCGGCTCGGTGACCGCATCGGCCGGCGAAAGGTGTTGTTCTACACCATTCTTCTGATGGGCGCGGCCACCACGTTGATCGGTGTCCTGCCGACCTATCAGCAAGTGGGTGTGCTGGCACCCATCCTGCTGGTGGCGCTGCGACTGCTGCAGGGCTTCGGAGCAGGCGCCGAGATCAGCGGTGCAGGCGTGATGCTCGCCGAGTACGCACCCGTCAAGCGGCGCGGTTTCGTCGCCTCCCTGGTGGGCCTCGGCACCAACTGCGGAACGCTGTTCGCCTCGGGCATCTGGGCGATCCTGCTTGGCGTCATGGTCGAAAGCGACGTCATCGCGTGGGGCTGGCGGATCCCGTTCATCGCCAGCGCCATCGTCATGGTGTTCGCGGTCTGGGTGCGGTTGAACCTCAAGGAAAGCCCCGTCTTCGAAGAACGCGAGGACGTCGTCGACGGGCGGGCCATGTCCCGCGGGGAGATCCTGGCCCAAGCCGGGCAGGTCGAGACCCGCACCGTGGAAGCGTTGCAGCGCAAGCCGGTCAAGGCCGTCGCCGTGGCGTTCTTCCTCCGATTCGGCCAAGCCGGCAACTCCGGGCTGATCCAGACCTACCTCATCTCGTTCATGACCCTGACGTTGGCACTGCAGAAGAGCCTCAGCGCCAACGTCGTCATCGTGTCCTCGCTCATCGGATTCCTCACCATCCCGCTGATCGGTTTCCTCGGAGACAAGTTCGGCCGCCGCAGGATGTACATCATCGTCATGTCCTCGGCCCTCGTCGTCGTCGTTCCCGCCATGATGGCGATCGACTCGAAGAACCTGCTGTGGGTGTTCGTCGGCTACGTCGTGCTCCACAACGTCGCCGTGCTCAGCCCGGCCTCGCTGGAGAACGTGTCGATCCCGGAGATCTTCGGCTCCCGCAACCGCTACACCCTCACCGCCGTGGTCCGTGAGATCGCCGCGGTGATCGCCACCGGTATCGGACCCGTCCTCGTCGCCGCCTGGGTGGCCGCCACGACGGGCAGCCCCATCCCGATCATGGTGATGCTGGTGCTGTACTCGCTCTCGGCACTGATCGTCGCGGTGTGGGCCAAGGACTGGACCGGGCGCGACCTCACCGACCCGCTACCCGCGATGTGACGGAGTCGAGTCGAATAGCCTACCGCCGCAACGAAAGAGATTCATGACCATCCAGAGCATCGACGTCAACGTCTGCAGTCCGGGCCGCAACTTCGTCACCCTCAAGATCGTCACCAGTGACGGTGTGGTCGGGTGGGGGGACGCCACGCTCAACGGGCGCGAGCTGTCCGTGGCGGCATACCTGTCCGAGCACCTGGTCTCCACGCTGATCGGTCGCGACGAAGATCGCATCGAGGACACCTGGCAGTACCTCTACCGCGGGGCGTACTGGCGTCGCGGGCCGGTCACGATGGCCGCCATCGCGGCGGTCGACATGGCGCTGTGGGACATCAAGGCCAAGAAGGCCGGGATGCCGCTCTACCAGCTGCTCGGCGGCGCCAGCCGCGACCACGTTCGGGTGTACTGCCATGCGTCGGGCGGCGACTACCCGGCGCTCAAGGATGCGATCAGCGGCTATCTCGACGCTGGCTACACCGCGGTGCGCGTGCAAACCGGCGTACCTGGCCTCGGCCAGATCTACGGGGTGTCCACCACCAAGGCGGGCGGCAGATACGACTACGAACCGGCCCATCGTGCCGCGGACGGAAGCGCGGCAACCGCACCGATCGAGGAGGTGTGGGACACCCGCGCGTACCTGTCCCACATGCCCTCGGTGTTCGGTCGGATCCGGGAGGACTTCGGCACCGGTGTCCGGATACTGCACGACGGGCACCACAGGATGACGCCCATCGAGGCCGCGAGGTTCGCCAAAGACGTTGAGCCCTATGACCTCTTCTGGCTGGAGGACTGCACACCCGGCGAGGATCAGGCGGCGCTGCGATTGGTGCGCCAGCACTCCACCACTCCGCTGGCCATCGGCGAAGTCTTCAACTCGGTGTATGACTACCAAACCCTCATCACCGAGCGGCTGATCGACTACGTGCGCTCGGCGGTCACCCATACCGGCGGCATCACAGCGATGAAGAAGCTGCTGGACTTCGCGGGCGTCTACGGCATCAAGTCGGGGATGCACGGGCCGACGGACGTGTCCCCGGTCGGGATGGCGGCGGCGCTGCACCTCGACATGGCGATCCACAACTTCGGCATCCAGGAGTACATGCCGCACAGTGAGGTCACCCTAGGCGTGTTCCGCACGTCGTACACCTTCGATCGCGGCTTTCTGCATCCCGGCGACGCACCAGGCCTTGGTGTCGAACTCGACGAAGAGGCCGCCTCGGCCTTTGAGTACACGGCGGCGTACCTGCCGGTGAATCGACTGCAGGACGGCACCGTTCATGACTGGTGACACGCCGACTCGACTCCAGATCCCCGCCCGCACCGCGGCAGCCAAGCTCATCGTGGTGGTGCGGGCGCCGGAGGCGGCCGACTACGACAGGGTGCTCGACGTGTTGGTCGAGGCCGGAATCCGCAGCGTCGAGCTCACTCTCACCACACCGGGCACCCTGGAGCGGCTACCGGAGCTGCTGGCACGGTACGGCGACGAGGCCGACGTCGGCGTCGGCACGGTGGTCGACTGCGAGCAGTTGGACGCTGCCGTCCGAGCTGGGGCGCACTACCTCGTCACCCCCGTCGCGGACCCGGAAATCGTCGCCGCGTCGGCCGTCGCCGGAATCCCGATCGTGCCCGGCGGCCTGACCCCGACCGAACTATTCGGCGCCTGGCGCGGCGGCGCCGCCGCCGTGAAGATCTTCCCGGCCAACGTGGTTGGCCCCGGCTACCTGAAGGATCTGCGTGGGCCGTTTCCCGGCATCGCAGCGGTTCCCTCCGGCGGGGTGGATCTGGCCGGCGCCGCGGCGTGGCTGACGGCCGGTGCCGCTGCGGTCAGCGTCGGCGGACCGTTGCTCGGTGACGCGCTGCGAGGCGGTGACCTGGCTGCCCTTCGCGACCGGACGGCGGAGTTCGTGGCCGTCTGCGGGCAGGCGTCGTGACGGCCCGGATCGTCACCGTCGGAGAGACCATGGCGTTGTTGCGCACTCGGGACATCGGCTCGCTGCGGCACGTGTCGGAAATGGTCCTCGGCATCGGCGGGGCCGAGAGCAACGTGGCAATTGGACTGCGCCGCTTGGGGGTCGACGTCGGGTGGCTCGGTCGAGTTGGTGACGACGCCCTCGGGGAACGCGTCACCCGCGAGATTCGCGCCGAGGGGGTGGAGGTCGTCGGGATCGTCGACGCTGACGCCCCGACCGGATTGATGCTCAAGGAGCGGCCGTCACCGAGTTCGACGGCGGTGTTCTACTACCGCGCCGGATCGGCCGGTTCGCGGTTGCGGCCGGAGGACGTCCCAGCCGACTGGATCGAGAACGCCGAACTTCTGCACGTCACCGGCATCACCGCGCTGCTGTCCGAGAGCGCGCGAGAATGCCTGCTGGACAGCGTGAATCGCGCGCGGACCGCTGGTGTTCGGGTCAGCTTCGACGTGAACTACCGGTCGACGTTGGCGCCGACCGACGTCGCGGGCCCGTTGCTGCGCACGATCGCCGAGAGCGCCGACATCGTCTTCGGTGGCGCCGACGAACTGCGGTTGCTGTTCCCGGAGGGCGACGCCACCGAGGCCGCCGGCCGGCTGGTCCGCGGCGGATGTCGTGAAGTGGTGGTGAAGCACGGGGCCGACGGAGCTGTCGTGCATTCGTCGGGCGCCGTCGTGGAAGGCCCAGGCTTCTCGGTCGACGTGGTCGACACCGTCGGCGCGGGAGACGCGTTCGTGGCGGGATACCTGAGCGCGTTGTTGGAGAAGCTCGACGTTCCCGAACGCCTGCACCGGGCGAACGCCTGCGGTGCGATGTTGTGCATGACCCCCGGGGACTGGGAGTCGACTCCGACGCTGAGTGACGTGGAGCGGTTCTGCCAACCGGGCGCCGATCCCGTGTTGCGATAGCGCGGGAACTGGGTCCCCCTCTCCGAGAGGGCTACCCGAACATCTCCTTCGGGCGATGGTCCCGCCAGGGGAATGCGGCTTGACTCGGGTGACCGAGTCGAAGGAGTGGCCGTGGCAATCGAGATGGCAGCGGACGTCAAGCACTACACAATGTTCGTCAACGGCGTACACGTTGACTCCGACGAGTTCGACGAGATCCGCGACCCCGCTACGGCGGCGCTCACCGCCACGATCGCGCGCGGCGGAGTCGAGCATGTGGACCAGGCCGTAGCCGCGGCGCGGGCGGCATTCGAGTCGGGATCGTGGTCACGGATGGAACCGGTCGATCGGGCGGCGGTGATGACCAGGATCGCCGACCGGATCGGCGAGGAGTTCGAGGAACTCGTCGAACTCGAAATCCACGCCAACGGCGCGACGGTGCGTCAGGCCACCGGATTCCACGTCGGCTACGCGGCGTCGCACTTTCTTTACTTCGCGGAGCAGGCTGCCACCTACCAGTGGCAGCGGCAGGTGTCGACTCAGGCGTATCCCACGATGTCGACCAACGTGATCCGGCGCGAGCCGCTTGGCGTCTGCGCCGCCATCGTGCCGTGGAACTTCCCGCTGCTGCTGGGCATTTGGAAGATCGGACCCGCGCTCGCGGCGGGCAACTCCGTCGTCGTCAAACCGGATGAGAAGACACCGCTGACACTGCTCCGGCTATGCGAGATCGCCCGTGAGTGTGGAGTGCCCGACGGTGTCATCAACCTGGTCACCGGCCCCGGCCCGACGGTCGGCGCGCGCCTTGCCGAGCACCCCGACGTCGACAAGGTGGCCTTCACGGGTTCGACACCGGTCGGGCGGGAAATCATGCGCCTCGCTTCGGCGACGGTCAAGAAGGTGTCGCTGGAGCTGGGCGGCAAGGGCGCCCAGATACTCCTCGACGACGCCGATCTCGACGTCGCGGTCGACGGAGCCCTATTCGGTTGCATGCTGTACTCGGGCCAAATATGTGAATCCGGGACGCGATTGCTGGTACCCGACGACATGTACGACCTCGTCGTCGACCGCCTTGTCGACCGTGCGTCGTCGCTCAAGGTCGGCGCGACCACCGACTTCGACACCGACGTCGGCCCGGTGATTTCGGCGAAGCAACGCGACCGCGTGCTGAGCTTCTTGGACGGTGCACGACGGGACGGCGCCAAGATCGTTTTGGGAGGCGGGGTTCCCGGCGGCGAGGCGTTCGCCAAGGGGTACTGGATCGAACCGACGATCGTCACAGAGGTCGGCAACGACATGGAAATCGCGCGCGAGGAGATCTTCGGGCCCGTTCTGTGCGTTCTGCGATATACCGATGTCGCCGATGCCATCAGGCAGGCCAACGACTCTCAGTATGGGCTCAGCGCCGGCGTGTGGAGTACCGACTACGAGCGCGCAGTGGAGGTCGCAGATCGCCTGCGGGCGGGCACCGTGTGGATCAACAACTGGCACCAGATCGACCCCGCATTGCCGTTTGGTGGATACAAGCAAAGTGGACTGGGCCGTGAACTCGGGGAGCACGCACTCGACGAGTACACCGAGACCAAGCACGTCCACATCGACTTGACCCACAAGGTCGAGCGCCACATCTTCGATGCTCTGCTCTCCACGCCTCGCCACTAGGTGCTCAGCCGCCCGCCGCGTCGCGGAGATCGTCGTGGCAACTTCTCGTCGACGTCAGGCGAGTGCCGCCCTGCCGCCGAATCCTCTTGTACACCATAGGCATGAACGTCAATTTGATTGCCCCGGATGGGATAGCCGGATATCCCCTTCGGGGGTTGCCGCCCGTGCGGTAGCCGATGGTTGAATGTGTCAGCGGTCACGAAATGACCTCACCTGTCAGCTAAGTCATAGCTGGCAAGGCATGACGAGTGACAGTGAATGACCGACTCGAACACGGGAGAACACGTGACGCTTGCCCTTAGCCGATCGACCACCGACGCGGCGAGATCGTCATGTTGCTGACCGCCGCCCCGGTGATGAAGCCGGTCCGCGCGTTGGGCGGGTTCTTCGGAATGGTCCTGGACGTCGTCGTGGGCATCTTCACCACGCCGTTGGCGTGGCGGGAGTACCTGGACCAGTCGTGGTTCGTTGCCAGAGTGTCGGTGCTGCCCGCCGTCCTGATGATCATTCCGTACGCGGTCATCAACACCTTCATCTTCAACATTCTGCTGAGCGAGTTCGGCGCCGCCGACTTCTCGGGCGCGGGAGCCGCGTTCTTCAACGTCAACCAGATCGGCCCTCTGGTAACGGTGTTGGTGACCGCGGGGGCCAGCGCCACCGCGATGTGCGCCGACCTCGGAGCGCGTACGATCCGTGAAGAGCTCGACGCGCAACGGGTCATGGGCATCGATCCGATCCAGGCGCTGGTGATTCCCCGCGTACTGGCGGCGACGACGGTCTCCGTCGCACTCATGGGTCTCGTGGTCTTGGTCGGCATGCTCGCGTCATTCTTCTTCTGTGTCTTCGCTCTTCACGTGTCGGCAGGCGCCTTCATCGACGGCATGACCGTGGTGACCGGTGTCGGCGACGTGATCGTCTCGGTCATCAAGGCGTTCTTGTTCGGGCTCGGATCGGGATTAATCGCCTGCTACAAGGGGATCTCGGTGGGCGGTGGCCCGGCCGGCGTCGGCAACGCGGTCAACGAGACCGTCGTCTTCTCCTTCATGGTGCTGTTCACCGTGAACATCATCGTCACCGCCGTCGGTGTCCAATTCACGCTGCAATGAGACGAGACGCGAAATGACACACCTTGCCGCCAGCCCCTCCGGGCGTTCGCCGCGCTTGGCACGCACACTCAAGAAGCTCCTCGCCGAATGGGACCGCGTTGGTGAGCAAACCCGCTTCTACTTCATGACGCTCGCCCGCATTCCGGACGTGCTGGTGAACTACCGCCCCGAACTGCTGCGGCTGATCGCCCAAATGGGCTTGGGCTCAGGCGCTCTGGCCGCGGTCGGCGGCACCGTCGTCATCGTGGGGTTCATGACGATGACCACCGGAGCGGTGGTGGCCGCCCAGGGCTACACGCAGTTTCAATCCGTCGGCGTCGACGCGTTCACCGGTTTTGCGTCGGCGTTCTTCATCCCAAGGCTGATCGTTCCCGGGACCGCGCAGGTCACGCTGACCGCCACCGTAGGGGCTGGCGCCACCGCGCAGATGGGCGCGATGAAGATCAACGAAGAGGTCGACGCGCTCGAAGTGATGGGGATCCGAAGCGTGACGTATCTGGCGGCGACACGCGTGCTCGCCGGGACGATCGTGGTGATCCCGCTGTACGCGGTGGCGTTGATGACCGGGTTCCTCGCCGCGCGTTACGGCACCACGTTCATCTACGGGCAGGCGACGGGTGTCTACGACCACTACTTCAACACCTTCCTGAACACGAGCGATCTGGTGTGGTCCTTCGCTCAGACCATCGTGATGATCGTTGTGGTCATGCTGATTTGCACGTACTACGGCTACACGGCCAGCGGCGGTCCCGCCGGCGTCGGAGAGGCTGTCGGGCGCGCCGTACGCGCCTCCATGGTGGTGGGCGCCATCGTGCTGATGGCCGTGACCCTGGCCGTGTACGGGCAGTCCGGCAACTTTCACCTGGCTGGGTGACTCGTGAATACCGTTATCGGACAACGACGCATCTCGACGAGATGGTGGCCACTGATCCTGCTACTCGCCGTCGCGGCCCTGGTGTTCGGCACTGCGGGTGCTTTCCAAGGCACCTTCCGTTCGGTCGTTCCGGTCACGTTGAATGCCGAGCGTTCCGGATTGGTGCTCGAGACCGGTGCCAAGGTAAAGCTGCGCGGGGTCGAGGTGGGTCGCGTCGGGAAGATCGGCGCAGGCGATCAGGGCGGCGCGCAGATGAAGCTGGACATCGACTCCGATCAGATCCGCTACATACCGGCCAACGTTCAAGCCAAGATCGCCATCACCACCGTCTTCGGTGCGAAGTTCGTCGATCTCTCCTACCCGAAGGAGCCAACCGCCAAGCGGCTTTCCGCGGGAGCCGTGCTGAACGCGACCAACGTCACGACCGAAGTCAACACCGTCTTCGAGAACCTCACTGATCTGCTCAAGATGGTCGATCCGGTCAAGTTGAACGCCGTGCTCACCGCCGTCGCCGACGCGGTACGCGGCCGGGGTGAGCGCATCGGTCAGGCCGCAACGGATCTCAACGAGGTGTTGACCGCGCTCAACGGACGCAGCGATGTGATCCGTTCGGACGTCAACGCGTTGAAGGACGCGAGTGACACCTACACCGTGGCCGCGCGGGACATCGTGTCGATACTGGACGCAGCCAGTACGACGAGTTCCACGGTGGTCGACAATGCGAGCGCGCTGGACGGTCTGCTACTGAGTGCCGTCGGTTTCGCGCAAGACGCAACGACTCTCGTTGGCGCGAGCAAGGACAGCTTCGTCGCGGCCGTCAACAGTCTCGAGCCGACGACGGAACTCCTCGAGATGTACAGCCCGACCTTCACGTGCACACTCCAGGGCGCGCAGTGGACAATCGACAACGGAAAGGACGTCTTCGGGGGTGACGGTCGAACTTTCGTCGTCGACGTCGCCCTGTTGCCGGGCAACGATCCCTACCAGTTCCCCGACAACCTGCCGGTCGTGGCGGCGAAGGGGGGACCCGGTGGGCGGCCGGGATGTGGATCGCTGCCGGATGCGACGAAGAACTTTCCCGTGCGACAACTGATCACCAACACGGGTTGGGGTACGGGTCTCGACATTCGACCAAACCCGGGCCTGGGTCAGCCGTGCTACGCGAACTACCTCCCGGTCACCCGCGCGGTGCCGGAGCCGCCGAGCATCCGTAAATGCCTGCCCGGTCCAGCGCCGGGACCGCAGCCCTACCCGGGGGCCCCGCCGTACGGCGCTGCGCTGTATGGGCCTGGCGGTGTGCCGCTCTGGCCGGGACTGCCGCCAGCAGGCGCGGCCGCTGCCGATCAACCCGCCGCCGTGCCGCCCGACTCCGCACCACAGGAAGCAGGAACGCCATGACCAAGAACCTTCGAGGTGTCAGCTGGCGCCTCGGGATCTTCATGACGGTCTGTGCGTTGGCCCTCGGCGCGACCGTGGTGGTGTTCTCGCAGTTTCGATCCGGTGGTGACGCGACTGATTATGCCGCCCAGTTCACCAACGTCTCGGGCCTTCGGGAAGGGGACATGGTTCGTATTGCCGGTGTCGAGGTGGGCAAGGTGGGCGACATCGTCGTCAACCGCGACGCAACCGTGCGTGTCAGCTTCACCGCTGACCACCAAGCGGTCCTGACGCAGGGAACTCAGGCCGAGGTGCGGTATGACGACTTGATCGGTGGTCGCTACTTGGCGTTGGTCGAAAACGCCGGGGACCCAAGGGTCTTGACGCCGGGAGAGACGATTCCGGTGGGCCGGACACGACCCGCCCTCGACCTGGACTCGGTGACCGGAGGCTTCCGTCCGTTGTTTCGGGCGCTGAACCCGCAACAGGTCAACGATCTCAGCGGCGAGTTGATCGGCGCCTTTCAGGGTGAGGGGCCGACGATTGCGTCGTTCCTCAGCCAGGCCGCGGCCGTCACCAACACGTTGGCCGACCGCGACGTCCTCATCGGCCAGGTGGTCGACAACCTTGGCAGGGTCATGGGTTCCCTTGGCGGTCAGACTGATCAGCTCGACAAGGCGGTGACCAACCTGGCTGATCTGATCCACGGGTTGGCCGAGCGAAAGACCGACATAACCAACGCCGTGGCAGCAACGAGTGCGGCCACCGACACGATCGCCGACCTCCTCGCCGAGACGAGGGCCCCCATCCACCGGGTGGTCACGGAGTCGGATCGTGTCGCGGGCAACGTGTTGCTGGACCACGAGTACTTCGACCAAATCCTCAACACGCTGCCGGACAAGTATCAGATGCTCAACAGGCAGGGAATCTACGGCGACTACTTCAGCTTCTACTTCTGCGACGTGGTGCTGAAGCTGAACGGCAAGGGTGGCCAGCCCGTGTTCGTCAAGGTCGCGGGTCAAAGCACGGGGCGGTGTGCGCCGAAATGAAGATCATCGAGTCGATCTCGCAACGAAACCCGGCGACTCTGGGCCTCGGCGGAATTCTCGTCGTGATCCTGATCGTCGCCGCGGCACTGGGGAATCAGATGTTGCCGTTCGTCAACCAGAACAAGGCCTACTCCGCCTACTTCGTCGACGCCGGGGGCCTGTTCGACGGTGCGATAGTGCAAGTGTCGGGTTACCCCGTTGGAAAGGTCTCGTCGATCGAGCTCGAGGGACCGGGTGTGCTGGTCACCTTCGACGTCCCGGACGACATCCACATGGGCGACCGAACCGAGGCGGCAATCAGGACCAAGGGTCTTCTTGGCACCAAGGAACTCGACGTGACACCGCACGGAGACGGTGACCTCAACGGCGCAATTCCGATGGAGCGCACGACGTCCCCGTACCAACTTCCGGACGCTCTCGGCGAGCTGGCCACCACGATCAGCGGTCTGAATACCAACCAGCTGTCCGACTCGCTGGCCACCATGGCGCAGACCTTCGCCGACACCCCGCCACAGCTGCGTGACGCCGTGTCCGGTGTGGCGCGGTTCGCGGACACGCTGAACAACCGGGATCAGCAACTGCGCAGCCTGCTCGACAACGCGGCGAAGGCCACCGGGGTACTCGCACGTCGTACCGACCGAATCGTCGGTCTCATCCAAGACACGAACGCGCTACTGGTGCAACTGCGTTCGCAGAGCGCGGCGCTGGACGGCCTGGCTGGCAACATCTCCGCAGTCTCCACGCAGTTGAAGGCGTTCATCGCCGACAACCGCAAGGAGATGAAGCCCGCGCTGGACAAACTCAACGGCGTCTTGGCCATCGTCGACGCTCGCAAGGAGCGAATCCAGAAGGCGCTCAAGGGTTTGAGCACCTATTCGATGTCACTGGGTGAATCGTTGGGTTCGGGACCGTTCTTCAAGGCATACGTCGTCAACTTGTTACCTGGGCAGTTCGTCCAACCGTTCGTGGATGCGGCGTTCTCCGATCTCGGCGTGGATCCGTCCACCCTTCCGCCGTCGGAGCTCAACGATCCGCAGGTCGGTCAGCCCGCCACCCCGCCGCTGCCCGTGCCGTACCCGCGAACTGGCCAGGGCGGCGATCCTCGCCTCACTCTGCCCGACGCGATCACCGGCAATCCTGGCGACCCAGGGTGCGGACCGCCCGGCGTTCCGCTTCCTGGCCCCACCGGGTGCTATCCATACCGGGATCCGCCCCCGGCACCGGCCCCCGGCGGACCGCCGCCAGGACCGCCCGCCCCAGACCCCGCCGGTGGCCAGTCCGCACCGGAGCCCACGCCGTCACCCGTGTTCGTGCCGGCGCCCGGCGAACCGACTGCAGGAGGCCAACCGTGAAGATGATCGCGAATCCGCGCGGTGCACTCGCAGTGACGCTGGTGGCAGTCCTCGTCGCTGCGGTGTTCGCCGTCGTGAAGATCGCCGACCACGTCGGAAAGACCTTGGTGGTGGGGTACTTCGACAACAGCACCGGGCTCTTTGCCGGTGACGACGTTCGAATCCGAGGAGTCTCGGTCGGCAAGGTCGAGAAGATCGAGCCCGAACCGCAACGTAGCAAGATCACGTTCTGGTTCGACTCCAAGTACAAGGTCCCGGCGAACGTGAACGCCGTGATCCTGTCACCGCAGCTCGTCACCGGACGCGCCATTCAGCTCACACCGCCCTATACCGACGGTGCCATCATCGCGTCCGGCGCGGTGATTCCGCAGAATCGAACGGCGGTGCCCGTGGAGTGGGACGACGTGCGCGCCCAGCTGGAGCGGTTGACTGACATGTTGCAGCCGACTGCGCCAGGGGGAGTCAGCACGCTCGGGTCCCTGATCAACACCGCCGCTGACAATCTCCGCGGCCAAGGGGCCAACATCCGTGACACCGTCATCAAGCTGTCGCAGACCGTTTCCGCTCTTGGCGACCACAGCGAGGACATCTTCGGCACGGTCAAGAATCTGTCGACGCTCGTCACGGCGCTTCGCGACAGCGGTGACTTGCTTGGACGATTGAACGTCAACCTCGCCGAGGTGTCGGGATTGCTTGCCGACGATCCGAACGAGGTCGGCCGAGCCGTCCAAGACCTCAACGATGTCGTTGGCGACGTCACGACCTTCGTGGCGGAGAATCGCGAACCGATCGGCACGGCCGCAGACAAGCTGTCGTCCATCTCGGTTGCGTTGAACGACAGCCTGGGTGACGTCGAGCAGACGTTGCACAGCCTCCCGACCGTCATGGCGAACTTCAACAACATCTACGAGCCGGCCAACGGATCGCTCACCGGTGAATTGATGATCAACAACTTCGCGAACCCGATTTCGTTTCTGTGCGGTGCGATCCAGGCGGCGTCCCGGCTCGGTGCGGAGCAGTCCTCGAAGCTGTGCGCCCAATACCTGGCACCGATCATCAAGAACCGGCAGATGAACTTCCTTCCGCTTGGCGAGAACCTGCTCGTCGGTGCGCAGGCAAGACCCAACGAGGTCACCTACAGCGAGGATTCGATGAGGCCCGACTTCGTTCCGCCCCTGCCGCAAGCAGATTCGCCCCCGCCGGCTGGACCCCCGTTGGCTGCCGAAGCTCCCGGGCCGGCCACCGTGTCGACCGATCCCGCGGCCGGCTTGCCGGGGATGATGGCGCCGCCCGGAGGAGGGTCGTGAGTCTTTCGTGGAACCGCCGCGCTGCGGTGTGTGTGGTGACCGTGATGGTGGCCGGGTTGTTGGCGAGTTGCAGCTGGCAGGGGATCAACTCGCTGCCGGTGCCCGGCACCGAGGGTAGAGGAGAGGCGTCGTACCTGGTGCAGGCGCAGATGCCCGACGTCAGCAATATTCAGCCCAATTCGCGAGTACGCGTCGCCGACGTGACGGTCGGTCACGTGTCCAAGATCGAGCTGCAGAACGGCCACGCGCTGGTGTCGATGCGCCTCAACGAGGACGTGAACCTGCCGGCCAACGCCACGGCGAAGATCGGTATGACGACGATATTCGGTTCCCTGCACATCGAATTGGCGCCACCGACGGATGAACCGCCGCAGGGCAGGCTGCACGAGGGCTCGGTGATCCCCCTGGATCGGGCCGGGGCCTACCCGACGCCCGAGCAGACGCTGGCGGCGTTGTCGATGGTCCTCAACGGCGGCGGCATCGGCCAAGCCGGGGACATCACCGAAGCGTTGAGCACGGCGATGCGCGGTCGCGAGTCGGATGTACGCAGCTTGATCGAACAGTCCGACAAATTCGCCGCGACCCTCAACGACCAGAGCGGCGACATCATCGCAGCAACCGACAGTCTCAACAATCTCGTCGCGAAGTTTGCCGAACAACAGCCCGTTCTCGACCGCGCCGTCGAGACGATTCCCAATGCGCTGGCGGTGCTGAACGATCAGCGCTCCAATCTCGTCGAGGCGGCCGACCAGTTGGGCAAGTTCAGCGCACTGACCACCGACACGGTGAACCAGAGCAAGGAAAATCTGGTCAAGGAGCTGAAACACTTGGGACCGGTGCTCGAAGCTCTGGGCAACGCGGGGCCTAGCCTGACGAAATCCCTTGGCCTGCTTCCGACGTACCCGTTCCCCAGTGCGGACATCGACAAGTGGCAGCGCGGCGACTATGCCAACCTGACGGCGGTGATCGACCTGACGCTGAGTCGGATCGACGCCGGGCTCTTCACCGGCACCCGCTGGGAATGTGACCTGACCTGGTTGGAGTTGCAGTGGGGCCGCACGATTGGCCAGTTCCCCAGCCCCTGCATGGCCGGCGGACCGGGCAACGTCAGCAATCCGCTCACCGCGCCGTACCGCATGGATCAGGGGCGCTGACACATGCACCTGAATCGACTGTCGCGAATCCAACTCGCGGTCTTCACCGTGGTGGCACTCGTCGCGCTCGGCCTCATGACGGTCCACTACATGAAGCTCCCGGCAAAGCTATTCGGCATCGGGCGCTACACCGTCGCCATGCAGCTTCCCGTCACTGGCGGACTGTACGAAAGCGGCAACGTCACCTACCGAGGTACGGAGGTCGGGCGCGTCGAGTCCGTTCATCTGAGTGACTCGGGCGTCGTCGCCGACCTCTCGCTCACATCGAATGTCGCCATCCCGAGCGACCTCGAGGCGCAGGTGCACAGTCAGTCCGCGATAGGCGAGCAGTACGTGGAATTGTTGCCGCGCAACGACTCCGCTCCGCCGCTGAAGGACGGAGACGTGATCCCGCTCAAAGACACGTCGGTGCCGCGGGACGTCAACGGAGTGCTCGACGCGGTCAAGGCAGGCTTGCGGGCAGTACCGCGGGACAATCTGAAGACCGTGGTCGACGAGTCCTACACGGCGGTGGGCGGACTCGGCCCGGAGCTCTCCAAGATCGTCAACGGCGTCACGGATCTCTCAACCGATGCCCGGAAGAACTTGGACCCCATGCTTGCGCTGGTCGACAACGCCAAGCCGGTGCTCGACACACAGACCGATACCTCGGACGCCATTGCCGGGTGGGCGTCCCACGTCGCCACGGTGACGCGCGAGTTGCAGCAGCACGACGGCGACGTGGCTGGAGTGATCAAGCGGGGCGGTCCGGCGTTGGACGAAGCGCGTCAGCTCGTTCAACGCGTTCAGCCGACTCTGCCGATCCTGCTCGCCAACCTGGCAAGCGTCGGCAAGGTAGGTCTTGCGTATCACGACAGCATTCAGCAGATTCTAGTGCTGCTACCGCAATTGGTGTCGATCGAACAGGGATCGCTGGCCGCGAACGTCAACACCAAACAGGACTACAAGGGCGCGTATCTGAGCTTCAACCTGAATCTGAATTTGCCGCCGCCGTGCACGACGGGCTATCTGCCGGCGCAACAGAGGCGAAGCGCCTCGCTGCAGGACTACCCGGATCGAGCGCCGGGTGACCTGTACTGCCGGGTGCCACAGGATTCCCCGTTCAACGTCCGCGGCGCACGCAACACCCCCTGTGAAACCGTGCCCGGCAAGCGCGCGGCGACGGTCAAGGAGTGCGAAGGCGATCAGCCCTACGTCCCGATCAACGACGGGTTCAACTGGAAGGGCGACCCGAACGCGACCGTCAACGGGCAGGACGTCCCTCAGTTGCCGCCGGGCTCAGCGCCTCCCGCGGGTCCGCCGCCGACGGCGGTCGCGTACTACGACCCCGCCACCGGTTCCTACGTCGGACCCGATGGTCGCCAATACACCCAATCCGAGCTAGCTCAGACCGCAACGGAGGACAAGACATGGCAAACGATGCTGCTCCCTCCGACACCTTGACGCTGCCCGAAGCGGTCGAAGGCGTCGGCGACACCGACTGTGAAGTCGTCGATCAAGACATCGACGGCGACGTCCCACCCGACCCGCCCGAGCGGCGACCCAGGGCGTGGCACTCGGCGCTTCGACGTCCGGCCACCTTGGGGGTGGCCATCGTCGTCGTGTTGTCTACGCTTCTGGGCTGGTTGGGATTTCAATACCACCAGGCGAGTCACGCGCAGGCCGAGCGCGGACGCTTTCTGCAGACGGCGCGTCAAGCTGCCCTCAACCTCACTACGATCGACTGGGAGCACGCCGAGGACGACGTTCGCCGCATCACCGAAGGCGCTACGGGAGAGTTCTACGACGAGTTCGCCCAGCGATCGGACGCGTTCGTGGGGGTCGTCAAGCAAGCCAAGTCCGTGTCGGTCGGTACCGTGACGGAGGCCGGCTTGGAGTCGCAGTCAGATGGCGAAGCCCAAGCACTGGTTGCCGTTTCGGTCAAGACGTCGAACACCACGGGGAACGAACAGGTCCCGCGTGCGTGGCGGATGCGAATCTCGGTTCAACGAACCGGCGATCAGATGAAGGTCTCACGAGTGGAGTTCGTGCCATGAAACTACTGAAGTCCGCGTCGCAGGTCGAGGAGTCCGACGACACCGTGCTCGGCACAAGTCAGGCCAGCCCACCCGTCCCTCGCCGCCGGCTCGGCTGGAGGTCGGCCATGTCCTACGTCGTATTGCCCTCTCTAGCAATGGTGTTGGCCATCGGTTCCGGCTACCTCAAGTGGCAGACCGCAACGATCGACGGGGCGCAGGTGTCGGGCGCCGAGGCAGTTCGAGCGGCGACCGAAGGCACCATCGCGCTGCTGTCGTACCGCCCCGAGACCGTCAAGCAGGATCTCGACGCCGCTCGGGGGCGCTTGACCGGTCAGTTCCTCGAGTCGTATGCGTCGTTGACGAACGACGTGGTAATTCCCGGAGCCCAGCAGAAGAAGATCACCGCCACGGCGACGGTGCCGGCCGCGGCGTCGGTGTCCGCATCTGAGACTCATGCTGAGGTGTTGCTCTTCGTCAACCAGACGACCACCGTCGGTAACGATACTCCCTCGAACACGGCCTCCAGTGTGCGCATCGGGCTCGACAAGGTCGACAACCGCTGGCTCATATCGGAATTCGATCCGGTGTGATTGACCGCAATCCGTGGAGAGGACCCATCCCGATGCGTCTCCAGAGAGCGGCACTGTCGTCGATCAGTGCGTGCACCATGCTGGTGCTCGTTGCCTCGCCGGCCCACGCCGACAACGACGACAACACTTTGGTGCCCAACAACAAGCGGCTGAACCACGGCGTCGTGGCGAACGTGTACACCGTTCAGCATCAGGCGGGGTGTACCAATGACGTGAGGATCGACCCGCGGTTGCAACAGGCAGCCCGATGGCATGCGAACGACGTGTTGACCGACCGAACCCTGGACGGTGACGTCGGTTCAGATGGTTCCACCCCCCAGTCGCGAGCCGACGCCGCCGGGTACCGCGGCCAGGTGGCTCAGACCGTGGCGGTCAATCCCGCCCTGGCGATCAACGGCGTCGACGTGATCAACCAGTGGTATCACGATCCCGTCGACTTCGCCGTGATGGCGAACTGTGCGTATTCCGAGATGGGAGTGTGGTCGGTCAACAGCCTCGACCGCAGTGTCCTGGTAGCGGTATACGGTCAACCACAATAGCTTTGGGCGACGGCTTGGCTAGTTGGACGTGGTCCCTGTAGTCGTCCGAACCGGGTGACGTTGAGCCAACTCGCCCGTCGCGAGCATCGAGCGCAGCTGCTTCTTGTCGAACTTGCCGACGCTGGTCTTCGGCACCTCGGCGAGGTAGGCGTATTCGTCGGGCAGCTGCCACTTGGCGAACCGGGTCTCGATGTGCGCGTTGAGGACTTCCGGTGTTGCGAGATGGGCGTCGTCGACGACGACACAGGGGAGGGGGCGTTCAGTCCAGCGATCGTCGGGTTTGGCGATGACGGCGGCCTCGACGACCATCGGGTGAGACATCAACGCGTTCTCCATCTCTATGGACGAGACCCATTCGCCACCGGACTTGATCACGTCCTTCATTCGATCGGTGATCTGGATGTAGCCAAGGGCGTCGATCGTCGCGACGTCGCCGGTACGGAGCCAACCGTCGTGAAAGTTGTCGACGCTGGCCTTCTCGTCGAGGTAGTAACCCGAGGCGATCCACGGGCCTGCTAGTTCGAGTTCGCCGGATTCATCTCCGTCCCAAGGTAGTTCGTCCCCGTTGAGGTCGACGATCCGGGCTTCCACCAGGGGTGCGATGCGGCCGGTCTTCGAGCGGTACCGCCAATAGTCGTCTCCGGTCGCCTCGGTGGGTGCCTCGGCGATGGCGACGAGCGGGCTCGTTTCCGTCATGCCGAAGCCCTGAACGAGGGGCGCACCGAACGTGTCCTCGAATCGTTGCATGAGTGACAGCGGGACCGCTGCGCCGCCGCAGACCGCCCGGCGCAACGACCCCAGGTCATCGGGGCTCGATGACGCCGTGCGAAGAACGTCGGCCCAGATGGTCGGTACGGCCGCGGCGAAGGTAACCCCTTCGGACTTGATGAGGCGCACCAACGGGTCCGCTTGCAGAAAGCGGCTCGGCAGTATCAATGACGCGCCGAGCATGCCGCAGGTGTACGGGAGGCCCCAGGCGTTCGCGTGAAACATCGGCACCGCCGGTAGTACCCGGTCCGTGGAGCGGACGTCGAGTGTGTCGGTGAGGCACTCGGCCATCACGTGAAGAACGGTCGAACGGTGACCGTACAGCACGCCTTTCGGATTTCCCGTGGTGCCACTGGTGTAGCAGAGGCTGGCGGCGGCGGTGCCGTCGACGTCGGGGTAGTCGTAGCCGTCGGATTGCTCGGCGATGACGTCCTCATAGCGGCGAGCACCGGGCAACCGGGACGCGCCGTCTTCTCCTCCGATGACGATGAAGTGTTCGACGCACCCGATGGTGGGCAGTATCCGCTGGATTTGCGGGAGCAGGGACTCGTCGACGATGAGGACGCGGTCCTTGGCGTGGTTGACGACGTACGCCAGTTGGTCGTCCGACAGGCGAATGTTCAAGGTGTGCAGGACCGCTCCCATGCACGGCACCGCGAGATAGGCCTCCAGGTGTTCCTGGGTGTTCCACGCGAGAGTGGCCACGCGGTCACCGACGCGAACACCCAGGGCGTGCAGGGCTGCGGCCAGCTTGTCGGCCCGTCGGACGACGTCACCAAACGTGCTCCGAACGACTAAACCGTCGGCGTCGAGCAACGTCACCACTTCGGCGTATGAGTTCATCCCGCGCATGCGTCGCATGACGTGGTGAAGTGTGATGTCGAAGTCGTCTTGGACTAACGATTGCACGATTGTTCCCCTGGTTCCGCGCACAGGTGGCTCACTGCCGTCCGCCGACGAAGGAGTTGAACTCGTTGCGCACCAGTCGATGCGCAGCGTTCCGACCCAGGGTAGTGAGCCGATGTGGTGTCCGACGATCTCCCATTTGCAGGAGTACGGTCCGCCGACCGAGTTGCCGAGCCGTCAGAGTGCTGTGTACAACGGGTCTTCGGGGTGGACATGCCCGTGAGGCGCTGTGGCCATTTTCTGCCTCGCGGCCGTGGATGTGGAGCGCTGCCGGTCGATCGCGACCATGGTGCAGAAAACCGTCGTAGCGCGCTCGGCGGCTGGGCGTCGGCAGCGCGGACAGTCTCCAATCGCTTCCGGAACCCTCGTTCGAGGTATGGCGGTCCACCGTCTGGCGGCTGGTGGGGACGGCGCCAGATCAGCAAGCTCGACCCATGCGGGTTGGTACTGATGACGGCGGTGACGGAGTCCGAGTGCGCCACGTCCCGCTGACCGAGGAACAGACGATCGAACTGGCGGTGGTGGGCCGCGAAGAGCTGGCTGACGACGTCGTCGGCCTGGTGTTCGAGGACAGTGCGGGCGGAGAACTCCCGCGCTGGGCTCCCGGCGCACACGTCGACTTGCTGTTGACCGAGACCTTGGTGCGGCAGTACTCGCTGTGCTCAAGCCCCACGGATCGGCGGCGCTGGAAGGTCGGAGTGCTGCTCGAACCGGATGGCCGTGGCGGCTCGAAACACGTGCATCACACCTTGCGTGAAGGCGCCATGCTGCGAGTCCGCGGTCCGCGCAACCACTTTGCGCTACGACCCGCCAGCCGCTACCAATTCATCGCGGGCGGAATCGGCATTACGCCGATCATGCCGATGATCGAAGTGGCCGAGGCCGACGGCGCTGACTGGAGCCTCCTGTACGGAGGTCGGCGTCGCACCTCGATGGCCTTCGTCGACGAGCTCTCCCAGTACGGGGACAAGGTGACCGTGTGGCCGCAGGACGAGTTCGGCATGCTCGACCTGGCCAGCGTGCTAGACACCCCGCGCGAGGACACATTGATCTACTGCTGCGGACCCGAGGCCTTGCTCCACGCCGTCGAGAACGCCTGCGTCGCTTGGCCGAATGGTGCACTGCACGTCGAGCGATTCGCTGCGAACCCGGCGGCACGGAGACCGCCGCAGGATTCAGTCGACGACTTCGCGGTCGTCTGCCAGCGGTCGGGCGTCACGATTGAAATCGGCCCTGACGACACCATCCTCGACGCCTTGCGTGCGCGGGGGATCAGCATGCTGGCCTCGTGCATGGAGGGGATCTGCGGCACCTGCGAAACCCCTGTGCTCGAAGGGATCCCAGAGCACCGAGACTCCGTTCTCAGCGACGACGAGAAGGCCGAGAACGACTGTCTCATGGTGTGTGTCTCGCGGTCGAAGACACCCCGGCTGGTGCTTGATCTGTGACGGAGACCGCACCCCCAACGAGGTATGCAGTTGCCCCGTCTGCCGGATCGTCACCGGGTCGGCCGAGTGACAACCTTCATGACATGAGCAGCACTGCAGAGCATTCCCCGATTGTCAGCGACCCCGAACTCGACTTGTCGGCCCGATCGTTTTGGGCGCAGGACTTCGAGACGCGGGACAAGGCGTTCGGACGCCTGCGGGCAGAGAATCCGGTCTCCTATCACCGGCCGTACGAGTCCACCCTGCTGCCGCCGGAAGAGGACACTCCAGGATTCTGGTCGGTCACCAAACATGCTGACCTCCGCTACGTTTCGCGCAATCCGAAGCTGTTCTGCTCGGGCAAGGGCGTCCTGATGGAGGACATGCCCGAGATCGTCATCACCGCGACCGCGTCGTTCCTCGTCATGGACGGTGAGGATCATCGGAAGATGCGCGGCATCGTCGAGCAGGCGTTCACCCCCCGCAACGTCCGCAAGCTGACCGAGTGGATCGCCCAGCACGCGAGACAGCGGATGGACGAGATCGTCGACCGCGGCGAGGGCAACTTCTCGGAGGACTACGCCAAGTACGTGCCGGGGCGAATCTTCGCGCACTTCTTCGGCCTTGACCGCGACAGCGACGAACAGCACATCGTGATGGAAGCTGCCGAGCGGATGCTGGCGTGGGACGACCCACGCATGGCATTGGGCCGAGATGCGCTGACGACGCACGCGGAGGAGTCCGAACGGATCCAGGAGATAGCGCTGGCGCAAGCCGAGAAACGCCTCAAGGACCCCCAGGACGACCTCATCAGCTGGGTCGTCAACGCAGAGTTCGAAGGCCAAAGACTCGACGAGTGGGAAATCGGCGCATTCTTCTCGCTTCTGGGTTCGGCAGCCAACGACACCACTCGGCACTCCATCGCGCACGCGGTGCGCTTGTTCTCCGAGAACCCCGATCAGCGGGCCCTGCTGCTCGAGGACCTTCCTGGCCGAGTCGGTACCGCGACCGAGGAGATCGTGCGCCACGCAAGCCCGGTGATGCACTTCCGTCGCACCGCCACCGAGGACGTCGTGGTTGGTGACGCCGAGATCAAGGCCGGTGAGCACCTGGTGATGTGGTACTGCTCCGGCAACCGGGACGAAGACGTGTTCGTCGACCCGGCGAGGTTCGACATCTTGCGAAGCCCGAACGACCACTTGGGCTTTGGCGCCGGCGGTCCGCACTTCTGCCTCGGCAACGCCTTGGGTCGGCAGATGTTGCGGTCGGTACTCACCGAGATCTACACGCGCATCCCTGACATCACCATGACCGGCGAGCCGGATTACCAGATCAACAACTTCATCCACGGCGTGCACGCACTTCCCGTGCGCTGGACCCCGCCTTCGTCTCGCTAGACGACGATCACGAATACCTCTGCGGCGCTGGATGTGTCGCTACCTCCAGGACAAGGACATAGGAGAACGCAATGAGCTACTACGCAAACGCCGAAGAGATCTACAAGTATCTTGGAGGTGTCTTCCGGGCCGCCAACGGGACCGAGGTCGGGCCGAAGCTCAAAGCGGCCGACATCGACCTGCAGGTCTACTACACCGACCCCGACGCCGCGATGACGGTGCGGCTGCGGGAGCCGACGATCGAGGTCACCGACGGCGGCGACGACGCCGAGGCCGACGTCAAGCTGTACATGACCGCCGACATCGGCAACAAGTTCTGGCGTGGTGAGTACAACCTCGGCGTCGGACTGGCGAAGGGACAGGTGAAGGCCAAGGGCCCGGTCAACAAGATCCTCAAGCTGGTGCCGTTGACCAAGCCGCTGTTCCCGGTGTACCGCGACCTCGTGGCCGAGAAGGACGCCGCCGTCTAAGACGGCGCGACGACGAGGAGACGGCCTTGACCGACATCGCATCCGGCAGCCCAGCTGCAACCTCGGCGGACCGGTCCCAGCGAGGGGCCCGTGCGGCGATACTCCGCGCGGAGGGTGAGCCGCTGTCGCTGGAGGACGTGCACCTGGCCGAGCTCGCGGACGACGAGGTGCTGGTTCGCATCGCCGGGGTCGGGGTCTGTCACACCGACATCTCGGCGGCCAACGGGATGGTGCCGCTTCCCCTGCCTGCGGTCCTCGGCCACGAGGGTGCCGGTGTGGTCGAGGCGGTCGGCGCGACGGTCACCAACGTGGTCTCGGGTGATCACGTGGTGATCAGCTACGCGTATTGCGGCGAATGCGACACGTGTACGAACAAGACACCCGCCTACTGCGAACTGTTCGCACCGCTGAACTACTTCGGCGAACGACTCGACGGCACCGTGACGCTTCGGGCCGGAGACGAGGAGGTACACGGCAACTGGTTCGGGCAGTCCTCCTTCGCCAGCTTGGCGATCGCCAGCGCTCGCAACGTCGTCAAGGTACCCAAGGATCTGCCGTTGCATCTGCTGGGGCCGCTCGGCTGCGGTCTGCAGACCGGCGCCGGTGCGGTGATGAACGTGCTGTGTCCCGACGAAGGCGACAGTTTGGCCGTCTTCGGTTTGGGCGCTGTCGGTCTGGCCGCCGTCATGGCGGGCAAGGCGCTCGGATGTAGCAGTGTCATCGCCGTCGACGTCAACCCGGCGCGGTTGGAACTCGCCGCCACGCTGGGCGCCACTCACCTGTTCAACCCGGCCGAGACGAAGGATCTCGTGTGGGACATCGTGACAGCCGTTCCCAACGGGGTGAACTGCTCGCTGGACGCGGTTGGGTCGAACATCGTCATCCGCCAGGCGCTGGAGATTCTGCGATCGCCGGGACACTGCGCAACGGTCGGGTTTCACGGTCTGCAACACGACATCACCATCGACCAGGGCCATCTGCTGCTCGGCCGGCGGTTGTCCGGTGTCATCGAGGGAGACGCCGATCCGCAGACCTTCGTTCCGCTACTCGTCGACCTATACCGAGCTGGCAAGTTCCCGTTCGACCGGCTGATCTCCACCTTCCCGTTCGAGGGCATCAACGAGGCGATCGCCGCGTCGACGGGTGGCGACGTCGTCAAGCCCGTCGTCGTCTTCGATTGATCCAGCAACCACCTCAATCCCGCCGAGCGGTCGCAGCGAGGTGCTACGGTCAGCCCTCTCGGGACACCCGACGAGGAGGCTGCCGGTGGCACAGGACGGTGTGCTGGTGACGCCTGAGGACGCCGCCGCAGTTGCCGAGTCGGTGAACGTGTCAGAACTCGCCGAACGCATCGGTCTGCGCGCGGTCGAGGTCATCGCCGAGCTCCACGATTCGAACGACAAAGACCTCGTCCAGCTGACCGTCGAGGCCGCACTGAGCAACGTCGACGCCGTCCTCCGCGGCTTCGCCGCGTCGAGATCGCCAGCTTCGGCGCGACCACCCGGACAGACGCTCGGTTGGGTGTCGACGTTGGCCCAACGCGGAATCAGCGTCGCCGCGATTCCCCGGTGCTACGTCGTCGGACTCGGAATCTGTGACGCCGCGCTGCGCGAGGCGGTCAACCGGCTCGACGCCTCGGAGGAGGCCAAACGGCACTTGTCGAATGCCGCGTCGCAGTACCTGTTCGAGTACTGCGAGAAGATCTCGGGCGACCTGGTAGACCACTACGAACGCGAGCGCGAACTGTGGGTTCGCAGTGCGGATTCGGTGCGTGCCGAGTTGGTGACGGCGATCGTCTCCGGCCGGCCTGCCGACCCACGCGTTACCAGCGCCGCGTTGGGGTACAACCTCGACCGTTCGCACGTGGCCATGGTGGTGTGGAGTGACCCGCAAAGTCCCGACCGACCGCCCCTGCAGGCGCTCAAGCGAGCCGCCGCCGACATCGCCCATCATCTCAAGGGAATCGAACTGCTCGTCGTACCCACCGGCGCATCGATGGTGTGGGCCTGGACCAGCGGCCCCAGTGTCACCGCGTGGCCCCCCGAAGGATTGAGCGTCGACGCTCCGCTGATGGCCGCCATTGGCGCGCTGGCGCCCGGCCTTGACGGCTTCGTGCAATCCCACAAGCAGGCTCGCGACGGGAGACGGATGAGCGGCGTGTACTCCCGCCCCGGCGGCACCGTGACCGTTCATCGAGACGTCGCATTGGATGCGCTTCTTACCCAGGACCTGGCCGCGGCGGGCGTCTTCGTCGCGGACGAGCTGGGGGAGCTGAGCCTCGACAACGAGCGCAGCCGCAGGTTGCGCACGACGCTGAGCACGTTCTTCGCCGAAGGCCAGAGCTGGGGCCGCACCGCCGAGAGGTTGGGGGTCCATCAGAACACCGTCATGTACCGCGTTCAGCAGGCGAAGGACCTACTTGGACGGTCGCTCACGGAGCGTCGCCTCGAGCTGGAGGTGGCCCTGCGGTTGGCCGAGGCCGATGCGAAACTGAGCCCCGGCGGCCTGGCCAGCTCCGGCATACCCGACTTCCGATCGGAACGTGGCGAACTGTGACCAGCTTCCAGTAACCGCGAGCAAATTTGGAAGCCGCTTCCATTCTCATGTGCCGCGAGTCTCCATAGCGTCGTCGTTGTGACTACCGCCACCGTCGACATCGCCGTCGCCGCGGATGACCGTTGGCCTGCCGCCACCGAAGGTCTTCGCGCCGTCCCGCCCATTCGCGCGATCCGCGTTCCCGACGACGAGGACTGGGCGCAGGTTGGCGCTTCGCTGCGCGACGTTGCGTTGCGCGACCGGGTCCGCGCCGTCCTGGCGGAGTACGCGGAGTTGGTCGGTGTCGGTGGCGGCGACACGACCGGGGTCGACTGCGATTTCACCAGCATTCACGCCGCGCTGTCGTCGGCCTATGACAGCCTCGGCGCTCTCGCGGAGGCGTGCGCCGTCACGGCCATGGGGTCGGCCGCCGTCCGCCACCTGACGTTGATGTCCGAGATCGGTCAGCTGCAGGTCCAGGTCGCCCAAGCACAAACCAAGCAGAAGCAGGACCGCTTCGCCGCGGTGCGAAATGCCCTGTCCCGTCTTCACGGCGTCGACTCGACCGAGCAGATGCTCGAACGCGCGTCGGCGGAGTTGTGTCGGTGTGGCTTCGACAGAGCCATCATCTCGCGAGTCGAGGAGTCGACGTGGTGGGTCGAGGGTGTCCACGTCACAGCAGATGTGGAGTGGGCCGACGAGATCGCCCGGGTGGGGCGCGATCACCCGATGCAGATCGACCATCTGCTCGTCGAAAGCGAGATCATGCGTCGGCGCGCCCCGGTATTGGTTCGTGACGTGCAGCAAGACCCGCGCATCAATTCGGCCATCGGACAGGCCTCGTTGTCTCGGTCCTATGTTGCCGCCCCGATCATGCCCGACGGACGCATCATCGGAATGCTGCACGCGGATTGTTACAACAGCCGCCGTCACGTCGACGACGAAGACCTCGCCGTCCTGTGGATGTTCGCCGAGGGCTTCGGTTACGCGTACCAGCGGACCATGCTCAGCGAGCGACTTCGGTTGGCGCGCGACGAGATTCAGCACATGGCGCGTGGCATAGCCACCGCCGCCGACGACTTGTGCACACCGGAGACGATGCTCGGGAGTCCGCGGCCGCAGTCCAATGCGACGTCGCCGCCGCCGGTCGCCGCGTCGCTGGCCGCCAACACGTCCGTAGAGACACTGTTGTCGCGCCGTGAAGTCGAGGTCGTCTCGCTCATGGCACAGGGTATGAGCAACGGCGCGATCGCCACGCACCTCGTCATCTCCGAGGGCACCGTCAAGACCCACGTGAAGCACATCCTGCGAAAGCTGAAGGCCTCCAATCGCGCCGAGGCGGTGTTCCGCTACATGCGGATGGCGTCGGTGCACGGCACACCGGCGGCGGGCAGCGCGGTTCGTTGATCGCGGGTGGCTGGTTGCTACTTCACGTGGGGACCTCCCGTTCGCCGTAACCGCGTCCCCCAGGTGAGCACTTTCCACGCCGTGCCATTCCTTGCGACCGTGGGGGCACGGCAGTCTGTTCCAGTGCCAGCACTCATTTCACGTCCGAGGAGCACTCGGTGACCGTCGACCGCCTGCTGCCAAGCGATGAAGCAGGGGAACTCATCCAGCTCACGCGCACCATCGCCGACAAGGTACTTGCCCCGATCGTCGATGAGCACGAGTCGATGGAGACGTACCCCGAAGGGGTGTTCGCCACGCTGGGAGCAGCAGGGCTGCTAAGCCTGCCGTTCCCGGCGAGCTGGGGTGGTGGTGAGTTGCCCTATGCGGTCTATCTGCAAGTGCTCGAGGAGATCGCGTCGCGATGGGCCGCCGTGGCGGTGGCCGTCAGCGTGCACAGCCTGGCGTGCAACCCCATGGTCGTATTCGGTACCGATGACCAACGTCGGCAGTGGCTGCCCAGCATGCTGGGTGGCTCCACGGTTGGCGCATACAGCCTTTCGGAGGCCGGGGCTGGTTCCGATCCGGCAGCGCTGACGTGCCGGGCGGCACGAACCGCCGGAGGCTATCGCGTCAACGGTGCGAAGGCGTGGATCACCCACGGCGGCATCGCCGACTTCTACACCCTGTTCGCCAGGACCGGTGACGGTCCGCGGGGTGTCTCGTGCTTCCACATTCCGGCGGGTATCGAGGGACTCAGCTTTGGCAGCCCGGAGGAGAAGATGGGCTTGCACGCAGTGCCCACGACGACTGCGCATTACGACGACGTCTTCGTACCCGAAGAATGGCGAGTGGGAGCCGAGGGGCAAGGTTTGCCCATCGCGTTCGGTGCCCTCGACGCCGGTCGCCTGGGAATCGCCGCCGTCGCCGTCGGGTTGGCCCAGGCCGCCCTCGACGAGGCCGTTCGCTACGCGAGCGAGCGAGAGACGTTCGGCCGCAGGGTGATCGATCATCAGGGACTCGGATTCATGCTCGCCGACATGTCGGCAGCCGTGGTCAGCGCGCGCGCCACCTATTTGGATGCCGCCCGACGACGCGATGAAGGCCGCCCGTATTCGGCGCAGGCGAGCGTCGCGAAGCTCGTCGCGACCGACGCGGCGATGAAGGTCACCACCGACGCGGTGCAGGTGTTCGGTGGTGCCGGGTACACCCGCGACTACCGCGTCGAGCGCTACATGCGCGAGGCCAAGATCACTCAGATATTCGAAGGCACCAACCAGATTCAGCGCCTGGTCATCGCGCGCAACCTGGCGCGCACGTAGCACCACTCGACGACTCACCACGGGCGTGGCTCATGGGAGCGAAAGGACGTACATGGAGATCAAGGATGCCGTAGCGATCGTCACAGGAGGAGCCTCCGGCTTGGGGCTGGCCACCACGAAGCGTCTCCTGGATGCCGGTGCATCCGTGGTCGTCTTGGACGTGAAGGGCAAGGACGTCGTGACTGCACTCGGTGCGCGGGCGAGCTTCTCCGAGGTCGACGTCACCGATCCGGAGTCGGTGTCGTCCGGACTCGACGTCGCGGAAGGGGCTGGGCCGCTGCGCATCGTGGTCAACTGCGCCGGTGTGGTCAACACGGTCAAGACGCTGGGCCGTTCGGGACCGTTTCCCTTGGCCGACTTTCGAAAGGTCGTCGAGGTCAACCTCATCGGCACGTTCAACGTGATCCGGTTGGCCGCCGAGCGCATCGCCCGGACCGAACCCATCGGTGAGGAGCGCGGCGTCATCGTCAACACCGCGTCGGTGGCGGCATTCGAGGGACAGGTTGGCCAGGCGGCGTATTCCGCATCCAAGGGCGGCGTGGTCGGCATGACCCTGCCGATCGCCCGCGATCTCGCGCGCGAGTTGATTCGCGTCGTCACCATCGCGCCGGGGTTGTTCATGACGCCGATGCTGGCCTCCCTCCCCGAGGAGGCGCGGAGGTCGTTGGGGCAGCAGGTGCCGCATCCGGCTCGGCTCGGCGATCCCGACGAGTACGGCGCGCTCGCGGTGCACATCGTCGAGAACCCCATGCTCAACGGCGAGGTGATCCGCCTGGATGGTGCGATCCGCATGGGTCCGCGATGAGCAAAGAGAGTCCGATGAGAAGTGAGGTAGGCGAATGACTTTGACCACGAAGTTCACCGAGGTGTTCGGTGTCGAGCACCCCGTCGCGCAGGGTGGCATGCAGTGGGTGGGCCGCGCGGAACTGGTCGCGGCCGTGGCCAACGCCGGTGCGCTCGGGTTCATCACCGCGCTGACACAGCCGACCCCCGCCGATCTGGCCAACGAGATCGCCAAGTGTCGCGAGCTCACGGACAAGCCGTTCGGGGTCAACCTGACGATCCTGCCGTCGATCAAACCCCCTCCGTACGAGGAGTACCGCCAGGTCATCGTCGACGCGGGTGTAACGGTGGTGGAGACCGCGGGTTCGAACCCCGCGCCCCACCTGAAGATGTTCCACGACAACGGAGTCAAGGTGCTGCACAAGTGCACCTCGGTGCGGCACGCGGTCAAGGCGCAGAGCCTGGGGGTCGACGGCATCAGCATCGACGGCTTCGAGTGTGCGGGTCATCCCGGCGAGGACGACGTCCCGGGCCTCGTGTTGATTCCGGCCGCGGCCAAGGAGATCGAGATCCCGATGATCGCCTCTGGCGGTTTCGCCGACGCCCGCGGTCTGGTGGCCGCACTGGCCCTTGGGGCCGATGGCGTCAACATGGGGTCGCGGTTCATGTGCACCGTCGAATCCGGCATTCACCAGAACGTCAAGGACGCGATCGTGGCCGGCGACGAACGGGGGACCGAGTTGATCTTCCGCAGCCTGAACAACACGGGTCGTGTTGCCAGCAATACCGTTTCGCGTGAGGTCGTCGAGATCCTCGACCAGGGTGGCGCCTTCGAGGACGTCCGTCATCTCGTATCGGGGGCCCGCGGACGTGCGGTCTACGAGACGGGTGACCTCGACGCCGGCATCTGGTGGGTCGGGACGTCGATGGGCCTGATTCACGACGTTCCCACCGTGGCGGAACTGGTGCGGCGTATCGCCGAGGAGGCCGAGCATCTCATCGAGGGTCGACTCGCAGACATGGTGGTCCCTGCCGCTGCATCGGTGGCGTCGTGAGCGCCCCCACGATCGAGCGTTGGTACGACTTCATGCGGAGCGGCCGGACGGAACTCCTCGATTCGCTCCTTGCCGACGAGGTCGTCTTCTACTCACCGGCGGTGCACGCGCCCAAGCACGGTCGGTCGACGGTGAAGACCTTCCTGGTGGCCGCCGAGCAGCTGTTTACCGGTACCGACTTTCGCTATGTCGCGGAATGGTCCGAGACATCCTCCGCCGTGCTCGAATTCGCCGTCGAGATCGACGGCATGCAGATTGAGGGCGTCGACGTCGTGCACTGGAACATCGACGGGCAGATCACGTCCTTCAAGGTCTTGGTGCGCCCCTTCAAGGCGCTACAGACGGTGTCACGCCGCATGGCGGAGATTCTCGAGATCCATACGCCCGGGTAGGAAGGCGCACCCCATGGAGAACCCCATCCGTCCAGTCCTGCGACTGCTTAGGGCGGTACTCGTCGTCATCCTCGGGTTGTGCCTGTGGAACACGGTGCAAGCGAAGGCCGACGCGTCCGGGGGGCAGGTCGTCGGTCAGGGCACGTGGGCTCAGGAGGACGGCGCTCCGGCCGACGACCCGTGCCAATTGGCAGTCTCCTTCCTCTGCCGATTCATGCCAATCGCTCCAGATCTCGACCACAACCTCGATCTGACGCGGCTGCAGCCAACGGGGCCAGGGGCACCACTGCCCGAGGACCTGCCGCTGCCAGATGTCTGCGCGTTCGGCTGTGTGTAGCCATCGCACGTATTCGACCAGCTAACAGGGAGTTTCGCCATGGGTATTGGTACTCAGGTCGATGATTGGACGAAGCCGCTTGGCTCTCAGCGTAGTTGGGTGAATGTGGGCTGCGGCCTCCGGCGCCAGACAAATCTGATGAACCGCTCCGCGAACCTGGATCGTGGGGGACGGCGATCACTGGCATCTGCCTTGGTGGAATGCGCGCGCGGAGGAGTCCTGTGACCGTGCCGCCGAGCCCACCACGGGCGGTCACCGTGACAGTCGCAGTGGCCACGATGGCGGTCATCGGAATGTGCGTTGCGCCGCAAGCGGTTGCAGTTCCCGGACCAGAGGTGGAATACGTGTACAACGTCCTCGTGCGACGCCACTTCGACTTCCCCAACGGCGACGCACTCGGGTACGGATGGGCCACGTGTGACAAGGTCCGACACGGTGTCGCGTACGCCGACGTGCTGAGCGACGTGAAGCGCGAGGTGTTCCCGGACGACGAGCAATCGGCCAATTACGTTGTGTCGTATGCGGTCGGAATCCTGTGCCCGGCCGACATCTCGCGCCTGCGCGACTCGGCGGCGGGTTACCGTCCGCCCGGTTAGACCAGGCGCGCCTTCCGTTATCCGCGTCAGCTGACCGGACTGCCGGACAACCCGTTTCAGGCCAAGAAGTGGGCCACCAGGTCGACGAAGGCGGCGGGATCGTCGTCGTGAACGTAGTGACCGGCGCCGGGGATCTCGGCCCAGCGCACCAGCGGTTGACGTCGGACCATGTTCCGAAGCCAGGTTCGGATGCGGGCGCGCGCATTGGCATAGGGCAACGAGGTGTTGAGCGAGATCATCCGCCCCATGGTCCACTTGCCCTACCAGGGCGCGCCGTAGAGCTCGTCGTCGGTTTATCCCTCAACCAGGGCGAGGATCAGGTCCTTGGCCTCGACGAGTTGGGCGCGTAAGCCGTCCCAGTCGTAATCGTGATGTTCGGCGTAGTCGCGCTTGGCGAGAAGGCCGAATTCGTTCCACCTGATTCCGGCGGCCGGAAGCTCGTCGGGCAGACCCGCGGCGCGGCGCCGATGCCGGTGAGGACTTACTGATTCCAGCCGAGCAGGTAGGCCACCAGATCCGCTGAAGTCATCGTGATGTCCTTGACGTGTCCCTCGAGGACGGGCTGCCGTACGGCGTCGGGTGGAACCCGGTCGAGGTCGCCGCTGAGCTGAGCGAAGGTCTTCTCGACAGCGGCGAGAAGCTCGTCCTTCGACGTGGGAACGGCCATGCGATCCTCTCGTGTGCGCGGGTCGAGAGGGGTGGCCGCGGGTCGGGTCTCACCGTCGGCTCTAGCGACGACGTGGACCCCACGGAGAGCTCGTCGGCGGCTATGTTGTGTGCAACCCGAATGCGGATCGAGATGCCCGGGCCGTCGCTACGGAGATTGATGTGCAAGAGAATTGGTGACTTCCCCTATCCGCATCAGATAGCCGGGCTGCTGGACAACCCGCTGCGGCGGGCGCTGGAGAATTCGTCGGCTAGCATCGACGCGATCGGTCTCAATGGTGGCGAAAGCGTCGTGGAGATCGGACCAGGGCCGGAGTTCTTCAGCGTCGAGATCGCTCGACGGCTCACCACCGGACGGCTGGTTCTCTTTGACATCCAACCCGAGATGTTGGACAAGGCGCGCAGGAAGCTCGACGGTGCCGGGCACACGAACGTGGACTATCACGCGGGGAGCGCGGACGCCGAACTTCCCTTTGTCGACGGCCAATTCGACGCCGCGTTCCTGGCCGAGGTCATCGGTGAAGTGCCCGACAAGGACGCGTGCCTTCGGTCGCTGGCGCGGATCGTCAAGCCCGGGGGAGTGCTGATCTTCCACGAATCGTTCCTCGATCCGGATCGGTTGACTCTGACCGAGTTGCGCGCGCTGGCCGAACCGCACGGGTTCGAGCTGGCCATTGCCCGTGGGAGTCGGTGGAAGGACGTCGTCGTCTTTCGCAAGCCGCGGGCTCCCGCTGCGTAGTCGGTGACGGCCGTGCCGGCACGATCACGGTTTGACCACGCATGGTCAACGACAGAGGACTCACGGTCAAACGAGCGCCGTCGTGGGCGACGATCGTGGGGGACATGTCACAACTACGATGCGTCGCAGAGCGTCTGGGCCATCCCCAGGGGCCGGATGTCGCCGCTGACGGGTCGGTGGTCTTCGCCGAGACCTACACAGGTCGGATCCTGCGCTGGGACGCCGTTCGGGGCATCACCACGGTCGCCGACGTAGGCGGCGGACCAAACGCAGCTCGGTTCGGCCCCGACGGCTTTCTGTACGTCACCCAGAACGGCGGGCAGGCCGCGCAGTGGCGGTCATCGCGGCAACGGACACCTGCGCTACAGCGCCTTCTCCTCGGCGACGACGGCACGGCCACCGGTCCGCCGCAGACGGTGCTGACCGGCGTCGCCGGCGTGTCCTTTTGCGCACCACACGATCTGGCATTTGGGCCCGACGGGACGGTCTACCTGACTGACTCCGGAGCGTGGGATCCGGAGCGTCGTCCCGACCAGGGGCGAATCATCGCCGTCGACCCCGACGGGACGGGGCGCGTCGTAGCCGAAACCGGGGCGACCTTTCCCAGCGGCGTCGCGGTCGACGCCGAGGGGACGCTGCTGTGGTGTGAGTGCTACACCAATCGGGTGATTCGCCTGCGCCCCGGCGGCGTGCCCGAAGTCCTGTGCACGCTGCCCGAAGAACAGCTGCCGGAGTCCCTGCTTCTCGGCGCGGACGGCACGATCTGGATCGCCGGGCTGTTCGCCGGTGGGATCGTGGTGCTCGATTCTCGGGGGCGCCAGATCGATCTGATCGAGACCGGGGGCCTGCCCCTGAACTGTGTACTTTCCGGAAAGACCTTGTACGTCACCGATTTGGGCGACTACGACGATGACCGGCCCGATGATGAAGCCCAGATGGTGGGCCGGCTACTGGAGGTTGCCCTGTGAATGCGTTCCCGCACTTGGAGATCGTGTCCGAACCGCTGTGGCATCCGGAGAGCCCGGAGATGCTTCCCGACGGCGGCTTGCTCTTCGCCGAAACCGACAGCGGCCGAATCTGCGTGCTCTACCCGGATCTGTTGGCCACCTTCGCGGTGCCGGGCGGCCGGCCATACGGAGTGCTGCTTGGCAGCGACGGGCGCTACTACGTTGCGCAAAGCGGCCACCTCGATCCGAACCGGTGCGCGCCACGGTCCGTGCCACCCTCGCTGCAGCGGATCAGTGCCGACGGCACAGAGGTGGAAGTGTTGACCACCACCGCCGATGGTGTGGACTTCACCGCACCGAACTCTCTGACCTGGAGCGCCGACGGCATGCTGTACATGACCGACTCCGGCCATTGGGATCCCGATACGCGATCGGACCGGGGCTATCTCTACGCCGTGCGCGCCGACCACAGTGCCCATGTCGTGGCCGATCTGGGCCACACCTTTCCCAACGGCGTCGTGGTGGAAGCCGACGGTTCGGTGGTGTGGGTCGAGTCCTACACCGGACGGGTGGGCCGACTGCGGCGCGACGGCTCAACCGAACACGTGACGACACTGCCGGACGGGCACACCCCCGAGGCGGTCAAGGTCGACAGTGCCGGCAACCTGTGGATCGCGAACTTCGAAGGGGGCGGAATCGACGTCATCGCTCGCGATGGCACACCGCTGGAGCACATTACGGTCGGCGGCGTTCCGATCAACTTCCTGATCCACGACGGCTGGCTGTACGTCGTCGACTTCGGGCTCACCGCAACCGAAGACGAATTCGGCTACCGCCCGGGTCGCATCGTGCGGTTGCGCTCTGACCACACGATGGCACCGGTCATCCGGGGACGACTGGACTGACGGCCAACGGCACCCTGGCCGAGCGCGCAGTGACGCCGCTCGGCCAGGTTGCAACGCTCAGACGGCCAGCGGGTTCGGGTACTCGGTCTTGCTCAGCACCCGACCGTAGGCGCCGAAGGTGAAGTGTGTTGGCGCTGCGTCGGACTCGCTTCCGAAGGCTGCGCAATACGAGCGCAGCGCACCGAAGTCGAGGACCATCGAGGCGCCCATCGTGATGACCTTCTCCGAGAACGTCAACAAGTAGGTCTGGTCGCGCAACTTGTAGACCACGCAGGGGTCGGTGTCGGCCAAGGGATATTCCGCGCCCTTGAGGCAGTGCCAGACGTACCAGTCCGAGTTGAGGTAGAGGTGCTCGTAGACGTCTTGCTCGCTGTACACCCACATGGCTCGCACGCCGGCCAGTTCGGTGGTCGGGGCGAAAGGTTCTCCGACCGGCTCGGTCCCGCCGAGCACCAGGTGCTCGGTCCGCTGCCGGACCGTCGGGGTGTTGGGTTCGCGCGGGCCCAGCTCGTTGCGCACCCATACCGCGTGCCCGGAGGTGAGATCGACGATCACCGCGGACGCGGCGGCGGGCTCGCTACCGGACTCGTCGACGGCGACCAGGTACAGCCCGTCGTCGACGAGGAGCGCCTCGTAATCGTCGGTCTTGGTCGCGCCGCCATCCACCGACCAGCTCAGTGATCGGTCGTCGTGGAAGTGCAGCTGAAGTCGCGGCGCGCCGTCGGCGAGCAGGACCAGTTCGCGACCGGCCAGATCGCCGCTGCGCTCGGCCTTGTTCGCCGCGAAATTGTCACCTAGACCGAGGTTTTGCTCGCTCACGGTGGTGCTGTCGGTGCTCATGTGTTCGCTCTCTGTGGTGATGGTCAGTGGTAGTGGTTCATTGCCGTCTGCCCGCCGTCGACGGGTATGACGGCCCCGGTCACGAACGTCGGAGCGTCGATGATGAGGTAGCGGACCAGGTTGGCAACTTCGTCGGGACTGGCCGCCCGAGACATCGGGTTCATGTGGCGCAGCCATTCGGCGGACACGGTGTCGACGAAGTCGGCGATCATGGGGGTGCGGATCCACCCCGGAGCGACGACATTGGCCGTGATGTTGTACGGCGCGAGGTCGACGGCGAGGCTGCGCCCCAGTGAGTGCAGACCCGCCTTGGCGGCGTTGTAGTGCGCGAGTCCGGCGTCACTGACCATGCCGCTCACCGAACCGACCAGCACCATGCGCCCACCGCCCTGGGCCTTCATCCGCTTTGCGGCATGCATGCAGGCCAGCGCCGCGCCGTTGAGCACGACGTCGACCATCTCCAACCAATCCGCATGGGTCAGCTCGTCGAAGGGTGCCACGTGCAGTGCCGCCGCGGCGCTGACCAGCGCGTCGATGCGGCCGTGCTTCTCCTCGACGGCGGCGAACAGTCGGTCCACTTGGTCGTACTTGCCGACGTCGGTGACGACGCCGTCGATCTGCGCCTGATCGTCGATCAGTTGCAGTTTCTGTACGGCCTCCGCCAACGCATCGGGCCGCCGCCCGGCGATCGTGACGTGGTAACCCTGCTCGACCAGCGCAGCGGCGACGGCGTATCCGATGCCGCTGGCGCCGCCGGTCACCACCGCTACCGGCGCGTCGGCGCTCAGGGCTTGGGAGTAGGCGTTGGTCATCGATGATGCTCCGTTCGATTGGTCATGGGCTGAGCCGGGATGTCGGGGTCGACGGGCGGGTGGTGACGGAATTTCGGCACTCGCGGCGGTGACGCTCAAAGCCGTTGTCCGTCAACGTGTTTAGACGAAGAGATCGTCGATGTAGAGTGTCGACCCGGCGCGGATCGGCAGTTTTGGTCACGGCGGCGCTCCTTCGTGGTCCACGTGGCCTCTTGTGTCTAGTGCACCGACGGGCGAGCGGATTGACGCACAGACGCCTGATCTTGTTCGCCCGAATCGATGCGGTGAAGCCGGTGTTCGGCGGTACCATCCGGTTTTCGCCCCGAGTGGCTTCGTCGGACGGGGATCGGTCGACGCCATGCCGAAAGACCGTCCGACACGAGAGAGGTTCCGATGTCAGTTCTGATCGAGACGCTTGACCTGCCCAGTCGCGAGCGGGCCGACTTCTGGCGGAGTTCGATATCGGAGTCGTTCGTCCCGATGGACACGACGCTGTCGTCGCCGGTGGACTTCGCGGGCAGCATCCGGGGCGGTGCGCTCGGCACACTTCAGGCCTACGACGTGACCGCCGACGCGCACATTTCCCGCCGGACGCCCAAACAAGCCGCGGCTGCCCAGGGCGACTTCTTCAAGCTCAGCGTGCCGTTGCGCGGCTACTGCGTCGTCATGCAGGACGGGCGGGAAGCTCCGCTCACCCCCGGCGACCTGGCCGTTTACGACACCAGCAGGTCTTACACCCTGGCCTTCGAGGACACCTGCGAACTGTTGGTGCTGATGTTTCCGCAGCAGCTGCTGCGCATTCCGCGCGAGGTGTTGTCGGCGCTGACCGCGCAGCGGGTGTCCGGGCGGCACGGGGTGGGTGCGTTGGTGGCGCCACTGCTGAAGTCGCTCGTCGAGCACATCGACGAGGTCGACGCCTCCCAGTCACAACGAGTGGCCGACACCGTCCTCGATCTGTTGAGCACGGTCCTGGCCGACCAGATCGGCGGCAACCGCGAGCCTGCGCGAGGCGGCTCTGGTGCCATCCTGGTGCAGGCCAAGTCCTTCATCGAGTCACATCTGCACGATGTCGACCTCACTCCCGACGCGGTGGCGTTTTCGGTGCACATCTCGACGGGCTACCTACACAAGCTGTTCCGCCGGGAGGACACCTCGGTGGCCCGCTACATCCGGGACCGTCGGCTCGAACACTGTCGGCGTGACCTGGCCGACCCGCATCAAGCGTCGTTACCGGTGAGCATCGTTGGCGCGCACTGGGGTTTCATCGACGCCGCCCGGTTCAGCCGGGTGTTCAAGGCTGCCTATGGCACGTCACCACGGGAGTACCGGTTGAGTCGCGACGTCAACGGCGTCATCAACTTGGCTGCCGATCTCGGCATGGGGCACTGACCGCGGGCTGAGCGCCAAGGGCGAAGCGTCCACAGCAGGACAAGGTCCGGCGTGTGAGCGACAACTCAGTGCGGTTTCGGGCACCTAGCTTGATTTCATGCGAACGACGTGGATCAAGCGAACGAGGTCGGTGCGATGGATCTGAATCGCCGCGAACTATTACGACGTGGAGGGCTGACCGGACTCGCGCTCGTCGGTGGGGCCGCCGTTCTGTCCGCCTGCGGCGGCGGCGGTGGAACCGGCCCGTCGAACTTCGCGACCACGGTGGCTCCGCCCTCCGGCCCGCCGAAGCGGGGCGGCACCATGATTCATGGCACCGCTGGCGGAAGTACCGCCGACAGCCTGACGGCGTACAACATCAACTCCGGCGCGGACTTCTCGCGTTGGCGCGCTCAGTACGAAACGCTTTGGGCGCCAAACGAGAACTACGAAATCAAGCCGTTCCTGCTTGAGTCCTACGACGTCAATCCCGGACTCGACGTCTGGACGCTGCGCCTCAAGAAGGGCATCGAGTTCAGCGATGGCCGGACCGCGACGATGCACGACATGCTGTTCTCAATCCAGCAACTAATGAGTCCCGAGGTCGGATCGGCCCTTGGGATCGTCTCCGCCGGCATCGATCTGGCCAACACGACGGTGCTCGACGATCTGACGCTTCGCGTCAAGCTGAAGAGCGGTTTGGTCAACTTCCCCGAAATCATGTGCTTCGCCGCGCTGGTGCCGCGGGGGTATGACCCCGAGAAGCCGATCGGGACCGGACCGTACAAGATCTCGGAGTTCACCCCGGGCAGCCTCACGCAGTTCGTGCGCCATCCCAACTACTGGCAGAACGGCAAACCGTACTGCGACGAGCTGCACATCGTCGAGTTCCAGGACGAGTCGAGCCGCGTCAACGCGCTGTTGGACGGCCAGATCCTCGCCGCCGACAGCATGGAGTTCGCCCTGCTCGACCTCGTCAGGGGCAAGCCGGGGGTCAACGTGCTCCAGCAGAAGACCAACAGCTGGATCCCCTTGCAGATGCGTTGCGACAAGCCGCCTTTCGACGACGTCCGGGTCCGGCAGGCCTTCCGGTTGCTGATCGACCGCCCGGCCATGAACGAGGGCGCCTTCCAGGGCCATGCAGTACTGGCGAAAGACCTGTATTCGCAGAATGATCCGATCTTCGCGGCTGCGCTGCCCGACCGGGTGCGCGATCTCGACAAGGCCAAGTTCCTGCTCAAGCAGGCCGGTGCGGAGAATCTTCAGGTCACCCTCACCACCGGGGACCTGGGTACGGGGGTCCTGTCCATGTCGCAACTGTTCGCCGCGCAGGCCAAACAGGCCGGGGTGGACGTCGTCATCGACAAACTCGATTCGGCCAGCTTCTACGGACCGAACTACGGCACCTACCTCTTCTCCCCGAACGTCTCCGCGCCGGCGGACTACTTGCGCACCGTTCAGAGCTTTGACGGTCCAGACTCGCAGCAGAACTTCACCTTCTTCCACGACGACGCCTTCAGCTCGCTGTACTTCCAGGCCGTCAAGGAACAGGACTTCGGAAAGCGCAAGGAACTGGCGTTCGCCATGCAGCAGATCCAGTACGACACCGGTGGGCTGATCATCACCGGCTTCTACGACGCGTTCGACGGATACAGCACCAAGCTGAACGGGCTGGTGCCCAACGTATCCGGCTTGGGAATCTACAACTACGCCGACCTATGGCTGTCCTGACGGGGGCGCCGAACACCGAACTTCCAGTGCCAGCCGCCGGATCCGCCGGCGGCCGTCGCCGCGGCGGTCTGCTGTGGTGGACGGTGCGTCGGTTGGGGACCGGCGCACTGGTGCTGTGGTTCGTGTCGTTCATCGTCTTCTTCGCCACTCAGATGCTGCCGTCGGATCCGGCTCGGGCGATCCTCGGGCGCACTGCCACACCGGAACTCGTCCGTGCGCTACAACTCAAACTGCACCTCGACCGACCAATCATCGAGCAGTACTGGATCTGGTTCAGTGGCGTCCTGCAGGGCAATTTCGGCGAGTCGCTAGCCTCACACCAACCGGTGACGACGGTGTTGGCGCCCCGGATCGATAACTCGCTGTCCTTGCTGCTGATGGTGTCGGTGCTGATGGTGCCGTTGGCGATGGGCATGGGCATCGCTCTTGCCGTCCGGCGAGACAGCTTGATGGACCGAACGGTGACCAACACCTTCATCGCCACGATGGCACTGCCTGACTTCGTCGTCGGCACGCTCGTGCTGATCGTCTTGTCGACGTCGGTTCTGCAACTGTTTCCGGCTGCGTCGCTGATACCGCCGGGAGCCAGTCCGTTTGCCTCGCCACAGTTCGTGGTGTTGCCGGCGCTGACCCTGCTCATCACTACCGTGCCGTTCGTCGCGCGACTGGTTCGCGGCTCGATGATCGAGGCACTCGACTCCGAATACGTCGCGATGGCGCGGCTGCGTGGGGTGCCTGCCCGGACCGTGGTGTGGCGTCACGCGCTGCCCAATTCGCTGGTCCCCGCCCTGCAGGCCTCGGCGATGATGATGAGCTATCTACTCGGCGGCGTCGTCGTCGTCGAGTACGTCTTCAACTATCCCGGGCTGGGGCGGGCGCTCAACGACGCCATCGCCTATCGCGATCTGCCGTTGATACAGGCGATCACGTTCATCTTCGCCGCCGGTGTCGTGCTGTTCAATCTGATCGCCGACCTGTTGACGGTGTTGCTGACGCCCAAACTACGGACGAGGGACGCACGATGACATCTGCCACCGCTACGGAGCGCCGGGGACTTTCGGCGGCCATGCGCAACGGCCGCCTCGTCGTCGGTGGTGTCGGCACGCTGCTGATCCTGTTGATCGCGCTGGTGGGACCATTCCTGGCGCCGCACGCGGCCAGTGACATCGTCGGCGCGCCGTATCAGGCCCCTGGGCCCGGCTACCCCTTGGGCACCGACTACCTCGGCGGAGACGTGCTGTCACGGGTTCTCGACGGCGGACGCACGGTGGTGTCGATGTCGTTGTCCGCCACTGTGATCGGCGTGATCCTCGGTACCGCCGTCGGCCTGATCGCCGGCTATTCGCGCAACGTGTTGGACCGCGTCATCGTGTGGGCCATGGACGTGGTGCTCGCATTCCCGGGCCTGGTCTTGGTGCTGCTGTTCGTGGCGCTGCTCGGCCACAGCCCGCTGTTGCTGGTCACTGTGGTCGCCATCGGCTGGGTTCCGGTGGTGGGCAGACTGGTTCGCGGTGCGACGGTTCAGGTCGTCGAGCAGGAGTACGTCGAACTTGCCGAGATGATGGGCGTGGCCCGCTGGCGAATTCTGACCCGCGACGTGCTTCCCAACATCATCACCCCAGTGATCGTGCAGACCGGTGCCGTACTGACCTGGTCGATCGGCCTGATCGCCGGGATCAGCTTCCTCGGGTTTGGAATTCAACCGCCGCAGGCGGATTGGGGTCTCATGATCAACGAGAACAGACCGGGCCTTGCCCTGCAGCCATTGGCGAGTGTGCTGCCCATCGTCATGGTCGGATTGTTCGCGCTCGCCACCAACGCCTTCGGCGACGGAATCAACGAAATCGTCACCGGATCGAAGACTCGGGAGAACGGGTCGTGACCGCGACGCCAGTGGTGTCCGTTCGCGGACTGGAGATTTGTCTGACGCGCGGTGGTGCGCCGATCGTCGGACCGGTGGATTTGACCCTGCAGGCCGGCGAGATCGTGGCGCTGGTGGGGGAGTCGGGCAGTGGAAAGACGACGATCGGCTCCGCGCTGCTGGGCTACACCAGATCGGGTGCTGGTATCACCGCGGGCTCGATCACGTTGGCGGACAAAGAGATTCTGGCCCTGGACGCGGCAGCGTTGCGCGATGTCCGGGGCAGGCTGGTGTCATACGTGCCGCAGGATCCGGCCACCGCACTCAACCCCACCCGCCGAATCGGCGTTCAATTGCGTGAGACGGTGCTCGTGCACCAACCCGCAGTGGGTGGCGCCGAACTCGACGAACAGGTGCAGCGGGTGCTCGGCGAGGTCCGGTTGCCTGCTGACGCCCAGTTCCTCTCCCGATTCCCGCATCAGCTCTCCGGTGGTCAGCAGCAACGACTGGTGTTGGCAATGGCCTTCGTTCTGCGGCCGCGGGCGATCGTGCTCGACGAACCGACCACGGGTCTCGACGTCACCACGCAGGCACACGTCCTGCTCACCATGCGCGAGCTGTGCAAGCGTCACGACGTCGCGGCGCTGTACGTGACGCACGACCTTGCCGTGGTGAACGGGCTGGCGGACCGCGTCGTCGTGCTCTACGCAGGCCGGGTCGTCGAATCCGGCTCGGCCACCGAGGTCTTCGCGGCGCCGCGGCACCCCTACACGCGGGGGCTGCTGGCCACCATCCCCGACATGGACGCGCGACGCACACTGCTGCCGATCCCCGGCGTGGCCGCACGGCCGGGCACCCGTGACGAGGGTTGTGCCTTTGGGCCCCGCTGCGACTACCGCGCGCCAGAGTGCGACGTCAGCGTGCCCGAACTCGTCACCTCGGCCGGCGGACGACAGGTGCGCTGTGAACGAACTAACCTGTTGCCCACTGGACCGGTGACGTCGGCGTTGGCCCCTCCCAGGTCGGCCGCTCCGGCGTCGGGCCCACCCGCGGTGCAGATCGTCGACGTGACGTGCGCCTACAGCGGGGTTCAGGTCGTGCACGGTGTGTCCTTCGCCGTCGACGCCGGTCGGTGTCTTGCAGTGGTCGGTGAATCCGGATCGGGTAAGACGACGCTGTCGCGGGTGCTGGTCGGACTGGTCGAACCATCCGGCGGCGAGCTGCGGCTGGCCGGGGAGCTCCTCGCGGGCCGGGCGCGGTCTCGGCCGGCCGACGCCCGCAGGCAGATGCAGTACGTCTTCCAGAACCCGTTCCGCTCCCTCAATCCGCGCATGACGATCCGGCAGAGTCTGGCCGTCCCGCTGGCCCACTTCTTCGGGGTACGTGGTGCGGAGGCGCAGACCCGGGTAGACGAAGCGCTCGAACAGGTTTCGCTGTCGCGGCGACTCGCCGACGAACGACCCCGTGCGCTGTCCGGCGGCGAGCGCCAACGTGCCGCGATCGCCCGTGCTTTGCTGTGTGATCCGACGATTCTGGTGTGCGACGAAGTGACCTCGGCGCTCGACGTATCGGTGCAGGCATCGATGATCGACCTGCTCGACGAGCTGCGTCGGGACAACGATCTGACCCTGGTCTTCGTCACCCACAACCTCGCGGTCGTACGCGCCATCGCCGACGACGTCCTGGTGTTGCGCAGCGGGGCAGTCGTCGAATACGGCACCGTCGAGGACGTCTTGGACCGCCCCAGTCAGGACTACACGCAGGCGCTGCTGGCCGACACCCCGCGGCTGACCCATGCGTGAGCGACGGGCGCACAGCGGTCAGGTTCCGTGCCGACAAGGTCAGTAGCGACAACGACAACACCGCGCCACAGCGCGCAACCACAATCGAGCAGTACCCGGCAAGAACCAAGAAGAGAGCTGTTGCGATGACCGAGATTTCGTCGATCGACCCCACGCGCGCTGCGCTGATCGTGCTCGACATGCACGTCGGGGTGGCCGGACCTGGATCCGATGCCGGGGAGCACGCCGAGGCCCAGAACACGGTGGCCAACATCGCCGGTCTGCTCGAGG
This sequence comes from Mycobacterium sp. AT1, assembly GCF_002043095.1. Lineage (GTDB taxonomy): Bacteria > Actinomycetota > Actinomycetes > Mycobacteriales > Mycobacteriaceae > Mycobacterium. Next base: position 195,016 of record NZ_MVOC01000027.1, on the reverse strand, counting down.
TCGCACGCGCCAATGAGGTGCTGGTGATACATGCCCACCATCGCAGTGCCACCGGCGTCCGGCCGGGTGGCCTCCTGCCCCCGCTGTTTCGGGAGCTGGCCGACGACCCCGACATGCAAGACAGTGCCGCGGACATGGCCATCATCGCCGGACTCGAGCCGCGCGACGGCGAAATCGTGGTCCACAAGGAACGTTTCGGTGCCTTTGCCGGGACCGGTCTGGACATGATCCTGCGTGCCGCCGCGGTCGACACCATCATTCTGACCGGCACTTACACCAACCTCTCGGTGGAGAGCACCGCCAGATACGGGGCCGACATCGGCTATCGGTGTGTGCTGGCGGCCGACGCGCTGTGCTCCATCAGTGCCGAGTGGCACGACGGCGCCTTGGAGCACGGGCTGTCGGTCATTTGTGAGATCGGGTCCAGCGCCGAGGTCGAGTCCGCGCTGGGAGTGGCGGGCCGGTGAGTTCTAGCGTGACCAATGGCTTGATGACTGCCGAGGAGGCCCGCGCATGGCGCGACGCCGACGGCAAGTACTTCTCGCACGGCGGTGAGGCCGATCCGCCGGTGCCGCCCTGGCTGCTGGTACGTGGTGACCGGTCGACGGTCTGGGACGTCGACGGCAACGAGTACCTCGACGCGCACGCCGGCGCGTGGCTGAGCCAAATAGGCCATGGCCGAACCGAAATGGCCGAGGTGGCGGCGGCTCAGATGTCCACCCTGGAACACTTCACCACACACGCGGAGTTCAGCAGCATCCCCGCCGTGGCGTTGGCGCAACGGCTGGTCGAGCTGTCCGGCATACCCGACGGCAAGGTCAGGTATGCCTGCTCGGGCTCCGAGGCCGACGACGACGCGCTGCAGATCGCCAGGAACTACCAACTGCTGCGGGGCATGCCGGACAAGAACGTGGTGCTGACCCTGGCGGGCTGCTACCACGGGCACACCTACGGTGGTCTCGAGCTCTCCGGTCGGCTGCCGTCGTACATGTCGGGTGCCACCGTGTCGCTGACGTTCCCGGACGTGCTGTCCCCGGAACGTTTCGGGCCCGACGGCATCACCGAATACTGCGTCGCAGAACTCGAGCGGACCATCGAGCGGATCGGAGCCCACCGGATCGCCGCGCTGTTCGGTGAGCCGATCTTCGGGCCTGCCGGCATGGTCGGCCCTCCCAAGGACTATTGGCCGCGAATGTGCGAGGTCCTTCAGCGACACGACATCCTTTGGGTCGCAGACGAAGTCGTGACCGGCCTTGGGCGCACCGGACGCTGGTTCGGCAGTCACCACTACGGCGTCACTCCCGATGTCATGGTGCTCGCCAAGGGGTTGGCCAGTGGCTACGCCCCGATCGCAGCGATCGTGATCTCCGGTCGGGTGGCCAAGACCATCCACGGCACCCACGCAGGTGGCTCCTATGCCGGGCACACCACCAGTTGCGCTCTGGCATTGCGCAACATCGAGATCATCGAGCGAGAGAATCTGTGCGACAACGCAGCTGCGCGCGGAGATCAGTTCCAGGAGGAGCTGGCCGAGCTGTTGGCCCTGCCATGTGTCCGTGCCGTCACCGGAGTCGGCTTGATGATCGGCGTGCACCTGCAGCGGGCAGGCACGCCGGGGGCCTTGCGCCCAGGGCCGGCTGCGCCGTCGCTCGACACCCTGATTCGGCAGCGCACCGGGGTCATCCTGATGGGTGGCTACGAGCACCTGCTCATCACGCCGCCGTTGATCTTCACACCCGCTGAGGTCACCCGAACGGTGGGGGCGCTGCACGGCGTTCTCGCCGATCTGAGCGCATGACCGTCACACGTAGCCCACACCACCACCGAATGAGGACATCATGGCCACACTGATCGACGTCGACGTGCTGGAGAACAACTTCGGCGAGATGCCCCAGGGCGCCGACCTGCTCGCAGACGGCCGGTTCATCTGCCTGGACGTGCACTCCGGCGTGTTGAACGCCTGGCCGGCAGGGCCGGACGGCACCGCAGTCGGTAAGACCACCTCGGGGCCGATTGCGTTGACGATGGGATCCGACGGGCAGGCGTATCTGGCGCACACCGGCGGCCGCATCGGCGACTTCTGGCTTGCCGACGACGCGATCCCACCGTGCGTGCAGCGCGTCGACCTCACCGACGGATCGGTTGAGACTGTGCTGACCGAAGTCGACGGCGTAGCGCTGGTCTCCCCACACGACCTGGCGTGGGGAGCCGACGGTCGGCTGTGGGTCGCCGACTCGCACATCTGGGAGTTCGACCCCGCTCTGCGTCAGGAGCGCAGCGGTCACGGTCGGATCATCGCGATCAGTCCCAACGGTGATGCCGAGACCGTCGTCGACACTGGAATCACCTTTCCCGCAGGCATTGTCGGCGAGGCCGACGGTTCGGTCGTCTGGACCGAGGGGTACACCGACCGGGTGCGTCGCGTTCGCCCCGACGGTTCGGTGCACACCGTCGCCCAGTTGCCCGACGGGCACACACCCCACGGCGTGAAGGTCGCCGTCGACGGCTCGCTGTGGGTGACGTCGTTCGGAAGCGGCACGATCGACGTCATCGCCGCGGACGGTTCGTCGGTGCAGCACTTGCCGCTCGGTGATGCGGACCGGCCGATGAACCTGACCTTCGACGGCCAGAACTTGTTCGTGGTCGAATTCTTGGAGGACTCCGCCGGCGAGATGGTCGGACGGTTGTTGCGAGTGCGGACCGACTCCTCCGGCGTCGTCCCGTTGCGGGGGGCGCTCGATCGGGGCTGACATCGGCCCGGACGTCGAGGCGGACGCAGTCGGCGGCAGCGCAACGCGCCTCGGGCCGTACCGGCGTGTGTTGGGGCGCCCCGGGGTGTCCGCCGTGCTCGTGGTGTTCGTGGTGCTGCGCATCCCGCTTGCGGCCGCACCACTGCTGCTGACGTTGCACGTCGCGCTCGAACTGGATCTGGGGTTCGCGAAGTCGGGGCTGGTGGCCGCCGCCATGGCGGCCGGCACCGCGATCGGCGCACCGCTGGCCGGCACTGCCGTCGACCGATTCGGGCTGCGAGCGGTCATGGTCGTCACCACGGCCGCCGAGGCGTTGTTCTGGGGCACGGCGCAGCACGTGCCCTACCCGGTGTTGCCGCCACTGGCGCTCGTCGGCGGGCTACTGGCGATCCCGGCGTTCTCGCTGTCTCGGCAGTGTCTGGCGGCGATGCTGCCCGCGTCTGAGCTGCAAACCGGCTACGCGCTGGACTCGATGATGTTCGAAATCGCCTACGCCATCGGCCCGCCGATCGCAGTCCTGCTGTTCACCACCGTCGGTCGTGAGGTCGCCTTTCCCGCCGTCACCGTGATCATGCTGCTTGGCGGCGTAGCTCTGACGGTTCTGAACCCGCCGGTGCGACCGCCGCGGACTGATCCGGAGGTCTGGACGAAGACCGACGGGCGGTGGTGGACCCGCCACACCGTCGGGCTGATGATCGTGACCACGGGGGCGACGTTGGCGCTGCTCGGCATGGACGCGGCGATCACCGCCCAACTCCGGGACCTCGACCAGACCCGCATGCTGAGCGTGGTCATCGCCGTCAGTTGTGCCGCGTCGTTGGCGGGCGGTTTCGTCTACGGTCTGCTCAGCAAGCCGATCGCACCGTGGCTGCTCCTGGTGGTGATGAGCGCTGCGGTGGCACTGATCGCATGCGCGCACTCCTGGATCGTCATCGTCGTGCTGGCCATTCCGTCGGCGGCGTGCTGTGCGCCGCTGCTGGCGGCCGCGGCGGAGGCACTTAGCCGACAGGTACCCGACGGGGTGCGTGGCCGCGCGATGGGCCTCCAATCCTCGTCGCTCACCCTCGGCGGCGGCGCAGGCGCCGCGTTGGCTGGGGTCGTCGTCGACCGGTGGAGCCCGAACATGGGCCTTCTGGTGGTCGGCGGCGTCGGTGTGGCGCTGGGGCTGCTCGGCGCGCTGTTCACCCGCTCAGCGCCTGCGGGACTTGACGATTCGCCGAGCGGGCTGGGGCTCACTTGACCGACAGGGGGACAGAACTTGTCTTCGGCGGTACATCAGAGCCACTCGGCCACCCAAACGCTCAGAGATGGCCCACTATTCGTCTACGTCACACGTTGACGACCGATTGCACCGCCAAACCCTGGAGGGCGCTCGATCCGCAACCCATCTGAAACCCCACAAGTCCTGTCCCGACCAGTTCACGCCCCGCTCGAGCGCCCAGTGCTGGCAGCCGGGTTCGGCTGCACCATCACCGACACCGCCGGCGCCAGCTACTCGACGCGTACGCCGCAGCAGGAATCCTGACGCTGGGATACGGCCAGGTCGAGATCGCCGACGCGATTGCCGAGCAGATGCTCACCCTCGAACACTTCACCACCGGCGGACCGCTGTCCACACCCGCGGTCGTCGACCTTGCCGAGCGGTTGGTCCGGCTGGCACCGGCCGGAATCACCAAAGCCAGCTTCCTGAGCGGAACTCCGGAGGCCTGCGACGAAGCGGTGCGCCAAGCCAGGGAATACCACCATCGCGGTGGCGAACCCGATCGCTACACGATCCTGTCGGTCATCGGCGGCGACTATGGGCGCACCCTGGCCGGTGCGGCGCTCGACGGCAGTCGTACCCATGACGGAATCGGGCCGCTGCTCGACGGATTCGTGCACGTGCCGCCGCCGACGGGGGCCACGGGCGACACGGAGTCCCTCGGGGTCGCCGAGTCTCTGGACGCCTTGCGGGCCGAGATCGAACGCGTAGGAGGTCAGGCGTTCATTCGGTCAGCATGAAGGTCTTGCTGACGATCTGCCAGCGCTCGGATGCCCGCACCAAGGTGAAGTAGTTGGTGAAGTTCGCTCCGGCATAACCGGTTTCGTCGAGTACGGCCCTGGCGACGTCGCCGCTCACCTCTACGTCGCGGATCGCGTGGTGGTAGTCCTCGATCCATTCGGCGGGATCTGGTCCGGTGGCGACGACTTCGAGGAAGCCGCTGATCGGCACCGAGACGTATTCGTCGCCGAGGTAGCCCCACATGTGGGCGTCGTCGCTGAAGGCCGAGGCGACGGTGGGTGCGTCGGCCGTCGTGACACCGCGCACGTAGGTCTCCACCACGTCGACGACGTCTTGGTCCGGCTGGTTACTCATCTGAAATCTGCTCCCTTGGCTCGAATCTTTCCGTCTCGGATTCTTACGTCGAAAGAGGTCCGCCGGTGGGTGGCGCCGCGGTTTGACCACACACGGCCAACGACAGGGGGCTCATGATCAAGCAATTGCGGTCATATGGCGCGATTGCGAAGCGTCGCAATGGTTTCGGGCGCCTTGGGGGGAGGCCGGTCCTAGTCCGCGGCATCGCCGAGCAGCTGGTGGGCACCAGCGGTGGCGTGGCTTCGGTATTCGCGGGGGCTGACCCCGTATTCGGCCTTGAACAACCGCGAAAGGTGGGCGGGGTCGGTGAGCCCCCAGCGCTGGCCGATCTCGCGTATCGACACGTGGGTCGAGTACGGGTCCGACAGGTCTCGCCGGCACTTCTCCAGCCGGCGGGTGCGAATCCACTCCGCGACGCCGACACCCGTCTCGGCAAAGAGATTGTGCAGGTGACGAGTTGAAATGTATTGCGCGCGAGCGATCGTGACTGGTGACAGCGACGGGTTGCCCAGGTTCGCTTCGATGTGGTGTTGAATCTTGGCCAGCCGACTCGACGCGATGCCCTCACGGTCGGAACGGGAGCCGACCTCGTCGGCGCAGATCGTGCCAACCAGGTCGAGCAGCGAGCGCGTGAGCCGGGCCGACGACGGCCGCGTCAACGCGTCGAAGTCGCTCCCCACGGCCAGCAGCGCCGGGCAAACGATCCTGCCCAATGTGCTGCCCGCCTCCACTGGGACGGCTGTCACGCTTCGCACCGCGTCGACTGGCACGTCGATCATGGAACGCGGGAACATGAGCACCAGCGATTCGAAGTCGTGGTCGAACGCCAACGTGTAGGGCAGCCCCGCGTCGTAGATCGACATGTCTCCCGGGCGAAGAACGGCCTCGCGTCCGTCCTGGATCAGCAGTCCGGTCCCGCTGACGATCACCGACAGCTTGTAGAGTCCGGCATCTCCGGACGCGGCGGCGGCAACCTCGTCGTGGGTCACGGTGTGCGCGGACGCGGACAGCCAAAACCATCCGACGCCGCCCGTGTTGTGTGTGCGCAGCGCGCCGGTGAAGTCGCCCCTGTCGTTGGACTCGACGTCGAGTGGGACGAACGACGTGCTGATCAGCCGACGCCAGTCGTCGAGGCTCGTCACCGACTGGGGGGTTGGACTCTGCGGTGTTGGACTACGTGTCTCGGACATGAACTGCTCCCGACGAAAGTTAATCCGCGAAGCATAACTCGCAGGTGGCACCCGGCGCTGGGCGCAGCGGTGGTTTGCGGGTGTGCGCTCAGATGCAACTTCAGTGCGCTGGACGGCAATGGCATTTTGCGCGATGGGCAGCATGCTTTTGGCTACAGCGCAATCCCTTTGGGTGCGCACGCATTGTCGGAGGTCACATGGCTCTGGAAACCACCCCGCCAGCCGAATCCACCGGTCCGACTCACGACGGGGTCCTGCGCGGCGACGCGCTGGGCACCGCGGGAATCGCCTTTCTGGTGCTGGCGGCCGTCGCTCCGCTCACGGGGATGGTGGTGGTTGCCGGACTGGGGATCGCACTCGGCAACGGCGGCGGGATGCCCGGTTCCTTCGTGATCGCGGGCGCGATCCTGTTTCTGTTCGCCGTCGGGTACGCCCAGATGAGCAAACACATCACCAACGTCGGCGGCTTCTACGTCTACATCTGCAACGCACTTGGCCGCCCGCTGGGCTTGTCGAGCGCACTCATCGCGTTGGTCGGCTACAACTGCTTCGTCGCAGGCGCCGTGGGGACGTCGGGTGCGTTGACGGGCACCGTCGTCGACAACATCTTCGGCCTCGACATCCGCTGGGAGGTGTGGTCGGCGCTCTCGGTGCTCGCCGTCTTCCTTCTGTCGCGCCGCGGCGTCGACCTCTCCGCGAAGGTGCTAGGGGTGTCGCTGATCCTGGAGGTCGGCATCCTCGTCGTCTTCGACGTCGCAGTGCTGTTCCAGTCCGGGTACGACCTGACGGCCTTCAGCCCGGGGATCGTCTTCAGCGGATCGGTAGGCCTTGGCCTGTTGTTTGCGGCCACCTGCTTCATCGGCTTCGAGGCGACGGCGCTGTTCAGTGAGGAAGCCAAGGATCCGCAGCGCAGCGTGCCGCGTGCCACCTACATCGCCGTCGTCTGCATCGCCGTCTTCGCCGCGATCACGTCGTTGGCACTGGTCAGCGCCATCGGGGTCGACGGCGCTCAGGAGGCCGGCGTGGAGCACCTGGCGAAGGGTGATCTGCTGATCGCGACGTCGCAGGGCGTGCTGGGAACCTTCCTGACCGACGTCATGCAAGTGCTTCTCGTCGTCAGCCTGTTCGCCGCGTTGCTCGCCCTGCACAACGCGGCCAGCCGCTATATCTTCGCGCTCAGCCGGGCCCAGGTGCTGCCGACCGTGTTGGCCAAGACCACCGCCGGGGTGCCCCGCAATGCGAGCACGGCGCAGGTCGTCTTCGCCTCGGCGGTGGCCGGGGTGTTCGCGGCGCTCGGCCTCGATCCGATCGCCGCCCTGACGGCCTCGATGACCGGCTTCGGCACGTTGGCGATCATCTGCCTGCAGGCCCTCGCGGCGGTGTCGGTGGTCGTCTTCTTCCGACGTCGGGGTGACCGGGCGTGGTGGAGCACCTTCGTCGCCCCCGGTCTTGGCGCGCTGGGGCTGGCGACGGACCCCTGCACGGCGTTGTCGCCGCCGCAGGCATCTCCGGACGTTTCGGGCTAGGCACCGACGAGTTGACCGCGGCGGATTTCGCAGACGTCTACCGCGTCAACGTGATCGGCTCGTTTCTGTTCGTTCAGCAAGCGTTGCCGGCGTTACGCCGGGGACGGGACGCGCGCGTGGTCCTGATGGGATCGGATTCGGGCTTCGTGGCGAGCCAGGGAATGTTGCCCTACATCGCCAGCAAGGGCGCTGTTCGGCAGCTCACCGCGGCGCTGTCGGTGGAACTGGCCCCCGACGGCATTTGGGTCAACAGCGTGTGTCCGAGCGTCGTCGACACGCCGATGGCCCGCGACGATCTGGGCGACGACGCGTTCGTCGGTGCCGACTTCCCGGTCCTGAGCTCCCATGACGTCGCCCATCACGTGTTGAACCTGTTGTCGCCAGCCAACCGGGGCATCAACGGGACGAGCGTCGTGTGCGACTTCGGCTACATGGCGCGATCCGGCTTTCCGGCATGACCGCCGTCGAGAGCGGTCGCGTCGCCATCGTCACCGGCGGCGGATCCGGTATCGGCGCGGCCATCGTCCGCCGGTTCGCCGCGGAGGGCTTGCAGGTGGTTGCCGTGGGGCGCGACGCGTCGCGGTTGGAGCGAATCGCCGCTGAGACCGGTGCCGACACCATGGCCGGTGACGTGTCGCGCACCGTTGACGCCGAGCGGATCGTCTCCTCGATCATGGACCGTTACGGGCGGCTGGATTCGTTGATTGCCAATGCGGGTGGTCACGGCTACCACGCGGTCGGCGACACCACCGACGAGGAATGGGCGCAAAGTATGCGCGGGAACCTCGACACCGCGTTCGTGATGGCGCGCGCGGCGATTCCGCCGTTGGTCGACACCAGAGGCTCGATGGTGCTGGTGTCCTCACTCGCCGGGCTCTTCGCGGGTCCGTCGGTCGCCGCCTACACCGTGGCCAAACACGCGATGATCGGGCTGTCCAAGTCCATGGCTCGGGACTACGGCCCGCGCGGGGTGCGGGTGAACGCCATCTGTCCAGGTTGGGTCCGCACCCCGATGGCCGACGCCGAGATGGCGGAGTTCGCCGCCAGCAGGGGGGAGTCGGAGGCAACGGCCGAGGACGGCTACCGCCTCGTCAGCACCGACGTTCCGTTGCGGCGGGTGGCAGAACCTGCCGAAATCGCCTCAGCCGTATGGTTTCTCACCTCCGACGATGCGTCGTTCATCAGTGGTGCCACGTTGGTCGTGGACGGTGGGGCCCATGTCGTCGACGTGCCGACCATCGAGATCGGCCGACTGGAGTAAACGCGGAAATCCGTCAACCTTCGGTTGTGGTGATGATGGATCTGGCTGCGTGCAGACCGCGGTGACGGCCGTCGCGAGAAAGGGCTTGCGCGGTCTCACGTTTCGCGCCGTGGCCGAGGAGGCTGGGGTGAACAACACCCTGATAGCCCATCACTTCGGGTCACGCGACAAGCTGCTGGAGGCTGCCCTCGAATGGAGCGTGGATCGCGCCATTGCCGGCGCCGATCTGTCGGAGTACGCGAGCGGCGCACCGGCGTTCAGGACCGCGTTGATCGAAAACGTGTTTTCCGAACCAGACTCCGCGGCGTTCCAGTACGAAATGATTCTGGAAGCCAGGAGGCGCCCGGAACTGCAGCCCGTAGTGCGAGAGCTGTACCGCAAATACGTCGACAGGATCGCAGCTGGCCGGCTCCGCGATGGTGAACCGGCCAGCGACGCCCTCAACCTGGCGCTGTTCGCCGCGCTCGACGGCCTCATGCTTCAATTCATCTGCGGTTCAATAACTGTCGATCAAGTCACCGATGCCGTCGACGCGTTGGCGAGCGTCGTAAACGGCGGCGCCGTGGTCGCGGACGACTGACGCGAGCTCGCCCTCAGACCAGCGCGGCCTGATAGTCGACTCCCGGGCGAATGAGGGCCCATATGTAGCCCGCGGCGGCGAACACCGGAATCAGGATCAGCAGCCACTTGGCGATGCCACCCTGGCCGCCGAGCAATGCGTCGTAGTTGGTGATCGCCAGGTAGGCGACGTAGCCGAACCCGACAATCGAGAGGATCGGGCCCAGCACCGTCACCCACAGATTCCGTTCGAGCTTCGTCCTCGCGAAGAAGGCCACCACCGACACCGAGGTCAGGATGAGGATGGCGATCAGCGCCACAGTCCCCAGCGACAGCAGCCAGCTGTAGGTGACCGTGATGGGGTCCGCGCCGGCGAGCTGGAAGGCGGCCAGGATGACGGTCAGCAAGACTCCGACGCCCAGCGCAGCAGCGGTGGGGGTGCCCTTGCTGCTTGCCGTTCCCAGACGAGCGGGCAGGACGTGCGCGCGGCCCAAGGCGTAGACATAGCGAGCGAACATGTTCTGGAATCCGATGAGCATCGCGATGAAGCTGGTCACCACGAGCACCTCCATCGAGGTGCTCAGCCAGCCTCCGACCTCCCGCTCGGCGATGGCGAACACGAAACCGGCGGGATCGGCGGTGGCGGCGGCCTGAACGGAGTCGTTCCCCGCCGCGTTGCCGAGCGCCCAGGCGGTGAGTGCGTAGAACCCGCCGATGAACGCGATCGATCCGTAGACCGCACGGGGGATCGTTCGACGAGGGTTCTTGGCCTCTTCGGAGAACACCACCGTCGCCTCGAATCCGGTGAAACACGAGAAGGCGAACAGGAACGCCACTCCGAGCCCGGGGCCGACGAGGTCGGAGGGGTTGAAGGCCGCGAACGAGTTGCCCGACGGGCCGCCACCGCCGACGATGATCGCGACGTCGAGCACGACGAAGACGGCGATTTCGAGTGCTACCAACACTCCAAGCACCTTGAGGCTGAGGTCGATCCCCAGCATGACCAGGCCGGTCACTGCGAAGAGCGCGACGAACATGATCACCCACGGCGGAACCTCGACGCCCAGCTTGTCTGCGACCAAGGATTGCGCGAAGACCGAGAATTGGGACCACAGCGCCGCCTGCAAGGTGCCGTAGAACAAGATCGCCAGCGCGGCGCCGGCGGTCGCGACTCGCGCGCCGAGGCCCTGGGCCATGTACGCGACGAAGCCGCCGGCGTTGGTGATGTGTCGGCTCATCGCCACGTAACCCACGGAGAACACCGCGAACAGCAGTGCGGCCAACAGGTACACCATCGGCGTCGTGGGCCCCTGGACGGAGAACACGATCGGCGATGCGCCCACGATTGCCGCCATGGGCGCGACCGCGGCGACGACGAAGAAGATGATCGCCCCGGCCCCGAGGTGGCCGGGCCGCAGGCCCGCCCGATCGGAGTCGTGCGTTGAAACCGGCTGTGCGCCTGCGTCTTCGCTGGCTGGCGACGTTTCGAGGTTGGACATTGACGACTCCGAGGTTGGGGTAGACGGCTGTTGTGTGGGAGTGGGTGGGCGGGTGGTGTTGCAGGCTTGGGGCGTTCCGAACGCGGGCGTCAGCCGCTGATCACCTGCGGCACCGAGACACCCTTGAGTCCCTCGACACCGAATTCGAGTCCGTAGCCTGACTTCTTCACTCCGCCGAAGGGAATCATCGGATGGATGCCACCGTGGGAGTTGATCCACACCGTGCCGGCCTGAAGGCGAGCGGCCACCGCGCGGGCGGCGTCCTTGTCGGCCGACCACACGGAGGCGCCGAGGCCCACGTCCAGACCGTTGGCCATCGTGACGGCCTGGTCGACGTCGTCGTATCGGATGATGGGGAGTGCAGGCCCGAACTGCTCCTCGGTGACCAGCGGATTCCCGTCGTCGACGTCGGCGACCAAGGTCGTGGGGTAGAAGTTGCCGACGGCCTCGTGGTCGGGCGTACCGCCGAGCAACACCCGTGCGCCCGAGCCCTTGGCGGCGTCGACCAGCTTGGACACGATGTCGTACTGCTGCCGATTCTGAAGTGGACCAAGCACATTCGCCTCGTCGAGCCCGCGGCCCATCGGCATCGCCTTGGCGACATCGACGAGTGCGGCGCACACGTCGTCGTAGACGTCGGCGTGCACGTATAGACGTTTGAGAGCCGCACACGTCTGACCGGTGTTGATGAAGGCACCCCAGAACAAGTCCTCGGCGATCGCGCGTGGGTCGACGTCGGGAAGGACAATGCCCGCGTCGTTGCCGCCGAGTTCCAAGGTGAGGCGCTTCACCGTGTCCGCCGACGCCCTGATGATGGCCTGTCCGGTCGCGGTCGACCCGGTGAACATCAGCTTGCCGATGTCGGGATGGCTCGACATGCGGGCACCGATGTCGCCCTTGCCGGCCACGACTTGCAACACGTCGACGGGAAGAGCGCCGTTCATGACGCCGACCAGAGCCAGCACGCTCAGCGGGGTGTACTCCGACGGCTTCACCACGACGGTGTTGCCCATCCGCAGCGCGGGCGCGATCTGCCACATCGTGATCATCATGGGCCAGTTCCACGGGCCGATCGCCCCGACGACACCGACTGGCCGGTAATGCATTTCGGCGTGGTCGGTGTCGTCGTCGACGAGCACCTCGCCGGGCAAGGGGGTGTCGGCGGTCGCCCGCAGCCACTTGGCACACGCACCCACTTCGAAGCGTGCGTTGGGCCCGTTGAGCGGCTTGCCCTGCTCGCGTGACAGGAGTTCGGCCAACGGTTCGGCGGCCGCGTCGATCGCGTCGGCGGCGCGCAGCAGCAGCGCCACGCGGTCCTCGTCGGTCAACCCGGCCCAGGCCGGCTGTGCGTCGCGGGCGCGGGCGACCGCGGCGTCGAGATCGGCGACGGTGCGGAACCGAACCCGACCGACGACCTCGCCGGTGGCGGGATCGACGATCTGGTCGCCGGCGGTGTCGGTGACGTCCTCGAGCAGAGATGCGTAGGTGACCGTCATGGTGGGTCCTTCCAGGAGGCTAGGGCGATTTCAATCAAAGGTGATGACGCCGCGGATGTTCGTGCCCGCGTGCATGTCGTCATAGGCTTCGGCGACCTGATCGAGGGTGTACTCCGTGGTGATCAGTTCGTCGAGCTTGAGCTGTCCGGCGAGGTACATCCGGGCCAGATTCGGGATGTCTCGACGCGGATTGGCTTCGCCGAAGAGCGATCCCTGTAGACGCTTCTGCATCAGGGCCAGGTCGCCGAGCAGAATGGGCGCGCCGGCAGCGGTGATGTCGCCGAGTCCGGTGAGGACGACGGTGCCTGCCTTGCGGACCGACGCCAACGCCTGGGCGACGTGGTCGCCGTCGACGACGCCGATGGTCACGATGGTGGCGTCGGCGCCCTGGCCGTTGGTGATCGAGCGGGCGTAGTCGGCTGCCTCGTCGATCGTGGCGTAGGCGTGGGTGGCGCCAAAGGTCTTGGCCTGCTCCAACTTGTACGGCACCGGGTCGACCGCGATGACCGCGGTGGCCCCGGCGTGTACGGCGCCCTGCAGCGCGTTGGCACCGATGCCGCCGATGCCCATCACGATGACGGTGTCCCCGGGTTGCACGCGAGCAGAGTTGACGGCCGAACCCCAACCGGTCGGCACCCCGCAGCTCAACAACGCCGCCTGCTTCAGCGGCAGTGCCGGGTCCACCTTGACGACGGAAGCGGTTGACGCCGTGGTGTAGTCGCTGAACGTCGAGATGCCGCACTGTTGGCCGACGGGAGCACCGTCGAGGTGCATCCGGAAGCTCGTCGTGTCCTCCGCCCTGGCGCCGGTGAGCAACGACGCGCCAAGGTCGCAGAGGTTCGACATGCCACGGGCGCAGAACTCGCAGCGTCCGCAGGCAGGCAGGAACGAGAACACGACGTGGTCGCCGATCGCGTAACCGGGGGTGTCGGGGCCCACCGCGGTGATGACACCGGATCCTTCGTGACCGCCGGCAAACGGATAGATGCCCACCGGCACGTCTCCCGTGGCGGCGTGGTCGTCGGAGTGGCAGAGCCCGGCCGCGGCGAGTTTGACGGTGACCTCGTTCTGCCGAGGGTCGTCGAGGTCGACGGTCACCGTCTCATACCGGCCGGGTGCCTGCCGGATGACCGACGTGCGCGTCTTCATTGACATGCGTTGAGTCCTCTCATTGAAATGAAGTCATCTTCAATAGCTTTCGCGATGGCCGTCACCGGAGACGAACTGTGCGGCAAGCGCTTCGGATCCGCGTGCGAGCAGTGCGACGTCGGCACCCACCAGCACGAACGATGCGCCGGCCTTCACGTAGTTCCTGGCCTGTTCGGCCACGAAGGCGTTGACGCCGATGAACTTTCCGGTCGGCAGCACGTCGGTGAAGGCCTGCTCGACCCGTGCGACGACGTCGGGGTGGGTCTGCTGACCCAAGAGTCCCATGGAGGCGGCCAGGTCGCTGGGGCCGAGGAAGACGCCGTCGATGCCGGGGGTTTCGGCGATGGCCCGCGCGTTGTCCACGCCCTCGGTGGTTTCGATCTGGACGAACACCGAGACGTGCGTGGCGCCGTCGAGCAGGTAGCCCTCGACTCGGTTCCAGCGCGCCGAGCGAGCCAGCGCGCTGCCGACGCCGCGGATGCCGGCGGGCGGATACTGTGCGGCGGCGGCCACGGTGCGAGCCTGTTCCGCCGTCGAGACCATCGGCACGAGGATGGTCTGGGCGCCGAGGTCGAGTACCTGCTTGATGACGACGGCGTCGCCCGACGGCACCCGGACCACGGGTGTGGTCGGGTATCCGGAGACCGCATGAAGTTGTGCGACAACCGATTCCAAGCCGTTGGGCACGTGCTCCATGTCGACCAGTACCCAGTCCAGTCCCGAACCGGCCATGATCTCGGCCGACGTCGGCGACCCCATGCAGATCCACCCGCCGTACAGGGGGCCGGTGGCAGCGGCCAGCGCGTCGCGCAGGGTTCCGTTCAGACGAAGCGGCACGAGATCGTTCCCATCGGTCCGTAGTCGGCGAGCACGGTGTCGCCCTGATGCACCCACATGGGACGGGTGAACGATCCGGCGAGGACCACCTCTCCGGCTTCCAGTCGGTCGCCGTGCTGGGCCAGCTTGTTGGCCAGCCACGCCACCCCGGTCGCGGGATGGTTCAGCACGGCGGCGGCGACGCCGGACTCCTCGATCGTCTCGTTGCGATAGAGCAGCGCGGCAACCCAGCGCAAGTCGACGTCGCCGATCCGAGTTGGGTTGCCGCCGTAGACCAGTCCACCCGTGGCGGCGTTGTCGCTGATGGTGTCGACGATGGTGCGCCCCGCCATCTCGATCCGCGAGCTGAGGATCTCCAGCGCGGGCACGACGTACTCCGTGGCGCGGAGAACGTCGAAGATCGTGGCGTTCGGGCCGTCGATCGGGGCGCCGAGGACGAAGGCCAATTCGACCTCGATGCGGACGTTGGAGAAGCGGTCGTGCTCGATCACCGCGCCGTTGTCGAAGACCATGTCGTCGAAGATCGCGCCGTAGTCGGGCTCGGTGATGCCGGTGGCCATCTGCATCACCTTGCTGGTCAGTCCGATCTTGCGGCCGACGAGACGGCGACCGGCCGCCAAACCGCGGCGGCGCCACTCGTTCTGGACGGCGTAGGAATCCTCGACGGTCATGTCGGGGTAGCGCGCCGTCAGCAGTGGCACCGTGGTTCGGTCCCGCTCAGCGGTCGCCAACTCGTCGGCGATGGCCGTGATGGTCTTGGCGGATAGCATCTTTTCTCCTTGGAAGTGGTTGTCAGAGCTGGGCGCCGAGCTTGTACTCGCCCTTCTTCCAGTCAGGCATGTCCTCGTCGCTCGGGCGGGTGTAGGAGAAGCCGTCCGCACCGATGGTGACGTCGATCTCGCGGGCATCCGTGCGGGCCTTCACCGGCTGAGGATTGCCGTCGAGGTCCAAGACGAGCGAGGCGTCGGTGTACCAGCTCGGCACCACCGGGGTGCCCCACCAGTCGCGGCGCTGGTTGTCGTGCACGTCCCACGTGACGACCGGGTTGTCGGGGTCGCCGGTGTAGTAGTCCTGGGTGTAGATCTCCACGCGGTGACCGTCGGGGTCGCGCACGTAGAGGTAGAACGCGTTGGACACGCCGTGGCGGCCTGGACCGCGCTCGATGCGGTCGGACATGCGCAGCGCGCCCATCTTGTCGCAGATGGCGATGATGTTGTGCTTCTCGTGGGTGGCGAACGCGACGTGGTGCATGCGGGGTCCGTCGCCACCGGTCATGGCGGTGTCGTGGACGGTGGGCTTGCGCCGCATCCAGGCGGCGTAGACGGTACCGTCGTCGTCCTGGATGTCCTCGGTCACGCGGAAGCCGAGGTCTTCCATGTAGGCGACGGCCTTGGGCACGTCGGGGGTGACCTGGTTGAAGTGGTCGAGGCGCACCAGCGCGCCCGGGGTGTAAAGGTCGTAGCGCCACGCGAGGCGTTCGACGTGGTCGACGTCGTAGAAGAACTCGTACGGGAAGCCCAGCGGGTCCTCCACGCGCACCGAATCGCCGATGCCGTTGGTGAAGCCCTCGGCGCGACGCTCGACGCGGCAGCCCAGCTCGGTGTAGAAGGCGACGGCCTTGTCGAGATCCTCGGGCGTACGGACCCGGTAGGAAAAGACGGCCACACCGGCGACCGGTCCCTGGCGCAACACCAGGTTGTGGTGGATGAACTCTTCGAGCGAACGGAGGTAGACGGCGTTCTCGTCTTCCTCGGTGACGTGCAGGTCCAGCACGTCGACGTAGAAGTTACGCGACCGCGCCAGGTCGGTCACCACCAATTCCATGTAGGCGCAGCGCAATACGTCTGGTGGGGGAGAGGATGGCGTGGCGATGCGCTGTCTGGCGAGTTCGGGCGATTCCGGCGTCGTGGTCATGGTCGGTGTCCTTCGAGGTGGTCGGGGAAGTGTCGCTGGTGTGACTGTCGCTCAATGGCTTTCGTGGCTGGGCTTGCCGAAGGTGGGGTTGTGCACCTTGCCGAGGGTGATGTGGACGGCCTGCTGATCGGTGTAGAAGTCGATCGACCGGTAGCCCCCCTCGTGTCCGAGCCCGGATGCCTTGACCCCGCCGAACGGCGTCCGCAGATCGCGAACGTTGTTGGAGTTCAGCCACACCATGCCCGCTTCGATGTTCTGCGAGAAGTTGTGCGCTCGCTTCAGGTCGTTGGTCCAGACGTAGGCGGCCAGCCCGTACTTCGTGTCGTTGGCCAGCGCGAGGGCCTCCTCGTCGGTGTCGAACGGGGTGATCGCGACGACGGGACCGAAGATCTCCTCCTGGAAGATGCGCGCGGTCGGCGCCACGTCGGCGAATACGGTGGGAGCGATGAAGTTTCCGTCGGGGAAGCCGTCCGGGCGGCCACCGCCGGCCACCAGCCGAGCCTCGGTCTTGCCGATCTCGACGTAGCTCATCACCTTGTCGTAGTGCTCGGGGTGGACGAGCGCGCCGACCTCGGTCTTCGGGTCGTGCGGGTAGCCGACGACGACCCGCTTGGCCTGCTCGGCGTAGCGCGTGACGAACTCGTCGTAGATGGAGCGCTCGACCAGGATGCGGCTGCCCGCGGTGCACCGTTCGCCGTTGAGGGAGAAGACGCCGAAGATCGTTGCGTCGATGGCGGCGTCGAGGTCGGCGTCGGCGAACACGATCGCCGGACTCTTGCCGCCGAGTTCCATCGACAGTCCCTTGAGGAACGGTGCGGCGTTTCCGAAGATCAGTTGGCCCGTGCTGCTTTCGCCGGTGAACGAAATCAGCGGCACGTCAGGGTGTTTCACCAGTGCGTCGCCGGCGTCCTCGCCGAGTCCGTTGACGAGGTTGAACACGCCCGCGGGTAGCCCGGCCTCCTCGAAGATGCCCGCCCACAACGACGCGGACAGCGGCGTGAACTCGGCGGGTTTGAGCACGACGGTGTTACCGGTTGCCAAGGCCGGTCCCAGCTTCCAGGACTCGAGCATGAACGGCGTGTTCCACGGCGTGATCAGGCCTGCCACGCCGATCGGCTTGCGGTTGACGTAGTTGATCTGGCGTCCGGGCACCTTGTAGGTGTCGTCGGCCTGCGCGACGACGAGATCGGCGAAGAAGCGGAAGTTCTCCGCGGCTCGGCGGGCCTGACCGAGCGCCTGGGTGATGGGCAGCCCGGAGTCGAAGGACTCTAGTTCGGCCAGCCGCGCGTCGCGCGACTCCACGATGTCGGCGATCCGGTGCAGGATACGGGAGCGTTCGCGCGGCAGCATGCGAGGCCACGGGCCGTCTGTGAAGGCGGTTCGCGCAGCGGCGACGGCCAGCTCGACGTCGGCCATCTTGCCTGCGGCGGCCGTCACGTACGTCTCGTTGGACACGGGATCCAGCACGTCGAACGTGTCGCCGTCCAGGGAGTCGACGAAGGCGCCGCCGATGTAGTGCTGCAAGTGGTTTGGCAGATCGGCGGGCACGTGGCGGGCAGCTGTCGAGGTAACGGTGTCGGTCATCGTTGCTCCATTCGAGGGGTTAGGCCGGGAGGCCGTAGTCGTCGCGGTCGGGATGTTCGTGGGCCAGGTAGGCGTCGAGAGTGGCGGTGCGGTGGCGCCGGGCGGCGTCTTCGATCTCCTGCAGCGGTGCGCCGGCTTCGATGAGGTCGACGATGGTGCCGTGCTCGCACACCGATTCGTGCGCGCGGCCGGGAACGAAGGAGAAGGTGGACGAGCGCAGGTGGCCAAGGCGGGCCCATTCGGCCTGCACCAAGGTCACCATGCGGGCGTTGACGCACTTGGTGAACAGGGTGGCGTGGAATTCCTGGTTGAGACTGGTGAACAGCAGGGGGTCGAAGTGGTCGAGCGTGGCGATCATGCGCTCGTTGATCGCGCGCGCCTGCTGCAGGTCGGCTGCGGTGAGTCGGCGTGCGGCCAGGGCGGTCGCGGCGCCTTCGAGGACGCTCAGGGCCACCATGCTGTCGCGGTACTGCGCCTCGTCGACCATCGCCACCTGCGCGCCCACGTTGTGCTCGAAGGTCACGAAGCCCTCGGCCTCGAGCTGCCGGATCGCCTCACGCACGGGAACGACGCTCATGTCGAGTTCCTTGGCGATCGCGCCGAGCACCAGCCGGTAGCCGGCGGTGTATTCGTTGGCGGTGATGCGTTCTTTGATCCACTGATATGCCTGCTGCGACTTACTCTGCCGCACGGCAGGTTTCACCGACTCACTCGCCATTGGGCATACCTCTTCTTCCACTCGGCGTTCGGCGGAAAGAGCCCGTCGACGGGATGGCCAGCGGCGACCTGTTCGGCGATCCAGCCGTCCTGGACTTCCTGCTCGAGCGCCGCGTCGGCGACCTCCTCGGCCAGCCCGGGCGGAATGACGATGACGCCGTCACCGTCGCCCACGATGACGTCCCCGGGCTGCACCGTCGCCCCGCCGCAGGCGATGGTGAGATCGAAGTCCCACGGCACGTGCCGGCGTCCGAGGACGGCGGGATGGGCGCCTGCGGTGAAGACCGGAAGCCCAATCGCCACGACCGCGTCGAAGTCGCGCACGCCGCCGTCCGTGACGACACCCGCGGCTCCACGCGCCTTGGCGCGCAGCGCAAGGATGTCGCCGAGGGTGCCCGAGCCGGTCTCCCCGCGGGCCTCGATGACGATGACCTCTCCTGGCTTCACGGCGTCGAACGTCCGTTTCTGTGCGTTGTAGCCACCGCCGTGCGACGTGAACAGATCTTCGCGGTTGGGGACGAAGCGCAGAGTCTTCGCCGTGCCCACCAACTTGGTGCCCGGCGCGATGGCCGACACCCCGTCGATCGACACGTTGTTCAGGCCCCGTTTGCGCAGCTGTTGTGACAGTCCGGCGACGGGTACCGAAAGGAGCTTGCGGCGAAGCTCGTCGGTGAGTGTGGGAGTTTCGGCAGAAAGGCCTGCGGCCTCGCGAGATCCCCATGCCTCGGCCCGTTGGTGGTCGTCGACGCTGGGTAGGGAACCCACGGCGGGGTCGAACTCGGTGTTGCCGTTGACGACCGTGGTGCTCAGACGACCCGAGGACGGAGCGCCCGGCGCCGTCGGGGCGTCGACCTCGACGTCCACGACGTCGCCGGGGACGACGACCGACGAGCCGGCCGGTGTCCCGATGAGGATGACGTCGCCGGTCTCGAGGGTGAAGTGCTGCGACAGGTCGGCCACCAACTGAGCGCAGGGGAACAGCAGCGTCTCCGAGGTGTCGTCCTGTACCAGTCGGCCGTTGACCCAGGTGCGCAGGCGGAGCGCGGCGGGATCCACGGTGCGGGCGTCGATCACGTTGGGCCCCAGGGGGGTAAACCCGTCGCGGCCCTTGGAGCGGACGTTCGAGCCCTTGTCGTTGGCACGCAGGTCGTACAGACCGAAGTCGTTGGCGGCGGTGACCCCTGCGACGTGATCCCAGGCGTCGGCGATCTGCACATGGCGCGCGGGAGTGCCGATCACCAAGGCGATTTCGCCCTCGAAGGCCAACAACTCGGTACCAGCCGGTCGCTCGACGGTGTCACCGGTCGACGCCACCGAGCTGGACGGCTTGAAGAAGTAGGAGGGGTTCGCCGGCCGTCGCCCGCGCTGATCGGCGCGCGACGTGAAGTTCAGGTGAATCGCGACGATCTTGCCCGGAGCGAGAACGTGGTTCTGGGGGGTCACGCTGCGTCGTCCATCCGCTCTTGCATCATATTTGAAATCGTATATCATCTGTGACGTGGATCGCAAGCAGTTTTCACGGTGCCCCACAGCACAGCGGGTGGGCAGTCGAATGCGGGACTTCGTGGACGCGTCACCCCACGAAGCGGACCCGTCGAGTCCAATCCGAATGATGACGAGAGGCTGAGCATGCAGTTCCACCACCACGGATACGTGTCCGGCGACCCCCGTGTTCAGCCGGCGGCCGGAGTCGGCCTCGACCGCCCCGACGATCTGCCCGAGCACGTCGACGTCCTCATCGTCGGCACCGGTCCCGCCGGGATGATCGCCGCCGCGCAACTGTCTCAGTTCGCGAACATCACCACTCGAATAGTGGAACGTCGGCCGGGGCGCCTTGCAGTCGGACAGGCCGACGGCATCCAGGCGCGAAGCGTCGAGACGTTTCAAGCCTTCGGATTTGCCGAACAGATAGTCACCGAGGCCTACCGCATCACCGAAATGGCTTTCTGGAAGCCGGATCCCGACGATCCGTCGCGCATCGTGCGGACGGCCCGTACTCAAGACGACACGACCGGCATCAGCGAGTTTCCGCACCTGATCGTCAACCAGGCCAGGGTGCTCGACCACTTCGCCGAGGTGATGGCCAACTCTCCGACCCGGATGCGTCCGGACTTCGGACTCGAGTTTCGCTCCCTAGAGGTCGACCAGGACGCCGACTACCCGGTGACGGTGACCCTGGCGCACACGTCGGGCGACGAGGTCGGCGACACGCGTAAGGTCCGCGCGAAGTACGTCGTCGGCGCCGACGGGGCCCGCAGCGCCGTCCGCGACGCCATCGGATGCACACCCAAGGGCGACAAAGCCTTCCACGCCTGGGGCGTCATGGACACACTCGCCGTGACCGACTTTCCCGACATCCGCACCAAGTGTGCCATCCAATCCGGCACCGGCGGCAGCATCCTGCTGATCCCGCGCGAGGGCGGCTACCTGTTCCGGATGTACGTCGACCTGGGCGAGGTGCCCGAAGACGACAACGGCAAGGTCCGCACCACCAGCATCGAGCAGATCATCGCCAACGCCAACGAGATCCTGCACCCCTACACGCTCGACGTCCGCGACGTGGCCTGGCACAGCGTGTACGAAGTCGGACACCGGGTCACCGACCGGTTCGACGACGTCACCCCCGAGGACATCGGCCTGCGCACACCCCGCATCTTCATCACCGGCGACGCCTGCCACACCCACAGCGCCAAGGCCGGCCAAGGCATGAACGTCTCGATGCAAGACGGCTTCAACATCGGGTGGAAGCTCGGCCACGTCCTCGACGGACGCAGCCCCGAATCGCTTCTGTCGACGTATTCCAGTGAGCGCCAGGTGATCGCGCAGAACCTCATCGACTTCGACAAGCAGTGGTCGCACATGATGGCCAAGCGCCCCGAGGACTTCGACTCACCGTCCGAACTCGAGGACTTCTACGTCAAGACCGCCGAGTTCCCCGCCGGATTCATGACCCAGTACCAACCGTCGATGATCGTCGCCGCGCCGGCCCACCAGCTGCTCGCCGAGGGCTTCCCCATCGGCAAGCGTTTCAAGTCCGCACCCGTGATCCGTGTCGCGGACGGCAATCCCGTCCACCTTGGCCACCACCACCGCGCCGACGGGCGTTGGCGGATATACGCATTCGCCGGACCGACCGGGGCAGCGGGCGCTCCGGTGCTCGATGAGTGGGCGGACTGGTTGGCGAACTCACCGGACTCGCCGGTGGTCGCCTACACCCCGAAGGACGTCGACGTCGACGCCATCCTCGACGTGAAGGTGATCTATCAGCAGGCCCACGTCGACGTCGACCTGGCCACCGTGCCCCCGATCTTCCTGCCCCGAGTGGGTCCGCTGCACCTGGTCGACTACGAGAAGGTGTACGCCGCCCAGCCGGGCGCCGACATCTTCGACGCCCGCCAAATCGACCGCCGCGGCGTCGTCGTCGTCGTCCGGCCCGACCAGTACGTCGCCCACGTGCTGCCACTGACCGCGACGAGCGAGCTGGCCGACTTCTTCGGCGACGTCTTCATCCCGCAGTACACCGCCCACCTGACGAAGGACTACGCGTGACCGCCATCCGAGAACAGGTCGCTAAAGACCGAGACCTGCTCGCCGCCGTACCGCACGAGCTCCTCATCGCCGGCGCCTGGCGGCCGTCGAGTTCGGCTGCGACGCTTGACGTCTACGACCCTGCCACCGGTGAGGTGATCAAGCAGATCGCCGACGCCACCCCCGCCGACGGGATGGCCGCCTTGGCGGCCGCAGACGACGCCGCGCAGTCGTGGGCCGGCACCAGCGCACGGCAGCGAGCCGACATCCTGCTCCGGACCTTCGACATCGTCCAGGAACGCAAGGAGGACTTCGCCCTCCTGATGAGTCTGGAGATGGGCAAGCCGCTGGCCGAGGCGCGCGGTGAGGTGGCCTACGGTGGCGAATTCCTGCGCTGGTTCAGCGAGGAGGCGACGCGCATTCAGGGCCGCTACGGGGCGAATCCCGAAGGCACCGGCCGCATGATCGTCACGCAGCACCCGGTGGGACCGTGCTTCCTCATCACCCCGTGGAACTTCCCGCTGGCCATGGCCACTCGCAAGATCGCCCCCGCCCTGGCCGCGGGCTGCACGGTCGTCGTCAAGCCGGCCGCGCTCACGCCGTTGACCACGCTGTTGCTCGCCGACGTGCTGCAACAGGCCGGGCTGCCCGACGGTGTGCTCAACGTCGTCACCACCTCGAAGTCCTCCGCCCTTTCCGCGCCGATCATCGCCGATCCGCGGCTGCGCAAACTGTCCTTCACCGGCTCCACGCCCGTCGGCCAGCGCCTGCTCGAGCAGGCGGCCAAGGGGGTGCTCCGCACGTCGATGGAACTGGGCGGCAACGCACCGTTCGTCGTGTTCGACGACGCCAACCTCGACGACGCCGTCGACGGGGCGATCGCGGCCAAGTTCCGCAACATCGGCCAAGCATGCACCGCCGCAAACCGATTCATCGTGCACCGCTCCGTGCTCGAGGAATTCACCCGACGCGTCACCGAGCGGGTCGACGCGTTCACCGTGGGACGCGGCACCGAACCCGGCGTGACGATCGGTCCCCTGATCGACGACGCCGCGGTGGCCAAGGCCGAGGCGTTGGTTTACGACGCCGTTGGCCGCGGTGCCACCGTCACCACCGGCGGCACCCGGATCGATCGGCCCGGCACCTTCTTCGCACCGACCGTCCTCGCCGACGTCGCCGCCGACAGCGACCTCCTTCGGGAGGAGATATTCGGGCCGATCTTGGCCATCGCACCGTTCGACGACGAGGACGAGGCCGTCGCCCTGGCCAACGACACCGAGTACGGGCTGGTCTCCTACGTCTACACCGAGGATCTCCGCCGCGGCCAACGCATGATCGAACGAATCAACACCGGCATGATGGGTCTCAACGTCGGTGTCGTCTCCAACGCCGCGGCGCCCTTCGGAGGCTGGAAGATGTCCGGCCTCGGACGAGAAGGCGGAGCCGAGGGCATCCACGAGTATCTGCAGACCAAGTACACCCTGACGCCGGTGCCCTTCGCCTGATCGATTGCCCGTCAACACAATCAGCCACCGAATCCCCTCCAAAGTGAAGGACCACCGACCATGACGAGCCTGTCATCGCACACGACCCATCCGCTGGCCATGACGACCACCGACGACGTGCTGGCCGTGCGTCGGATACTGAGCGAGGCGGGCCTGCTCGGCGACGCTTCTCGGATCGCGTACCTCGGCCAGGATGAGCCCACCCCGGCCGACTTGGAGTCGGGGACCGTCGACCGCCGGTTCCGCGTGATGATCCAGGACATCGGCAGCGGGGTCGGTACCGACGTCGTCGTGTCGACCGGGTCCGGCACAGTGGCGTCGTCGAAGACGTTGAATGCTGCCACCGACGGTCAACTTCCGGTGTTGACTCACGAGTTCGAATCCGTCGAGAGAATCCTCGCCACTGACCCTCGATGGCTGGCGTCGCTGTCCGCCCGCGGCCTCGAGGTCAGTCAGGTCAGGGTGGCACCGCTGTCTGCGGGATTCTTCGACCACCCGAACGAGGCCGGCCGACGAATATTGCGCGGGTTGGCCTTTCGGCAGGACCATCCGGCCGACCATCCCTGGGCCCACCCCATCGACGGCCTCGTCGCCTTCGTCGACGTCACCGAGGAAGTCGTCGTCGACCTCATCGACATGGGGCCGGTGCCCATCCCGGAGGCGTTGGGAAACTTCAACGATCCCGAGGTGACCGGACCACCGCGAACTACGCAGAAGCCCATCGAGATCACCCAACCGGAGGGGCCTAGTTTCACGTTGGACGGCAACCTCCTGTCCTGGGAGAAGTGGCAGGTCCGCGTCACCTTCGACGCACGCGAGGGCGTGGTCCTGCATCAGCTCGGTTTCGCCGACGGTGAGGAACAGCGCCCGATCGTCTTCCGTGGGTCGGTGGCCGAAATGGTGGTGCCCTACGCGGACCCCTCACCAATCCGTGACTGGCAGAACTACTTCGACACCGGTGAATACCTCATCGGCCAGATGGCCAACAGCCTGCGCCTGGGCTGCGACTGTCTCGGTGACATCACCTATCTCGACGCCGTCGTCGCCGACCAGTTTGGCAACCCCCGCACCATCGGCAACGCGATCTGCATCCACGAAGAGGACTACGGAATCCTGTGGAAGCACCGCGACGACTGGGCGGGGTCCGACAGCACGAGACGCCAACGCCGACTGGTCATCTCGTTCTTCGCCACCGTGGGCAACTACGACTACGGGTTCTACTGGTACCTGTACCTCGACGGCACCATCGAACTGGAGGCCAAGGCCACCGGCGTCGTCTTCACCTCGGCCTACCCGGGGCCCGGACGCACGGAGAACCCGTACGCCAGCGAGATCGCGCCGGGCTTGGGTGCGCCGTTCCATCAGCACCTGTTCTGCGCACGACTGCACATGCAAGTGGACGGTGCCGCCAACACCGTCGTCGAAAAGAACGTCGTCCGCGTGCCGATAGGGGAGGGCAACCCGCACGGCAACGCGTGGACGACGTCGGAGACCCCGCTGCGCACCGAAGAGGAAGCGCAACGCGTCGCGGATCGCTCGACCGGACGGGTGTGGAACATCGTCAACCCCAACAAGCGCAACGCCGTTGGGAAGCCCGTTGCCTACAGCCTTCATCCCGAGGGCAACCCACTGCTGCTCGCGGCGGACGAATCGTCGATCGCGCGGCGAGCGGCCTTCGCGACCAAGCACCTGTGGGTGACGCCCTTCGACGAGTCGCAGCGCTACCCCACCGGGGACTACGTCAACCAGCATCCCGGCGGAGCCGGGCTCCCTGCCTTCACCGCAGCCAACCGTTCCGTGGAGAACACCGACCTCGTCGTCTGGCATACCTTCGGCCTGACGCACACGCCTAGGCTCGAGGATTGGCCGGTCATGCCCGTCGACTACACCGGGTTCAAGATGAAGCCGGACGGATTCTTCGACCGCAACCCCACCCTGGACGTGCCGGCATCCAAGGGGCACTGCAGCGGGACGTAAAACGCAGCGCGCCGACTGCGAGTGCCCAAGGGCACTCGCAGTCGGCGCGGCGAGCAGGACTAGCGGAAGTCGTAGCGGTCGGGGTACACCGTGTTGGACAGCAGGCGTCCATGGGCACCGAAGGTGAAGTGCTCGGTGGTGGAGTTGTCGCCGTTCAGGCCGAAAAGTGCTCCGTGAGCGCGAAATTCGCGATGGTCGGCAACCGTCACCGCGGCACATGGGATGACCTTCTCGCGCCAGGCGAACAGGTAGATGCCCTTGCGCACCTTGTAGTAGGTGGCGGCGTCGGTGTCGGCAAGGCGAGCTTCCGGTCCGGCCAGGCACTGGAATGTGTACCACTGCGACGACACGTAGACGTGCTCATAGGCGTGCACCTTGCTGTACTCCCACAGCATCCGTCGGCCGATGAGGTCGTTGGACGGAGCTGGCGGATCGCCGACGGGCTGCATACCGGTGAGCGTGCCGACGCGGAAGTCCTGGGTGATGACCGTCGGTCGCTGGTCGAGCGGACCAACTACGGAGGCCACGTGCAACACGTGTCCACGCTCGACGTCGAAGATGACCGCGGTTGCCACGGCAGGATCGTGCTGGTGGTGGATGTTGACAAGGTAGAGACCGTCGTCGACGAGCAGCGCCTCGTAGGTGTCGGTGTGCTGCTCATCGCCGGAGGTCCACTGCACGGTGTCCGCGCCGGTGAAGTCGTACCGTAGGACTTGACCGTCGCTGAATGCGACTTCCAGAGCGGTGCTCGCCAGGGCGTCGGTGGGTGTCTGCTTGTATTCGTCGAATCCGGGCTCCAAGCCGTCCAGCGGCAGCCAGGTGCTGGTGTCCTCCTGGTTGGCCGACGGTGCGGTCGTGGCGTCGTTCATGTCGTGGTCCTCTCATGACGGCGGCGTGCGGATCCACGCGCCCTTGATCGCAGCCATTCCTGGCAGTGGTGTGGAGTTCAGCGTTACGCCCCGATTCTCCGCGCTGAGCCACCGAAAGCTGTTGTGTGCGCGTGCAGAGAAGTTGTCGTTGCGCGCACGAGCCGTCGTATACCACCCGCACTCAGCGCGCCTCCCCGACCTCCCCGACTACGTCTCCGACGGCCGCTACATCCTCGGATTGGGAGCATTGGGACCGCAGGCGATCGAGGGTTTTCACGGAGTCTCCTACGACGCTCCGATCGGGCGCACCAGGGAGGTCGTCGACATATGCCAGGCGGTGTGGTCCCGGGAGCGGCTGCAGTACGACGGCAAGCACTATCAGATTCCGTTGCCCGCCGATCGGGGAATGGGGTTGGGCAAGTCAATCAAGCTCATCAATCATCCTGTCCGCGAACGAATTCCGTTCTTCTCGCAGCCCTGGGGCCCAAGAACGTCGAACTGGCCGCTGAGATCGCCGAAGGGTGGCAGCCCATCTTCTTCCTGCCGGAGAAGGCGGAGCAGGTGTGGGGTCAGCCGCTGGTCATCGGAGACGACGTCGACGGCCGGCGCGAGTGGGTCAAGCCCCACCTTTCGCTCTACATCGGCGGGATGGGCGCCAAGGAGAAGGACTTCGATCACACGCTGGCCGTCAAAAACGGTTATGGCGCCGAGGCCGACCGCATCCAGGAGTTGTACCTGGCCGGCGAGAAGGAGCTGGCCACCAAGGCCGCGCCCGATGCGCTGGTGCGCGCCGTGTCACTGATCGGTTCGGCAGGCTTCGTGAAGGAGCGTGTCGCGGCGTCTCGCGAGGCCGGCGTCACCGTCTTGAACGTCGTTCCTTCGGCCGTCACGGCTGCCGAACGTGTGAAGCTGGTCGAGGAACTGCGCGCACTCTGCAGATTACGTGCGTCGCCTCGGCCGGAGGACTGGCCGAGCATGCCGTGCGAATACGTGGGGTTCACGCTGAAGCCGGTCGGGTTCTTCGACCGAAACCCGTCGCTGGACGTGCCGCCACATCATCCGGAATGCCCTGTCATTGACGACCGACTGGTGCCGGCTCCTCGTCAGCGCACCGGAGTCAGGGGAGCGTTCCCCGACAACACGGCCGCGACGTTGTCGACGGCGAGGATGCCCATGGTGTCGCGGGTCGCCTCGCCTGCGCTGGCGGTGTGGGGAGTCAGCACGAGGCCCGGGGTGTCCAACAGCGCCGGGTTGACCGCAGGTTCGCCCTCGAAGACGTCCAGTGCGGCGCCACGTATTTGGCGCCCGTGAAGGGCGGCCATCAACGCGGCCTCGTCGACCACGCCGCCGCGGGCGGTGTTGATCAGATACGCGGTGGGCTTCATCGCCTCGAGCGCTGACGCGTCGATCAAGTGTCGCGTCTGGGGCGTCAGCGGCGTGTGGACCGTGACCACGTCGCTGTCGCGCAGCAGGGTGGCCTGGTCGACGAACGTGACGCTGTCCTCGACGGTGCCGGGGGTGCGACTGCGCGACGACGCGACGACCGTCATGTCGAAGGCGTGTGCGCGGCGAGCCACGGCCGCGCCGATGCGCCCGTAGCCGAGGATTCCGAGGGTGGCACCGGCACTGACGTCGAGGCCCACCAGCATCCTCGGCCCCCACACCCACGGCTCCTGGCTGCGAATCAGCCTGTCACCCTCGGTGATTCGACGGGTGGCGGCAAGGATCAGGGCGAAGGTGTGGTCGGCGGAGGCCCGGTCGAGCACGCCGGGGGTGTTGGTGACGGTCACGCCGGCGGCCTCGGTCGCCGCCAGGTCGACGTTGTCGTACCCGACCGCGACGTTGGCGATCACCTTCAACTGCGGGCCTGCCGCGGCGAGCAGTGCGGCGTCGACGCGCTCGGTCAGGGTGATGACGGCGGCGCCCGCACCCGCGATGCCCGCCTCGAGCTCGGAGCGCGTGGGTGGCGCCTCCGACCCGACCCGCAGCGGCGCGCCCAGCGAATGAAGGTGACTCATCGCGCGGTCGGTGAGAAGTCGTGACAGGTAGATCATCCCGGTGACGGGACGGGCGGTTACGGGCGACGCGGTCACGTGAGGACCCTTCCGGTCTGGGTGCGGTATGGCAGTTGGGAGGCGGACGGAGGTGGTTGCACGGACTCGTCCAGGGTGCTGGGCGGCGGTGTCCCCGTGACGCTCGACCAGACCTGTCGGTAGCGCTGCCAGCGGTCGGCCACGGTGTCGCGCCATTCGGGTCGCGGCGTCACCAGCCGAGCACGTGGGGGAGCCACGACGGTGCCCTCCAGCACCTCGACGCACATCGCCGCGGCCCCGATGGCGGGAAGGTGGCTTTCGTCGACCACCAGGATGTCGCGGTCCAGCGCGTCGGCGAGCAGTTGCGGGAGCTCGGGCTCGAAGCCGAATGCGCCACTGGCGTAGAGGGTCCGCTGTTGGTCGCCGATGCAGGACTCGACGATGAGCCGGTCGGCGAACAGCACTCCTTCGACGACACCGCGGGCGGCAGCCGCAGACGCGGGATCGGGGATGTCACCGAGGAGCGCGGTTCGCGGTTCGGCGAACCACAGCGGACCTCGTTCTGGTCGCGTGTGCGGAACGAACACCGGGGCATCCGGCACCTCCGCGGGTCGGGCCTGAAAGGCCGTTCCCACCAACGCTTCGACGGCAATGTCACCACGCCCGTAGCCGAGCAGTTCCGCCCCTTCCGCCAACGCGTCGCCGCCGTTGATGACCCCGTTGATGAGCCAGCGGCCGGCATGGACGTCCACCCGTTGCAGAGCCTTCGCGCGAAAGTCCGGCGCGTCAAGCGCATTGGACACCACGTGCGTGGTCCCCATGATGAGCAGCGGACGACCACCCGGCTCGGTGCCAAGTGCGTAGGAGGCGGCGGGGGTGTCACCCGATCCGACCATGACGGGAACGCCGGATGGCAGCCCCAGCGTCGCCGCGGCTGTGGCACGCAGCGGGCCGAGCACGCTCAGCGACGGCCGCACCGGAGGGAGATGTCGTTCGGGAATCCCGAGTTCGTGCAGGACTTCGGTCAGCCAGCGGCACGACCCGTCCGTGCTTGCCATCAAGCCGGTGTAGGACGCCTGGGTGGGGTCGATGGCTCGCTCTCCGGTGAGCCACTGTCCCAGCCACGTGCCGGCGAGCCCGAAAGTGGTTGCCGCCGAAACGGCCTCAGGTTCGATGAGCTGCAACAATCGGTGAGCAGCACCCATCGCCGTGGCGGGCATCAGGTGGTTGCCGACCAGACGACGACCTTCGGGGTCGAGCGCCGCGATCAGCTGCGCGGTGGGCTCGACCAGTCCCGGATGATCCCAGGTGACGCCCGCGGCCAACGGGTGGCCGTCGTCGTCGAGCAGCAGAGCGGTCGGACAGTGGGTGTCCATTCCGACGCCTCGGACGGTCGCGGTGTGCGGGGCCAAGGCGAGCACCGCAGCGGTGATGCTGGTCCGCCATGCCGACGGGTCGGCCCGCCCGGCCCCCGCACCGCGTGCTGCGGGATGCGGAACCCGAGACCGGGCGACGACCGTTCCGTCGGAGGCCAAGACCACCGCCTTCGTGGCGGACGTACCGACGTCGATTCCGAGGTAGGCCGCCTCGGCGGCGTGCTGATCAGGCATATCGGAACCCACTCCTTCGGGGGTCGCGCACGTGTCGATTCGGCGGTGGAACAGGGGGTTTCGGTCAATCGAGCAGCTTGGCCGCAACCTCGGGGCTGTCGCCACCGTGGATGACGGCCTTGAGCGCGGCGACCATCTTGCCGGGCTCCGGTGCCTGCCAGATGTTGCGGCCGGCGGTCATTCCGTGAGCGCCGGCCTCGACGACGGAGGCCGCCTGCTTGAGCACGTCCAGCGGGCTCTCGGCGGGTGCACCACCGGCTGCGACGACGATGGCCGGGGTGCCCTCGACGACCTTGGCGAACTCGGAGGTGGATCCGGTGTACCAGGTCTTGACGATGTCGGTGCCCAGTTCGGCCGCGGCGCGGGAGGCGTAGAGGACCGATTCGGTGGAACCCTTGCGGTCGCCCCACATCTCGCCGGACGGGTAGGCGTGGCACACGACGGGGAGTCCCCAGGTGTGGGCCTCTTCCACGACGCGGGTGAGCATTTCGAACATCGCGACCTGGTTGGATGACCCGGCCGAGATGCCGACGGCGACGGCGTCCGCGCCCAACCGCACGGCGTCCTGCACGGTCGCGATCGTCGCGTCGTAGGTGGGGTGGAACTCCACGGAGAACATGGACGCCTTGAGGATCCACGGCATCGGCGAGCGGTTGCCGCCGAGCAGCGGGCCTGCGAGGCCCTTGGTGATGGTGACGGCGTCCGGCTCGCCCTCGGCGATGCTGGCGAACGTGGAGCCGATCGTGGCGAGCCTCGGTGCGACGCCCCGGGGCACGGCCTGGTCGAGCGCGACGGTGACGGTGCGGCCGTCGGCGGCGAAGAGCCTGCGCAGCCGCAGGTTTCGGCCAAGCGCGGCAGTGGTTCCGGTCGGGTTGACGTCGAACGCGGGTGTGAAGGTGGCGGTCATCGTGGGTACTGCTCCTTTGGGTGGTGGGACGGGGCCGGGGAAGAGCCTGTGATCAGGCCCAGGGGTTGACGCCGACGCGCATGTCAGCGCCGGAGCCGGCGAGGTTGAGGGCCTCGACGGCACGGTCGAGCGGCAACTGGGTGCCGATCAGATCGGCAACCGGCAGTGCGCCGGAGGCGACCATGGGGGCGACGGCATGGAAGCCGTCGAGTCGGCATGACGAGGCGCCGACGATGTTCCACTCGTTGTAGTGCACGTCGTTGGCCGACACGGCCAGATCGGCGTCCGCGCCGAAGCCGGCGAATACCGACACGCTCGCACCGGGGGCAAGGCAGCCCAAATACGGTGTCAGCGCGTCGATTCGGCCGATGGCCATGACGAGCACGTCGATCCCGCCGTCGCTGAAGTCGTTCAGTTGATCGGCGGTGTCGCCGCCAGGCTCGAGAACCAAATCCGCTCCGAATCGGGTGGCCATGGCTCGCCGCTGGGCAATGGGGTCGACGGCGGCGACCCGTTCCACGCCGAAGCTCTTCGCGAGCCCGGCGTGGATCAGGCCGAGCGGCCCGCACCCGACGATGAGTGCCGTCTCGGCACGTGCCATGTTGGCGAGCTTCTGCCCGTTGTAGGCACACGCGACGGGCTCGATGATCGCGGCCTCGGCGGCCGATACTCCAGGCACCGGAACGAGGTTCTGCCGGGCGACGGCCGGGACGTGGACGTACTGCGACAGTCCACCGGTCAGCTGGTAGCCGAACGCCTTTCGGTTCTTGCAGATGTTCTCGTGTCCCTTGCGGCAGGCCGCGCACTCGCCACAGGTGACCAGTGGGTAGACAGCGACCTGGTCGCCCATGGACACGCCATCGGGCAGTGGGCCGTTGGCGTCGACCACGGTGCCCGCGAATTCGTGTCCCAGGACCGTCGGGAAGGTGACGTTCTTCTGCTTGCGTCCCTCGAAGATGCGAACGTCGGTGCCGCACAACAGCGCGGCGTCCACGCGGAGAAGGACGTCACCGGGTTCGAGTCGCGGCATCGCCACCTTCTCGATCCGCAAGTCGTTGGGCCGGTGCAGGATTGCCTGGCGAAGTGTCGTCCGTTCGGAGGCCGGAGCCGACTGCGCTGCCGCAACGGAGTCCGAGGTGGTCGTCACGATGGGGAACCTTTCAGGGTGGTTGGCTCGGTGAGAGCCCGGAGGGGTGAGACGAGCTCGACGTCGGCTCCGACGGCGCGCAGTTCGCTCAGCGCCGTCGCGTCCGCGTCGTCGTCGGTGATCAGCCGCCACCGGGTCGGAGTCGGAGACCAGTAGTTGAATTGGTCGGTGTTGACCTTGCGTCGATCGGCGACGACGACGATCTGACGTGCGCGTTGCATCATCAACGTCTTGAGCCGGCTCTGCTCCAAGGTTCTCGACGCGACGCCGTACTGCGGATGGACGGCGTCGGCGCCGATGAACGCGTAGTCGGCGACGACGGAATGGAGCATGTGCTCGGCCTCGGCCCCGCTGATGGTCTGGTTGACCGCGCGCAGTCGACCACCAAGGACGACCACCGAGACGTCGTCGTTGCCGAGGAGGACGTTGATCGCGCCGATGCCGTTGGTGAAGACGGTGGCGTCGTCCGCGTCCAGATGCCGCGCCACGAATTCGGTGGTGGTGCCCGCGTCGAGTATCACGACGGCGCCGTCGGCGACCATCTCCGCAGCGCGGCGGCCGATCGCGTCCTTCTCCGCGGTGAACTCGAGGTGTCGTTGACGGATCGACAACTCCGCCGGGCCGGTCAGGGCAACGCCGCCGTAGGTGCGGGTGATGTGGCGGTCTTGATGCAGACGGCTGAGGTCGCGCCGCACCGTCGCAAACGAGACGCCGAACCGCTCGGCGATCTCTTCGACGCTCAACGCGCCGGATTCGACGGTCTGCAGGAGCTGCAGGATCTGCTCGCGCCGCTTGCCGCCACGAACGTCGCGTCGGCGTGCCACTAGGTCGTCGTCAGCCTGGTCGGCCGTGGTCTGGGGTTCGAACGGTTCAGCGCCGTCCTGCTCGCCCACGTTCGGGTCGTCGATGCTCACAGTGACCAACGCTACATGCGCGGTGTGAGCACGTCAACCTTATATGCGCATATCGATCACTGAAGGCCTCCCGGTGATCATTTAGGTACCGGCTATGCGCACAGAAGCGTGTTGGGTATCACTTCTTGACAATCTTGATGATTGGTTCAATCATGTGGAACGAGGATTCTGATTGTGTCGCGCACCACAGCGGCGCCCCACGCAGCGTCCGCCTCTCACCTTCGGTGAGCGAAACGATCACAAGTCCACCCTTGGAGATACAGATGACTAGCAGTTCGGCTACGAAATCGGATACGCCGCCAGATCCCTCGGGCACGAGCCGCGCCACCAAGGTGCGCTGGGCCGTCGCGGTGTTCTGCGCGCTCGGCCTCGCCATCAACTACATCGACCGCTCGGCGATCTCGGTCAGCCTTCCGTTCATGACCGAGGACTTCCACCTCACGCCCACCGAGAAGGGCCTGATCCTCAGTGCCTTCTCGTGGAGCTACGCGCTGATGCAGATCCCCGCAGGCCGGCTCATCGACCGGTTCGGCGAGCGCGTGATGTTCGGTGCGTCGGTGCTGGTGTGGTCGCTGTTCACCGCTGCCACCGCCGGTGTCTCCAGCTTTGCGGCCCTGATGGGCCTGCGCCTGGGCCTCGGCGTCGGTGAGGCCGGCGCCTACCCGGCCGCCGCCAAGACGGTGTCCCAGTGGTTCCCCCTGCGGCTGCGTGGCCGCGCCACCTCGGTCTACGACAGCGGCGCCCGCATCGGCAGCGCCGCCGCGACGCCGATCATCGCGCTCATCATCGGGTTGTTCGGATGGCGGGCAGCCTTCGTGTTCGCCGGCGCGATCGGTGTGCTCTGGGCGATCGGCTGGTGGGCGTGGTACCGGCGGCCCGAGAACAAGGCCGGCGTCAACGAACTGGAACTGGAGATCATTCACGAGAGTCACCGTGAGCAGAGCTCCGGCAACCTGCACCCCGACGCCAAGCCCATGGCCATCCTCGACCTGTTCAAACAGCGCACGGTGTGGGGCATGATGCTGGGCTTCTTCTGCCTGAACTTCATGATCACGTTCTTCCTCACCTGGTTCCCGTCGTACCTGGTCGAAGAACGCGGGTTCAACCTGCTCAAGCTCGGCGTCTTCGGCATGATCCCGCCGTTGGCCGCCATCCTCGGCAGCTGGGCGGGCGGCATCGTCGGCGACCATCTGCTGGCGCGCGGCTGGTCGCTGAACAAGGTCCGCAAGACGTGCCTCGTCGGCGGCATGATGGTGTGTTCGGTCATCGCCTTGGCCGCCGTCGCACCAGAGGCGTGGCAGGCGTTGGTGCTGATGTCGATTTCCTATGCCGCAGCGGCCTTTACGATCGTCTCGATCTGGTGCCTGCCTGCCGACGTCGTCGACTCGAGCACCGTCGCCACCCTGGGGTCCACCCAGAACTTCTTCTCCAACATCGGCAGCGCGCTCAGCCCGATCGTGATCGGCGCGCTCTACGGCGCGACGGGCTCGTTCCAGATCCCGCTCCTGCTCACCGCGGCCATCATCGTCGCCGGTGCGCTGTGCTTCGGACTCGTGATCAAGAAGGTCGAACCGATCCGGCGTCCGGAACTGTCGGGGACGACGGCCTGACCGCGTCTCGTTGGACGGCCACGGCCCCCGCTTCGGCGGGGGCCGTTTCCGTTCGGGGAAGGCGTGCCGCCGTACCACGGCGGACCGGGAGGCCCGGCGGCAACGGATGCGCAGACGCGCGGACGTGAGCGACTACTTTGCGGCAACCTCGAGCGCGGGAGCGTCGACCCGGGACAGCTGCTCGAAGGCGCCGAGAATCTCCTCGGAGGTGCGCATCGCGCCCGTCTGTAGGTACTCCATGGCGTCGAGCGCCGCGTCGTGGCGGTACGTCGACGATCCCCCCACGCAGTCGGTCACCACCCGCACGTAGTAGTCGCGTTGGTGGGCGTCGGCGAAGGTGTAGTGCACGCACACGTCGGTCAGTCCGCCGAGCAAGATCAGGGTCGACGCCTTGAGGCCGCGCAACACGATATCGAAGTCGGTCCCGATGAATCCCGAGTAGCGCCGCTTCACGATGTGGAACTCGTCGTAACCGGGTTCGGGCTGCAGGCTCGGTTCCAGATCGGTGCCGGGTCGGCCCTCGACGCAGTGCACGCCCTCGGTGCCGTCGAGCTCACGGCCGAAGTCGACGCCGTTGGGCCGGTGCACCTCTTGAAAGAAGACCACGGGCACCCCTGCGACTCGCGCGGCCGCGACCAGTCGTTCGGCGGTCGCGACGCGGTCGGCGTGACCCGGCATGTGGACGATGCCGACTTCGTCGGCCGGCATGGCCCCACTTCGTTGGATGTCGACCACGACGAGGACCGGATTGCCCACTATGAGCGGTTGCTTCGGCATGTTGCCTTTCGTGATGTTCGTCCTGGTGTTCGTCGCAGCATCGACCAGTGACCAGAACTCGGCTGTAAATTTCCTATCGAGCAATAGTTTATGGATGTTCGCGCGCTGCGGGTGTCGGTCGTGTTACGACTGTTGAGCGCCGTATCAACGGAGGGTTTCCGAGGTTCCAATCAAATGACCGGATATGTCGTCTTGGTCAGAGGCTCGAACATCGGGCACGATGAGGCAATGGGTGCGAATGCCGGTGAGCCGCGAGCAGCGGTTCAGCGCCGACTGGGTGCGGGGGCGCGCGATCTCATCCTGGACGCCGCCGCGGAACTATTCACCGTCCTTGGCTATGCGGGAACGTCGACCAGAGCGATCGCCGACGCCGTCGGAATCCGTCAGCCGTCGCTGTACAACTACTTCAAGACCAAGGAAGACATCGCCTGCGCCTTACTGAACCAAACGGTCACACCAACCCTGAGCCTCATCCCACATCTGTTTGGCATGGCTCCGCCGAATCATCTGCACGCGTTGGCGGTCTTCGACGGCGGACGCCTCCTCAACCGGCGATGGAACCTCGGCACCCTGTACCTCCAGCCGGAACTCCGCAGCCCCGGTTTGAGCCCGTTCTGGGAGGGTCACGACCGGTTGCGATGGCACTACCTGAATCTGAGCCGGAGCGTGGTGGCCGACACCGGCATCGGCGGGGCTGCGGCGGAACTACCGTTCCGGATGGTGGAGTCCCTGGTTTTCATGTGGGATGCCGAGCCGGGACCAGTTCGGGACGACTTGTCACCTCAGGTCGCTGACGCATGCTTGCGAGTCCTCGGCGTCGAGGAATCCCACATCGCACGAATCCGTGAGACGAGCCACGAAGTGCTCGACCGCTATGCCGCCTCACAGCCGGCCCCATAGAGCGAGCCGGTGGGCGGCGCGCGCTACGGCGTCAGGCCGCGCAGCACGACGAGAGCCCGTTCGACCGCCGGCGGCGCCGCGTCCCCCAGATGGGCCGCCACCAGGTCGACGCCCAGCGTCGCCGGCTCCAGTGGCCGGTAGGTGACCCCGGCGACGTCGAGGTCGGCGGTGGGGGCCGGGACCACCGCGACGCCGAGGCCGGCGGCGACCAGGGTGACCAGCGTCGACGTCTCCGAGACCTCCTGCCGAATCCGCGGGGCGTATCCGGCGTCTGCGCAGATTGCCGACAGGAGCCGTCCCATCACCGAGCGGCCCTGCCCGGCATGGGCGATGAAGTCCTCGTCGCGCAGATCCGCCATGTCGAGGGTGTCCCGTCCGGCGAGCGGATGCGTCGTCGGCAGGGCGACGATCAGGCGGTCCCGGCGGACGAACTCGGTCTGCACCTCGGGATCGTCGACCGGCGGCCGCAGCAGGGCGATGTCGACGTCACGGTTGCGCAGTGCGTCGAGTTGGGCGGGGGCGAGCATTTCCCCGCGAATGCTGATCTCGACGCGTGGCATCTGCTCGCGCAGGGCTCGCACCAGGCGGGGGAGTACCGAGTACGTCGCCGAACCGACGCAACCAATCGACAGATGCCCCTCGAGGCCCTGTGCAACGCGGCGCGCCTGGTGGCCGGCATCGTCGACGGCGTCGAGCACGGCGATCGCCCGCCGGAGGTATGCCTCGCCCGCCCTTGTCAGCTCCACCCGGCGAGTGCTCCTGGTCAACAGGCTCACCCCGAGTTCGCGCTCCAGCTGCCGGATCTGCTGAGACAGCGGCGGCTGGGCGATGTGCAACCGCTCGGCTGCCCGCCCGAAGTGCAGTTCTTCGGCGACCGCCCGGAAATAGCGCAGGTGCCGCAGCTCCACTATTGAAACTCCTGACCTATCAATGACGCCAATATAAGTATTTCAGAATACCTATTCGCCGTCCTATGGTCGAGGTATGCGCAAGGTGACGCCATGAGCCGCACGACGATCCACACCGATGCCGCCGACGCCGTAGCGGGAATCGCCGACGGGGCGACCGTTCTGGTCGGGGGGTTCGGCATGGCCGGAATGCCCACCCACCTCGTCGACGCCCTGATCGAGCAGGGGGCCACCGACCTGACCATCGTCAGCAACAACGCCGGGAACGGGGACACCGGGCTGGCCGCGCTGCTGGCCGCCGGGCGGGTCGCCAAGGTCGTCTGCTCGTTTCCGCGACAGTCCGACTCCTACGTCTTCGACGAGCTGTACCGCGCAGGAAGGGTCGACCTCGAAGTGGTGCCGCAGGGCAACCTCGCCGAGCGCCTTCGCGCCGCGGGGGCGGGCATCGGGGCGTTCTTCTGCCCGACCGCCGTGGGTACGCCGCTGGCCGAGGGCAAGGAAACCCGCACCATCGACGGCCGCGACTACGTCCTGGAGTATCCGATCCGCGGCGACGTCGCTCTAGTCGGCGCCTGGAAGGCCGACACCGTGGGAAACCTGGTGTACCGCAAGACCGCCCGAAACTTCGGCCCCGTAATGGCCACCGCCGCCGAGCTGGTGATCGTCGAGGTCGCCAGTGTCGTCGACGCCGGCCAGATCGATCCGGAGACGGTGGTGACCCCCGGAATCTACGTCGACCGGGTGTTGAATCTGTCCGCGCTGTCCAACGCCACGGAGGTCGCATCATGACCCACACCCTCGAATCGACCGTCGAACACCTCGACAGGGGGCCGCTGGACCGCGATGAGCTTGCCGCGATCGTCGCCCGCGGCATCCCGGCCGGCTCGTACGTCAACTTGGGGATTGGGCAGCCGACCACGGTCGCCGAGCACCTCGACCCCGCGGCCGGCATCGTGCTGCACACCGAGAACGGCATGCTCGGAATGGGCGGACGGGCCTTCGGCGACGACGTCGACGGTGATCTGACCAACGCGGGCAAGATCCCCGTCACCGAAACCCTTGGCGCGTCGTACTTTCACCACGCGGACTCCTTCGCGATGATGCGCGGCGGCCACCTCGACGTCTGCGTGCTCGGGGCCTTTCAGGTCAGCAAGCACGGCGATCTCGCGAACTGGCACACCGGAGCCCCCGACGCCATCCCCGCCGTCGGAGGTGCCATGGATCTGGCCATCGGCGCCAAGCGCGTCTACGTGATGATGAACCTGTTCGCCAAGGACGGCACCGCCAAGCTCGTTCCGCAGTGCACGTATCCGCTGACCGGTCTGCGCTGCGTCAGCCGGGTGTACACCGAGGTCGCCACCTTCGACATCGACTCCACCGCAGGCGAAGTCGTCGTGCTGGAGACCTTCGGCATCGCCGTCTCGACGCTGTCCGAAAGGGTCGAGTTCGAGCTGGTCACCCGATGACCGCGGTCGAGGTGCACGCCGTCGTCACCCCGGTATTGCTGGAGCACCTGCAGTCCTGAGTGGCGACCCGATCAGCCGAGGGTGCTCTGGTACCGCCGCATGCCCGCGAGCCAGCGCTCGTAGTCGTCACCCTTGCGCCGGTACATGTCCAGCACCGCCGGGTGCGGCAGCACCAGGAATCGGCCGTCACGGACCGCGTCGACCGTCATGGCCGCGACCTGAGCGGGGCCGATGACGTCTCCTGCGGTGGCCACCGCGGCGCCCGCCATTCTGGCCACCGGGTCGGGGGAGTCCAGGATGCCGCTCAACAACGGCGTGTCGACGCCCATCGGGCACACGCATGACACGCCAATCCCGCTGTCGCCGTACGTGATCGAGAGCCACTCGGCGAAACCCACCGCCGCGTGCTTGGTGACCGAGTACCCCGCCGCCCCGAGCTGGGTCAGCAGGCCCGCCGCCGAGGCAACGCTGATGAAGTAACCCTCGCCGCGCGCGACCCAGTCGGGCACCAACGCCTTCGCCGCCCGCACATGGGCGCGCAGGTTCACGTCGACCACGGTGTCCCAGTCGCGTTCGTCGTCGCCGAGCCCGGGCGGACCCATGATGCCCGCGTTGGCGACGAAGACGTCGACCGGACCGAATTCACCACGCGCACGGTCGATCAGGGCGTCGACGCCGTCGACGGAGGCGACGTCACCGACCACCGCCACCGCGGCGCCGCCGGCCGCCCTGACCCGCGCGACCGTCTCCTCGGCACCGTCGGCGGCGAGGTCACCCACCACCACGGAGGCGCCCGCCGCAGCGAAGGCGACGGCGAGTTCCCGCCCGATCCCCGAACCGGCACCCGTGACGACGGCGACCCTGTCCTCGATCTGCACGACCTTCTAAACCGTCCGCGCCAGCCGGTCGGACAGTAGCGCCGCGAAACGGGCCGGATCGTCCAGCACACCACCTTCGGCGAGAAGTGCCGTGCCATAGAGCAATTCGGCGGTCTCGGCCAGGCTGTCGGAGGGTTCGGTCGCCGCGCGGGCATCCCGCAGACCGGTGACCAACGGGTGGTCCGGGTTGAGCTCGAGGATCCGCTTGCCGACCGGGACCTCCTGGCCCGACGCGCGATACATGCGCGCCAGTTGCGGGGTGATGCCGAACGTGTCGGTGATGAGGCACGCCGGTGACGACGTCAGCCGGGTGGAGAGCCGCACCTCCTTGACGTGCTCGGCCAGCGTCTCCTGCAACCAGGCCAACAGTTCGGCGAAGTCGCCGTGCTTTGCCTCGTCGGCGTCGTCGCCGGAGGCACCGAGGTCCACCTCGCCCTTGGCGACCGATTGCAGCGCCTTGCCGTCGAATTCCGGAACCGACCCCACCCACACCTCGTCGACGGGATCGGTCAGCAGCAGCACTTCGTAGCCCTTGGCCTTGAACGCCTCAAGGTGTGGCGAACGCTCGAGGAGTTGGCGTGACTCGCCGGTCGCGAAGTAGATCTGCTCCTGGCCCTCCTTCATCCGCCCCACGTAGTCGGCGAGCGTGGTGGGGGCGGTCTCACTGAAGGTGGTCGCGAACGACGACAGCCGCAGCAGCGCGTCGCGGTTGTCGGCGTCGGAGACCAACCCCTCCTTGACGACCCGGCCGAATTGCGTCCAGAACGTCTGGTAGTCCTCCGGGCGGTTGGCCTGCATGTCCTTGATCGTGGACAACACCTTCTTGGTGAGGCTGCGACGGATCACCTTGATCTGGCGGTCCTGCTGCAAGATCTCGCGAGACACGTTGAGCGACATGTCCTGTGCGTCTACGACGCCCTTGACGAACCGCAGATACTCCGGCACCAGGTCGTCACAGTCACCCATGATGAACACGCGCTTGACGTAGAGCTGAATCCCGGTGTGCCCGTCGGCGTTCAAGATGTCGAACGGCGCCATCGAGGGGATGAACAGCAGCGCCTGGTATTCGAACGTGCCCTCGGCCTTCATCGCGATGACCTCGAGCGGCTCGTCCCAGGCGTGGGCGACGTGCTTGTAGAACTGGGCGTACTCCTCGTCGGAGACCTCGCTCTTGGGCTTGGCCCACAGCGCCGTCCGCGAGTTGATCGTCTCCGTTTCTACCGTGACGGTCGGCGCCGTGCCTTCTTCAGCGCCCTCCGGGGCTGGGACTGTCTTCTCGACCTCCATCCGGATCGCCCAGGAGATGAAGTCGGAGTACTTCTTGACCAGCTCGCGGATCTTCCACGGGGACGTGTAGTCGTGCAGCTCGTCGTCGGCGTCCTCGGGCTTGAGGTGCAGCGTCACCGAGGTGCCCTGTGGGGCGTCGTCCACTTCGGCGATGGTGTAGGTGCCGTCACCGCTGGATTCCCAACGCGTGGCCGAACTCTCGCCCGCCTTGCGGGTCAGCAGCACGACCGAGTCGGCCACCATGAACGTGGAGTAGAACCCGATGCCGAACTGTCCGATGAGCTCCTCGGCGTCGGCGGCCTTGTTTGCCTCGCCGAGCTTCTTGCGCAGCTCGCCGGTCCCGGACTTGGCGAGGGTGCCGATCAGGTCGACTACCTCATCGCGCGTCATGCCGATGCCGTTGTCGCGAATGGTCAGCGTGCGTTCCGCAGCCCCGGCGTTGGCTTCGATCTCGACGTGCAGATCGGAGACGTCGACGTCGAGGTCCTTGTTGCGGAACGCTTCGAGCCGGAGCTTGTCCAGCGCGTCGGACGCATTCGAGATCAACTCCCGCAGGAACGAATCCTTGTTGGAGTAGATGGAGTGCACCATCAGCTGCAACAGCTGACGGGCCTCTGCCTGAAATTCCCTCTGTTCGACTTGCTCGCTCACGCCGCGATGATAATCCCCGGCGATTTCGGCGCGTTCACCCGCGGTCAGCGCGGAAGAACGCGCCGAAATCGCTAGCCGAAGTGCACTCCCTGGGCCAGCGGCAGCTCGGAGCTGTAGTTGACGGTGTTGGTGGCCCGCCGCATGTACGCCTTCCACGAGTCAGACCCCGACTCACGGCCACCGCCGGTCTGCTTCTCACCGCCGAATGCACCGCCGATCTCGGCGCCCGAGGTGCCGATGTTGACGTTGGCGATGCCGCAGTCGGACCCGTCGGCGGCCATGAAGCGCTCAGCCTCGCGCATGTCGGTAGTGAAGATGGCCGACGAAAGGCCCTGTGGCACCGCGTTGTTGAGCGCGATGGCCTCGTCGAGGGTGTCGTAGGTCAGTACGTAGAGGATCGGTGCGAACGTCTCGTCGTGCACGACGGCCGTCTGCTCCGGCATCCGCACGACGGCAGGCTCGACGTAGAACGACCCCTCACCGAGATCGCGTCGGCCACCGCCGGTGACCACGCCGCCGTCGGCCGCCGCAGTCTCCAGCGCGCCGACCATGTCGCGGTAGGAGCGCTCGTGGATCAGCGGCCCGACGAGGGTCCCGTCGGAGGAGGGGTCACCGATGGGGAGGCTGAGGTACGCCGCGGTGATGCGCTCGACCAGGGCGTCGACGACCGACGTGTGGGCGATCACCCGCCGCAGGGTCGTGCACCGCTGTCCCGCGGTGCCCGCCGCGGAGAACACGATGCCGCGCACGGCCAGGTCCAGATCCGCCGACGGGGTGACGACGGCCGCGTTGTTGCCGCCGAGTTCCAGCAGTGACTTGCCGAACCGCTGGGCGACCCGGGGGCCGACCTGCTGACCCATCCGCACCGAACCCGTTGCACTGACCAACGCGACCCGGGGATCGTCGACCAGCTGCTGGCCGATCTCCCTGCCGCCCTGGATGAGTCGTGCCACGTCTGCCGGCGCACCGACGTCGGCCGCGGCCCGCTCGATCAGCGCCTGGCAGGCGATGGCCGTCAGCGGAGTGAGCTCAGACGGCTTCCACACCACGGTGTCGCCACACACCAGGGCGACCGCGGTGTTCCACGCCCAGACCGCGACCGGGAAGTTGAAGGCGGTGATGACGCCGACGACGCCGAGCGGGTGCCACGTCTCCATCAACCGGTGGCCGGGGCGCTCCGAGGCGATGGTGCGGCCGTACAGCTGCCGCGAAAGGCCGACGGCGAACTGGCAGATGTCGATCATCTCCTGAACCTCGCCGAGGGCTTCCGAGGTGATCTTGCCCGCTTCGATGGTCACCAGCGTGCCCACGTCCGCCTTGTGTTCGACGAGCAGCTCACCGAGCCGTGCGACCAGGGCACCGCGCACGGGGGCCGGCGTGACCCGCCACGCCGCGAACGCCGCCGCCGCGTCGGCGATGGCCGCATCGGTCTCGACGGAGGTGGTCTCGGTGACCGTGAAGAGCACGTCACCCGTGACCGGGGTGCTGGCCTGCAGCCCGGCGCCGCCCGGCTCGCCAAGTTCGACGGCGGAGCCGACGGCCTTCAGTGCGGCGCGAGCGCGGTCGCGGAGCTCGTCGGCGGTGGGGAGTGCGGTGGTGGTGGTCGAGCTGGTAGTCACTGTGCTGCTGCTTTCTCGTAGAGGTCGTACGGGTCGTGGACGTGCTGGCCGATGGCACCGGCCAGCCACGCTGCGTCATAGGTGAATTCGTTCTCGGCATCCGACGGGCCGGACCGGGGGGTGGTCGGCTCGGCGTCGAGGTTGGACCGGAAGATGCCCGCCGCGGAGATGGGCAGGAAGTCCTCGTAGACAACGGGTTTGGTCGGGTCGCCGCCACGGTAGTAGGCCAAACCCTGGGCGGCCAGCTCGGCGTGGCTGGACGGGAAGTGCTCGGCCCACGTCGTCGACGGGTTCGGGGCGTGCATCGCGGCGTCGTAGCGGTCGCGGCCCGCGCGGGTCAGCGCCACGCCCCTGGCCTCGACCTCGCCGAAGCGCACCCGCAGGCTGCCCTCGGTCATGACGCCATCCGCGTCGCGGAACCGGCGTGGTTCGGCCAGCGCGCGAAACGACGTCTGCCGCAACAGCACGTCGGGCCCGTCGGTCCGAGGTGGACCCTGGATGGTGCGCGTCATCGCGACGCCTCTGGCGACCATGCGGTGGTACAGCTCGTCGATGTCGAGCACCCGCGGCGTCAGATGGTTGACGTGGGTGGTCCGCACGCCGGCGATGTCGGCGGCCACGGCCGACACCCGCGACAGTTCGTCGTACCAGCCGGCGTCGATCGGGTCGCGAGACAGGGCGAATGCCGACACGGCGCGGGTGACGAACTCGTCGGCCCGGTCGGGGCCGCACCCTCCGTCGGCTGCGATCGTCCTGGCCATGGCGATCAGCTCGGG
The DNA here is from genome assembly GCF_002043095.1 of Mycobacterium sp. AT1. Taxonomy (GTDB): domain Bacteria; phylum Actinomycetota; class Actinomycetes; order Mycobacteriales; family Mycobacteriaceae; genus Mycobacterium. The sequence continues at coordinate 150,817 of NZ_MVOC01000027.1, read as the reverse complement.
GTCGAATAGTTCACGCGCGCCGAGGAATCGGTCGACGCGGGCCCGTAGCTCGGGATCGAAGAACCTGGTGTCGGCGGTGGCGAGCATCGAGGTGAACACGCGAAACGGGTTGTGCGCCAGTTCGTCGGCGTCGATCGGCCGAAACGCCGTGGAGACGACGGGGACGGGGGAGGCCGCCTCACGCAGATCGTAGAAGCCCACCGGATACATCCCGAAGGCGGCGAACAGGTCGGCGACGTCGGCGAGTTCGCGGGAGCTGCCGACCCGGATCGCGCCGTGGCGTTCGGCGGTGACGCGCTCGAGCGAACCGAGACCGTCGTCGCGTCGGTGGTCACGGTTGACCTCGGTGCTGACGTCGACCAACGTCGTGTAGGCGGGCACCTCGGCGCCGTACATCCGTGAGAGCGCCGCCGCGAAGCGACTTCTGAGTTCGGCAGTCATGACGCTCATTCCGTCGCACCTCGTCCCCGGGTCGCTCCGCTCCTGCCCGTCGGGACCCTGCGATAGTCTCCCGCCATGGCCGACCTTTCCGACGAGCTCGACGACATCGACAGGACGCTGGTTCGTGAGTTGGTGGCCGACGGCCGGGCCACGCTGGCGCACCTGGCAGTGAGTGCGGGTCTGTCGGTGTCCGCCGTGCAGTCTCGCGTCCGGCGGCTGGAGACGCGCGGAGTCGTGACGGGGTACCACGCCCGGATCGACCCGGAGGCCGTCGGCAACATGCTCTCGGCGTTCGTGTCCATCACCCCAATCGACCCCTCTCAACCCGATGACGCGCCCGCGCGGCTCGAACACATCGACGCCATCGAGTCGTGTCACTCGGTGGCGGGGGACGAAAGCTACGTCCTCCTGGTGCGTGTCCGGTCGGCGCGGGCGCTCGAAGACTTGTTGCAACAGATCCGGACGGCAGCGAACGTCCGCACCCGAAGCACCATCATCTTACAGACATTTTACGAGGACCGCGACGTACTGCCGTAGAAAATCCTGCGAAGGGTCGTGCAGACCGTAAAAGTTCCGTTAAGATGTCGGTATGACCGCTGTCCTGCCTTCCCGCGTCCGCGCCCCCGGCCACTCCGTGGCACCCGACGACGTCCGCGAGGTGCTGAGTCGCAGCATCCTGGCCGACGGGCTCGACTTCGTGCTCGACGTCGACCGATCTGCCGGCTCTCATCTCGTCGACGCCCGCACCGGTGAGAGCTATCTGGACATGTTCACCTTCTTCGCGTCCTCGGCCCTCGGCATGAACCACCCGTCGCTGGCCGACGACCAGGCGTTCCGCGCCGAGCTTGCCGCGGCGGCGGTGAACAAGCCGAGCAACTCCGACGTCTACACCGTGCCGATGGCCCGATTCGTCGAGACGTTCGCCCGCGTACTCGGCGACCCCGCCCTGCCGCACCTGTTCTTCGTCGACGGTGGCGCGCTCGCCGTCGAAAACGCGCTCAAGGTCGCATTCGACTGGAAGAGCCGGCTGAACGAGAGCAAGGGCGTCGACCCGGCGCTCGGCACCAAGGTGCTCCACCTGCAAGGCGCGTTCCACGGTCGCAGCGGCTACACGCTGTCGTTGACCAACACCGACCCCAACAAGGTCGCGCGGTTCCCGAAGTTCGACTGGCCCCGGATCGACGCGCCATACCTGCGGCCCGGCGCGAACGTCGACGAGCTCGAGGCCGAGTCGCTTCGTCAGGCCCGCGCGGCATTCGAGGCCAACCCCCACGACGTCGCGTGCTTCATCGCCGAGCCGATCCAGGGGGAGGGCGGCGACCGTCACATCCGCGCCGAGTTCTTCGCCGCGATGCGTGAACTGTGCGACGAGTTCGACGCGCTGTTGATCTTCGACGAGGTACAGACGGGTTGCGGCATGACCGGAACCGCTTGGGCCTACCAGCAATTGGGCGTCATGCCCGACGTCGTCGCGTTTGGCAAGAAGACGCAGGTGTGCGGCGTCATGGCCGGTCGGCGCGTCGACGACGTCGCCGACAACGTGTTCGCCGTCAGCTCGCGGATCAACTCCACCTGGGGCGGCAACCTGACCGACATGGTCAGGTCGCGGCGCATCCTCGAGACCATCGAGGGCGAAGGCCTGATGCCACGCGCCGCGGAGCTCGGCCGGTACCTGCTCGGTCGGCTCGAGGATCTGGCCGTCGAATTCCCAGAGCTCGTCGTCGACCCGCGCGGTCGCGGCCTGATGTGCGCCTTCAGCATGGCAACGGCAGAACAACGGGACACGCTGATCGCCAAGCTGTGGGACCGCCGGGTGATCATGCTGGCCAGTGGACCCGACAGTGTCCGCTTCCGGCCCGCGCTGACCGTCTCGAAGGTCGAGCTCGACGCCGCGGTCGACGCGGTGCGCGCGGTGCTGGCCGAGTTCTAACCGCCGCGTCGGCTATCGGGCCGGTTCCGCGTTCACCAGCCGGCGGATCGTCGACCCCAGCCGGGTCAGCTCTGCGCCCCCCACCAGGACACAGCCATGCCGCTCGGCGAGACGCCGAGCGGCGGGGGTGAAGTCGTGATTGGTGACCACCATGGTGTGCGCGCAGTCGTGCATGACGGCACCGGCGACGACTTCCTGCACGGCGCCGGAGCCGACCGGCCGGGACTGCCGTTTGCATTGAATGGCAAGGCGATTGGGGCGGCGGCCGACGACGAGGTCGACGCCGTAGTCGCCCGTCACCGCCGTCATGATGACCGACGCACCACTGGACCGGGCGATGCGGGCGACGTGATCCTCGAATTCGGTGCCGGTCATGGACTGCTTGGCGACGGCGGGGTCCTCGCGCGCCGCCGGGGTCCGCGCGCCGCGCAGCACGCCAACCAGAAACGCCGGCAGCGCGGGCGCCAGCACGGCGGCGGCGACGGTCCACCGGAGATCCAGCCCCGCCACGTGCGCGGCGATCCCCGCTGCGACCGCCACCACGGCGTAGACCTTCCACACGGTGGGAATGCTATGTCGCACTGCCGACAAACGGCGTGCGCGAGCGTGCGCCAACTCCGGAAAGTGACCGGTGTGTCGCCCTCGGACACGCACGCTCGCGGGGAAGGGGGTCAGGTGTTGAGGGCACGCCACACCCGTGCGGGTGTCATCGGCAGCCGACGCAGGCGCGCGCCACATGCCCGCGCGATCGCGTTGGCAAGTGCCGGAGCCACCGGGTTGTATGGCGACTCGCTCATCGACTTCGCCCCGAACGGCCCGAGCACGTCGTAGGTGTCGGCGAAGTACACCTCCGTCACCGGAAGGTCGGCGAGCTGCGGAATGTGGTAGTTGCGCAGGGCGTCGGTCGTGACGGCGCCGTCGGGCCCGGTGCGCATCTCCTCGTACAACGCGCTGCCGATGCCCTGGGCGACGCCGCCTTCGACTTGGCCGCGGCATTGCTCGGGATTCATCACCACGCCCGCGTCTGCGGCGTGCACGGACTTCAGGATGCGCACCTCGCCGGTGGTGACGTCGACCGCGACGCGGAACCCCTGCACGTTGAACGCCACCGACCGCGGTGTGCCGTCGTGTCGACCGAATCCGGTCAGCGGCCGGACGTCCGGGCTGGCCTCGAGGGCGGCCCGCAAGTCTCGGCACGCCGCTTGGACCGCGAGCCCGGCGACGACGGTGCCCGCCGAGCCGAACGCTCCGGTGTCGTATCCCGTTGCATCGGTGTCGGATTGGCGCAGTCGAACCCGGCCGACGTCGACGCCGAGCTCGACGGCCACGATCTGACCGTGCACCGTCGAGGTCCCGTTGCCGAACTCGGCAGTGCCGACCGACAGGGTGAAGTCGCCGTCAGCGTCCAGTGAGATCGACGCGTCGGCGTAGTGCCCCCGCGGCGGGATGGTCGCGATCATCGCCAGGGCCACGCCCTCGCCGACGCACCACTGCTCGCCGTCCGGAGCCGGTGATCCCTCGCCGGAGGCCAACGCGTGCTGCACCAGATCGAGGCACTGGTCGAGGCCGTAGCTGCCATAGGTCAGGTCGTCGTCGGCGACGTGGGCGTCGGTGAACGGGTCGCCGGGAATCACGACGTTGCGCCGCCGGAGGTCGACCGGGTCGACGCCGAGCTTCTCGGCCAGCTGGTCCAGCGCCGACTCGACGGCGAAGATGACCTGACCGAGCCCGTAGCCGCGGAATGCGCCCGACGGAATGTTGTTGGTGTACACCGCTCGTGCGTCGACCCGCTTGTTGGGACAACGGTAGACCGAGACCGACTCGCTGCATCCGTGGAACATCACGCCGACGCTGTGATTGCCGTACGCGCCCGCGTCGACCAGCACGTCGACCGACAGCGCCGTCAGCACCCCGTTCGGTCCCGCCGCTACGGTGGCGTCGACTCGGAAGGGGTGACGACACGGTGCGGCAGTGAACTCGTCGGTCCGGCTGAACTCGTAGCGCACCGGCTGCCCCAGTCGTAGCACCGCCAACGCGACCAAGTCCTCGGCCAACATCTCCTGCTTGCCGCCGAAGCCGCCGCCCAAGCGGCGGGTGAACACGTGCACTTGGTCGCGGTCCAAGCCGAAGACGTGGCATAGCTCTTCGCGGACCAGGAACGGCACCTGCGAACTGGTGCGAATCACCAAGCGGCCGTCGTCGTCTCGCCATCCGGTGCACCCGTGCGTCTCGAGATGGACGTGTTGGACGCGCTGAGTGTGCCACCGCCCGCGGACGACCGCGCCGCCGGATTCCACCGCCCGCGCCACCCCGGCCTCGACGTCGCCGACGCCGCCGTGCACCTCGGCGACGAGATTGCGCGTCGGGTCGGCGATGCGGGCCTCGGCGGACTTCCCGGCATGAAGCAGCGGAGCGCCCGCCGCCGCGGCCAGCTCGGGATCGAACACCGCGGGCAGTTCCTCGTACTCGACCACTATTGCGCGGCAAGCTGTTTCGGCGACGGCAAGGGTTTCGGCCACGACGGCGGCGACCCGCTGGCCGACGAATCGCACCGTGTCGTCGAGGACGTACGAGTCGTCGGGATCGTCGAGTCTGCTCTCGTGGCGCGCCGTCGAGAACGCGACGGCGGGGCTGTCCCGATGGGTGAGCACCAGCCGAACGCCGGGAATCCGTTGCGCCGCTGCCGTGTCGACCGACACGATCCTGGCGTGCGCGACGGGGCTACGGAGCACCGCCAGGTGGAGAAGGCCCTCGACGGCGTGGTCCATCGTGTACTGCTCGGTTCCGGTGACCACCCGCAGGCCCGCCGGAGCGCCGACGGAATCTCCTGCGCCACCGGCCTTCTTGGTGTTCACCGCGCCTGAAAGGGCGTCGGTGATCGCGCGGTAGCCGGTGCACCGGCACAGGTTGCCCTTCAGATTCTGCGGCAGGTCGGCCAATTGCGCTGGCGTCAGGGTCGACGTCGTGGTGATCATCCCCGCCGTGCAGAATCCGCACTGGAAACCGGCGGCGTCGACGAATTGCCGCTGCAGGGGATGCGGATGCTCGGGGGTGCCGAGGCCGGCGACCGTCGTCACCTCGCAGCCCGCGGCCCGAAACGCTGGGTAGACGCACGAGTGCACCGGCGTCCCGTCGACCAGTACCGAACACGCGCCGCAGTCGCCCCCGTCGCAGCCCTTCTTGACCTCGAAGTGGCCATGGTCGCGCAGATAGGTCCGCAAGCATTGGCCGGGCCACGGATCACCCTGCAGCGCTTGGCCGTTCACGGTTACCATGCGCGCAGCTCCGCGCACACTCGCTCCGCGAGCACCAGCGACACACCGCGACGCCAATCCGGGTCCCCGTGCGGATCGTCGGTCCACGCGTCGTCGGGGATGCCCGCGTGTGCACTCCGCACCGCGTCGACGTCGACCGACGCGAGGGTGAAGACGTAGGGCCGCACCGTTGCCGCGGTGATCGACAGGACGAACGCGCCGTCGTCGTCAACGCGGCCGATGACGACGATCCCGGAGCGGCCAAGCGGGGAGGGCGCCAACTTGCGATACGCGGTCCGACCACGTAACGCCCTGGCGGGCAGGTGGACCGAGCGCACGACGTCACCGACGCCCATCACGTTCGTCGCGCTGCCGGTCACGAATTGGGCGACCGGCATCCGGTAGTCGTCACCGTCGGCCCGCCACACCAGCACCTCACCGTCCAGGGCGCAGGCCAGCGAGATCATCGACCCAGCGGGAAAGGACAGACAGAGGTTGCCGCCGACGGTCGCCTCGTTCCACACCTTGAACGACGCGAGCAACGCGGTGCAGCACTGGTGAAGGAGGGGGGCCGCTACCCAGTCGGGTCGGATCGCGGGGAGTTCGGCCGACAACGCCGAGACGCGGGCGACGGTGCAGGTTGCGGCCAACTCGATCCCGTCGGCGTCGACGACGACCGGTGCCCAGCCCAGCTGCGTGATGTCCACCAGACGTCGGGTGCTCAGTTGCGCTTCGGAGAACAGCCACGTCCCGCCGGCCACGACGGCATCGGCCGCGCCGATCGGCCACAGCTCGTCGCGCTGGCGCGGCGTGCTGATCGTCTCGACGGTGGTCAGATCCACTCTTCGACGGTAGTCAAGCTCCCCGACCGCCGCACGTTCTGACGCTGCGACGACGAACGGGCCCGACCGGGGAAGCCCCGGCCGAGCCCGTCACGAGTGTCGTCGCGCTACTCTGCGGCCTTCTGGCGCGCCTCGGCTGCCGCTGCGCTGCCGCGAGCGGCCTCGGCCTCGGCTTCCTTCTTCGCGACGTCGCGCTGGGCGTCTGCCTTGTCCTGTTGGGCCTCGCCCTCGCGGGTGAGATCGTCGTTGCCGGTCACGGTGCCGGCGACTTCCTTTACCTTGCCCTTGACGTCCTCGACGACACCCTTGACGCCTGCTTCGGGTCCACTGTCCTTGTCGCTCACGGCTACCTTTCGTCGTTGTGCGCGATGGCTGTATTGGCCGCACGGCCGGGCCATCGTGGGAGGGACGCACGGTCGCCGTGCATCCCGTGCCCCAAGGCTGCCCGGCAACCGGTCGGGCTAAACGATCTCGGTGCAGCACGGCTCGGTGACGCCAATTGCGTTGTTTTCCGCCCGATTTGAGATCCGGTCCAAGTGGGGTGGCGAGTCGTCGAGGTTTAGTCACCCGCCCGTTGGGCACCCCCACCGGGAATGAGTCGGATCAATCGAGCGGGAGGCGGGACGTCATCGTGATCACACGCTCGATGACACCGCCCGCCCGCGGCTCCTGGTCACCCATCACCGGTGAGGGGAGTGCTGGTGGTTAGCTACGAGCCAGCTCGGGGTAATCTCGCGTGGAGATCACATGGAGGGCGCGTGTCAGACGGTGAGTACGGCCACGACAGCGGGCATCGAAGCCCGCGATCAGTCGAGGTCCGAGTCGCAGCGAAGCTAGAAAACCTGGCGGTGTTGCGCACCGTGGTGGGCGCCGTCGGAACCTACGAGGACCTCGACTTCGACAGCGTGGCAGACCTTCGGCTGGCGGTGGACGAGGCGTGCACGCGCTTGATTCGATCCGCGACGTCGGACGCCACCCTCGTCTTGGTCGTTCATCCGCTCGAAGAACAGTTGGTCGTCGACGTGTCGACGGCGTGTTCGTCGCCCGACATCGTCGTGCCGGGCAGCTTCAGCTGGCACGTACTCAGTTCCTTGACCGACGACGTCAGCACCTTCCACGACGGCCATGGTCCCGAAGACTCGCACATCTTCGGCATCTCCATGACGACGAGACGAGCGAGCTCGCTGAGGTGACGTCGTCCTCCCGGGGTTCGACGTCACGGTCGAACTCTGAATACGCGGACGTGGTCGACATGTTCCGCACGTTGCAGGGGCTCGAAGAGGGCTCGGCCAAGTTCGTGCGCCAGCGCGACTCGATCGTCGAACGGTGTCTGCCGCTTGCCGACCACATCGCCCGTCGGTTCGACGGCCGCGGCGAGCCACGCGACGACCTGGTTCAGGTGGCCCGTGTCGGCTTGGTGAACGCGGTCATCCGCTTCAACGTGGACGCCGGATCGGACTTCGTGTCCTTCGCGGTGCCCACCATCATGGGCGAGGTTCGGCGCCACTTCCGCGACAACAGTTGGTCGGTCAAGGTGCCGCGGCGACTCAAGGAGCTTCACCTGCGGCTCGGCGCTGCGACCGCCGAGTTGTCGCAGAAGCTCGGCCGTGCTCCCACCCCATCGGAGCTCGCGGCCGAACTCGAGATGGACCGCGACGAGATCGTCGAGGGCCTGGTGGCGGGCAGCTCCTACAACACGCTGTCCATCGACGGGGCGGGCGGCGGAACCGAAGAGGCCCCCGCCATCGCCGACACCCTCGGTGACGTCGACCTCAACCTCGATCAAATCGAGAACCGAGAATCGTTGCGGCCCTTGCTCGCCAGCCTTCCCGAGCGAGAGCGCCAGGTTCTGCTGCTTCGCTTCTTCGAATCGATGACGCAGACGCAGATCGCAGAGCGGGTCGGCATCTCGCAGATGCACGTGTCGCGGTTGCTCGCGAAATCACTGACGCGCCTGCGGGATCAGCTCGAGTAGAGCCTCAGGGCAGCCAGCCTCGATAGGGATCCCACGCCGCGCCGGCGGGGGGAGCGTCGTCCCGGATGACGGTGGCCTGGATGAGTCCGTACGGGCGGTCGTCGGCGTTGAACACCTCGTTGTCGTTCGTCAATCCGAACGGCGTCAGGTCGTAGACGAAGTGGTGCTTGTTCGGGGCGGACAACCGGACCTCCGCGATGAACGGGTAGGCCTCCAGCACGGCCTTGCCCATCTCGAACAGCGTCTGCTGCAGGGCGAGTGACTGCACCAAGGCGAACTGCTTGACCAGTTGAGCCTTGATGCCGACGTAGGTGGACTCCCAGTCGACGTCGGTGGAGGTGAACCGCCACTGGGCGACGAGCGACGTCGCCATCACCCGGTCGTGAGTCGGCTGAAGGACGGTGTACGAATCGGTGAGGAACCCGGAGAACTCGGAACCCGTCGACTTCAGGATGACCATGTTCTTGAGACCGCCGACGACCGTCTCACCGTGCGCGTCGACGGTGATCGCGGCAGTGCGAACCTCCTGACCCTTGCGGACCCACGTGTGGTCGTGCTCGGCACCGTCGACGATCGCGCGTTCCCAGGCGTACTCCTCGATCTCGATGCGGGCCCCCTCCACCGGCTCGACGTCGGCGACGAAGTGTCTGGCCAGGGTAAGGCCGTAGTCCTCGACGGACAGCAGTCCCTTCTCCTTGGCGTAGGCGTACGCCGTCTGCTTCTGCGTGTCGGTGGGCAGCACCTTCGATTGATCGCCTGCCAAGTGCGCCGCACTGAAATCGCCACGCAGACAGGTGGTTACGTTGACGTCATGGATCTCGTGGCGCGGGGTGTCGCGGTAGATCCTGACGACCCGGGTCTCGGCCTTGCCGTACTGGTTGCCGCCCAGAATGATCTTCGACACCGCTCAACTCCCTCGGTAGGTGGAATAGGCATAGGGCGAGAGCAGCACCGGGACGTGGTATTTGCCTCCCGCGTCGGTGATTTCGAACGCGACGATCACCTCGGGGTAGAACGTCGGGACGCCCAGCGCGGCGAAGTACGCGCCCGTGTCGAAGTGCAGTCGGTACACCCCGGCGGGCAGGTCGTCACCCAACTGGGCGATGCGCCCGTCGTCGTCGGTGGTCTCGACGTTCAGCGGCTCGCCGAGGCGGTCGGCGAGCGTCACGGTGACGCCGGCGGCGGGTCGGCCGGTGGTGGCATCGAGGACGTGAGTGGAGAGGCTCATGTGGTCACCCTCTCCCGCGAGCAGACGCAAACGGCCCTGTTTCGGCGTAATCGAGGGCCGTTTGCGTCTGCTCGCGACGAGAGTGGAGCCGCTTGCGGACTGCTCGCGGTGGGAGTGCGGCTATCACGACGGCTCGCTCAGCAGCCGCTCCAGCCGAAGCCGGTTGATCTTCGCCAGCTCGCTGCGCATCACCCGGCGCTCGGTCTCGGGATCGTTGTCGAGGCGGTCCACGAGGATCGCGAGCAGGTCCTCCGCCGAGCGGCCGCTGGCGCACACCAGGTAGACGTAGCCGAACTTCTCGTCGTATTCGGCGTTCCTGAGCGCCAATTCGGCCTTGACGGAATCCGCGGACGTCACCACCGCGGCCTGCTCGCGCGCCGAGGACGCGTTGTCGGCCTTGGCGCCGATCCGCGGGTGACCGTCGAGGGCCGCGTCGATCTCGGCGTCCGGAAGCTCCGCGAGCACCCGGTCGGCGCGATCCAACAGCGCGTCGACGTCGTGAAACGGTCCGCCAGCGAGGACACGCCTGGCCCAGATGGGCGACGAGCACACACCGAACAACACGTTCATCTGCTGGCGTGCCGTCAGCCGGGTGAACCCGGCCAAGCCCAGCCGTTCTCGGGGCAATCCCACACCAGGCATCTACTGCAATTCGTTGAGCCGGCTGAACCGGGCCGCCGCAATCGGATTCGCATCGGCCACCAGGTCGTCGAAGCGGTAGTTCGCGATCTTGGCGATCTCGATGAGGGCGAACGCGCGCTCCGCGGCCGGGGAGTTGTCGATCCTCGACCACCCGTTCCTCAGCACCCGGTCGAATCGCTCGGTCTCGCGGGCGCAGATGATCAACGGGAAGCCGAAGTGCTCGCGGTACGCGGCGGCCAGATCCACGACGTCATTGTGGTCGTCCTCGTCGAGATTCGACAGTGCGACGTGGTCGACGGCCAACGCGTGCCCCGTCTCGTCCTCGGCGCCGAGGTCGTGAAAGGCGCCGAGCAGCTCGGTCTGTTGCTCGGAGGTGCCCGTCAGCACGGCGTCCTGGAAGGCCTCCCGCAGTGCGGTCGTGTCCGCGAACGGCCGCTGTTCGAAGGCGCGTTCAACGGCCCACGGCACGTCCTGAACCACGTGGCCGAACACCTCCGTGAAACGCTCCTTCGTCATCGAGTTCACCTCGCCCAGCGTTATCGAACCGCCGCCTGCCACCCGCGGGCCGCGAGAACCGGTGTGGAAGAACACGACGTTGAGCACGATCGCGGCGACGGCCCCGATGCTGATGCCGCTGCCGAAGATGAGGTTCAGGCCGGTGGGCATCGCCTTGGCGATGTCGGGATAGGTCGTCACCCACAGGGCCAGAGCGAGACTGGTGGTGACGATGATGAGGTTGCGGTGATCGGTGAAGTCGACCTTGCCGAGTGTCTGGATGCCGACGACGGCGACGGTGGCGAACAGGGTCAGCGCGGCGCCGCCCAGCACCGGATTGGGGATCGACGCGACCACGGCGGCCACCTTCGGCAGGAAGCCCAGGACGATCATGATGACACCGGCCGCGGCGACCACCCACCGGCTCTTGACGCCGGTGAGGCGCACCAGGCCGACGTTCTCCGAGAACGCGGTGTAGGGGAACGAGTTGAAGATGCCGCCGATCGTGGTCGCCACCCCGTCGGCCCTCAGCACGTTGCCGATGTCGGAGGCCTTGACGCGCTTGCCGACGATCTCGCCGGTCGCGATCGTGCTGCCGGTCGACTCGACCGCGGTGATCAGCAGGACGATGATCATCGTGAGACACGCGACGAAGTCGAACTTGGGCAACCCGAACAGGAACGGCGGCGTGAAGCCAAACGCCGACGCCTCGGCGACCTTGTCGAAGGTCATGTCTCCGAGCGCGTAGGCCACCGCGCAGCCGATGACGAGACCGAGCAGCACCGCGATGGTCGCCAGGAAGCCACGGAACAGGCGCTGGATGCCGACGATGATCGCGATGGTGCCCAACGCGTAGAGGAACCACCGGATGTTGGTCGGATCGGGTTGGTGCGTGGCGGGATTGGTGACCGCGTCCAGCGCACCGACGGGCACCAGACACAACCCGATGATGGTGATGAGCGTGCCGGTCACCACGGGTGGGAAGAACCTCAGCAGCTTGATGAAGATCGGCGCGATCAGGAACGTGAAGACGCCCGCGACGATCACTGCGCCGTAGACGTACAGCAGGCTCGGAGCGCCGCCGCCGTTGGCCAGCCCGATCGCGATGATCGGCGAGACGCCGGCGAACGTCACGCCCTGAAGCAGCGGCAGTCGCACACCGATCTTCCAGAACCCGACGGCCTGGATGATCGACGCGATCCCGCAGGTGAACAGGTCGGCCGTGATGAGCTTGACGAGCTGATCCGCAGGCAGGTCGATGGCGCCCGCGATGATGATCGGCACCAGCACCGCGCCCGCGTAGAACGCGACGACGTGCTGGAACCCGTAGGTCGCTAGTTTGGGAAGCGGAAGCACCTCGTCGACCGGGTGCACGCGCTTCGTGGTGGTCAATGGCACAGCCGACCTTGGGGTGGACACAGCTCAAGAATCGACCAGGTTGAGAATGTTCGCATGTCGAGAGCTCACTCCGTGGTCGGCGTCCTACTGGCCGCCGGCGCCGGCACCCGCTACGGCATGCCGAAAGTTCTTGTGCAGCAGGGTGACTGGCTGCGAATCGCGGTCGAGGCGCTGGCGAACGGTGGGTGCGACGACGTCGTGGTGGTGCTGGGCGCCGCCGTGGTCGAGGTCCCGCCGCCGGCCCGTGCGGTGCTGGCCGAGGACTGGGCGACCGGAATGAGTGCGTCGCTGCGCGCCGGACTGGACGCTGCGGGCGAGGCCGACCTGGTTGTCCTGCATCTGGTCGACACCCCCGACGTCGGCGCCGACGTGGTCACCCGCGTCGTCGGCGCGGCGATGTCGTCGACCTCGGGGTTGGCCCGCGCGACCTACGGCGGGCGTCCTGGCCACCCCGTGGTGATCGCGCGGCGGCACTGGGCCGCGCTGGCGGCGACGCTGCACGGCGACGAAGGCGCACGCACCTTCCTGAAGGGGAGTCGGGGCGTGGTCTTCGTCGAGTGCGGAGACCTCGCGACTGGGCTGGACGTCGACGAACCTTAACGCGATGGTGGTATACACCTCAGTACGCAGGAATGGGGAGTTTCTGCCATGGGCAAGGGGGGCATCGGCCATGGGTAAGAAGAAGTGCATCGGGTTGGTGGACGCGGTCGACGGCACGCCAGCCGACGAATCGGTCGAATTCGGCATCGACGGTCAGGTGTACGCCATCGACCTGTCGGCGGTGAACGCCGCGGAGCTCCGCCGGACGCTGGGTGAGTGGGCTCGAGCGGGGCGACGGGTGCGGGCGCCGCAGCGACGCCATCTGGCCCGCGTCGACCCGTGGCGCAAACAGGTCAGCGGTCAAGAGCGCGTGCAGATCCGGGACTGGTGCAACGACAACGGCTTCCGCGTTGGCAGCCGGGGGCCGCTGCCGTTCGACGCGGTGGACGCCTTCCGGATGGCGAACTCCAGAGGCTAGAGCAGACCGAGCGCGGCCACGGCCGCACGCTCGGATTCCAGTTCGGCGACCGACGCGTCGATGCGGGCTCGGGAGAAGTCGTTGATCTCGAGGCCCTCGACGACGTGCCAGGCGCCGTCGACCGCGCGCACCGGCAGTGACGTCACGATTCCCTCGGGGATTCCGTACACACCCGGTGATGGCAAGGCGACCGACGTCCAGTCGTCGGGGTCCGTGCCGTCGACCCAGTCGCGGACGTGGTCGATGGCGGCGTTGGCCGCCGACGCGGCCGACGACGTCCCACGGGCCTCGATGATCGCGGTACCGCGGGTGGCGACGGTGGGGATGAAATCCTTCGTCAGCCAATCGGTGTCAGCAGCGAACTCGGCACCGGGCCGATCGCCGACGACGGCGTGGAAGATGTCGGGGTACATGCTCGGGGAGTGGTTGCCCCACACCGTCACCCGGGAGACGTCGGTGACGTGCACGCCCGCGTGGGCGGCAAGCGCGGCGACGGCGCGGTTGTGGTCCAGACGCGTCAGCGCGGTGAAGCGCTCCGCGGGCACGTCGGGTGCGTGGGCCGAGGCGACCAGGGCGTTGGTGTTGGCGGGATTGCCGACCACGACGACCCGGACGTCGGACGACGCGCCGGCGTTGATGGCCCGTCCCGCGTCGGCGAAGATTGCGGCGTTGGCGGCGAGCAGGTCGGCGCGTTCCATGCCCTTGCTGCGGGGCTTGGCTCCGACCAGCAACGCCACGTCGACTCCGTCGAAGGCGCGCACGGGATCGTCGTGGATCTCGACGTCGACCAGCAGGTCGAAGGCGCTGTCGACGAGCTCCATCACCACGCCCTCGGCCGCCCGGATCGCCGACGGCAGTTCCAGCAGGCGCAGCGTCACCGGGATGCCACGGCCGAGCAGCGCGCCCGCACCGATGCGAAAGAGGGCGGCGTAGCCGATTTGGCCGGCGGCGCCGGTGACGGTGACGACCTTCGGGGTGGTCACGTGTGCACCCGGATGTTGAGCACCTCCGAGGCGTAGCGCCGAACGGTGTCCTCGGACATCGCCGCCGCGTCCTCGTGGCCTGGGCGCGCCCTGCTCTGCATGAACCCGGTCTTCGGATTGAGGGTGATCTCGGCGAGCAGCTCACCGGTCGACGGTTCGCACACCGCCCAGGTGTACATGCTGTCGTCGGCCCAGCCGTCGGCGGCGTCGTGCACGTAGTCGAGGTCGGTCTCGCCAAGGTCGGCGAGCTCGGGGCGGTCGTCGACGCGGTCGTCGTAGCGCAGCCCGCGCAGGTACCACGTGCCGTTGTTGATTTCGACGGGTTCCATGATGGTCAACCGGTCGAGTGGCCACCTACTGCGCGCAGATCGCGAAGGAGCGTGCAGCAAGTGGCCACTCGGCGGGTTCTCAGTCCTTGATCTCGGCGAGCACGGTGCCCTGCGTGACGGCGGCACCGGCCTCGACGGCGAGGCCGGTGATCGTGCCGTCCTTGTGGGCGGTGACCGGGTTCTCCATCTTCATCGCCTCCAGCACCGCGACGAGGTCGCCGGCCGAAACCTGCTGTCCCTCTTCGACGGCAACCTTGACGACGGTGCCCTGCATCGGCGCGGTGACCGCGTCGCCCGACACCGCGGCACCGCCGCTTGCGCCACGCTTGCGCGGCTTCGGCTTCTTGCGGGTGACACCGGGCGTCGCGCCGCCGCCTCCGCCGCCGATGGCGAGGTCTCCAGGCAGCGACACCTCGACGCGACGACCGCCGACCTCGACGACGACCTTCTGCCGGGGCAGGGCGTCCTCTTCGTCGAGCGGCGCGCCGGAGGTGAACGGCTCGACCGTGTTGTCCCACTCGGTTTCGATCCACCGCGTGTGCACCGTGAACCCGTTCTCGTCGCCGATGAAGGCGGGATCGGACACGACGGCGCGGTGGAACGGGATGACCGTCGCCAAACCCTCGACGGTGAACTCGGCCAGTGCCCGACGCGACCGGTCGAGGGCCTCTTCGCGAGTGGCGCCGGTGACGATCAGCTTGGCGAGCATCGAGTCGAACTGGCCGCCGATGACCGAGCCGGTCTCCACACCGGAGTCAAGGCGGACGCCGGGGCCGGTCGGCGGGTCGAACAGGGTGACGGGTCCCGGCGCGGGCAGGAAGCCGCGGCCGGCGTCCTCGCCGTTGATGCGGAACTCGAAGGAGTGGCCGCGGGGAGTCGGATCCTCGGTGATGTCGAGGGCCTCGCCGTTGGCAATGCGGAACTGCTGGCGCACCAGGTCGATGCCCGAGGTCTCCTCGGTGACCGGGTGTTCCACCTGAAGGCGGGTGTTGACCTCGAGGAAGGAGATCAGCCCGTCCTGGCCGACGAGGTACTCGACGGTGCCTGCGCCGTAGTAGCCGGCTTCCTTGCAGATGCGCTTGGCGGACTCGTGGATCTCCTTGCGCTGCGCGTCGGTCAAGAACGGCGCAGGCGCTTCTTCCACCAGCTTCTGGAAGCGGCGCTGCAGCGAGCAGTCGCGGGTGCCGGCGACGACGACGTTGCCGTGCGTGTCGGCGATGACCTGGGCCTCGACGTGGCGGGGCTTGTCCAGATAGCGCTCGACGAAGCACTCGCCGCGGCCGAAGGCGGACACGGCCTCACGGGTGGCGGAGTCGAACAGTTCGGGGATCTCTTCGATGGTGCGCGCGACCTTCATGCCACGGCCGCCGCCGCCGAAGGCGGCCTTGATCGCGATCGGCACACCGAATTCCTTTGCGAACGCCACGATCTCGTCGGCGTCCTTGACCGGGTCCGACGTGCCGGGGACCAGCGGTGCGTTCGCCTTGGCGGCGATGTGGCGGGCGGTGACCTTGTCACCGAGGTCGCGAATGGACTGCGGGCTTGGCCCGATCCAGATCAGCCCGGCGTCGAGCACGGCCTGGGCGAAGTCGGCGTTCTCCGACAGGAACCCGTATCCGGGGTGGATCGCGTTTGCGCCGGACTTCTGGGCGGCGTCGAGGATCTTGGCGAAGTCGAGGTACGACTCGGCCGAGGTCTGGCCGCCGAGGGCGAAGGCCTCGTCGGCGAGCCGGACGTGCGGTGCGTCGGCATCGGGTTCGGCGTACACGGCCACGCTCGCGAGCCCCGCGTCCTTGGCGGCCCTGATCACCCGGACGGCGATTTCACCCCGGTTGGCGACGAGCACCTTGGAGATCTTCGAGCTGGCGTGACTTGGCACTGCGCCTCCTGATGGCATGTTCTCTAAGAAACCTCTTTAAGAATGTATCGGAGGCAGTTTAAGCGGCGCGCTAGGGTCGTCGGCGCGCCGGTCCCTTACTGGTCAGTAGGTACGTTCTTCCAGCTAGGTGTCAAAGCCGATAGCCGGTTCGCCGCTTGCGCATCGCGTTCCGGCGGTTTCGTACCGCCTGCAGCGCCGAGCTTTCCGCCCCGTAGGGGTGGCCGTACTGCAGGAGCAGGGTCACCCTCAGCGTGTCCGTTGGCCACGGCAGCGTGGCGTGCAGCGAGCGGTAGCCCCTGAAGACGTAGACGTCACCGGGAGTGAGGTGGACCGTGAACGCCGACGGGTCGGCGTCGAAGCGACGCCGCAGCCGGCGGCCGTAGAAGCCGTTGTGCACCAGCAAGCGCTCGGCCGCGCCGACCGTTGCCGAGCGCCGATGCGGGCGATGGTCGGGGAACAACGCCAGATCGCCCGTGCCGTCGGGAACGACGACCGGCACGAGCATCGTCACCGCGTTCGCGTCGTAGTGCCAGTCGAAGGGCGGCGAATCCACCGCCGAGCCGTCGAGGATGCGTAGGACGCGCTGCCGGTAGCCGGCGAACCCGGGCGCGGCGGAGACCGACGGTGGCGTCAGGGAGTGCAAGAACGATTCGACGCGTTCGTCGACGGCCAACTCCGCGATGGTGGGGCAGTCCCACTGGTCGGCGTCGACGAGGCTGTGTTCGCCGGAACCGTGCCGAGAGAGGAAACCGTCGACGTCGGCGCGGGCCGCTGCAAGCCACTCCGGCGGTACGACCCCGGAGAGACGAACCAGCCCCGTCCGCTCGAGGTCGGCACGGGTGTGCCCGTCGTGGCGTGCGAGATTGGCCGCTATCACGCTGCTTCTGCGCTGCTCACGCATCTCGGCCATCCGCCAAAGTTTAGTCACGCCGCCCGCACGCTCAAGGTCTTTGCCGACGGAAATCCGACACGCCTTCGAGGGGGTCACGGCCGGTGCCGTGGTGGCGCATCGGCGCCGCAGGACGGTCGTCCCGTCTTGGTGCGGGACTCGCGTCGTGGAGCCACCGCAGCAAACATCGTCGCCGTTTAGTCAGTGGGGGATTGACAATCTACGACGTGCCGAGCCGGCGCTTGATGCGGGTCAACATCGCCGACATTCCCCTGAGTCGCAGCGGGCTGATCAGCTTCGCCAGCCCCAGGTCGGCGTAGAAGTCGTCCGGCACGGCGAGGATCTCGTCGGCCGAGAGCTCGTCGAGGCCAGCCGACAGGATCGCCGCGAATCCACGCGTCGTCGGTGCCTCCGGCGGCGCACTGAAGTACAGGCGGACGCGTGCGCGGTCGGTGGCGTCGACGTGCAGGAACAGCGGCGACTGGCACTCCGGCACCGGTTCCATGGCGGCCTCTTCGAGGTCGGCAGGGATCGGCGGCAGTTCGTTCGCGAACTCCAGCAGGAGCTGAAGCTTGTCCTGGCCCTGCATGTCGGCGAAGTCCGACACCACCTCGGCCAGCGCGGCCGGCATCACGCTCATGCCTGGCCCGGCGCCTCACCCGGATCGGAGCCGACCGCGACGGGAACGCGCACCGCGTTGCCCCACTCGGTCCACGAGCCGTCGTAGTTGCGGACGCCCTCCTTGCCGAGCAGATGAGTCAGCACGAACCAGGTGTGGCTCGAACGTTCACCGATGCGGCAGTAGACGATCGTCTCGTCCTCGGGCTGCAGGAAGCCGTACAGCTCGTCGAGTTCGGCACGGCTGCGGAACTGTCCGTTGTCCCTTGCGGCCTTGGCCCACGGGATCGACATGGCCGTCGGAACGTGGCCGCCGCGCAGGGCGCCCTCTTCGGGGTAGTCGGGCATGTGGGTGCGCTCGCCGGTGTACTCCATGGGGGAGCGGACGTCGATCAAGGGCTGGCGTCCGAGGTTGTTCAGAACGTCGTCCTTGAAGGCGCGGATCGGGGCGTCGTCGCGCTCGACGACGGGGTAGCCGGTCGTCGTCTTGGACGGCACGTCGAGGTTGGTGTCACGACCATTGGACACCCAGAGGTCGCGGCCACCGTCGAGCAACCGGACGTCCGGATGGCCGAACAACGTGAACACCCACAGGGCGTATGCCGCCCACCAGTTGCTCTTGTCGCCGTAGATGACGACGGTGTCGTCCCGGCTGATGCCCTTGCGGTCCATCAGCGCGGCGAACTGCGCGCCGTCGATGTAGTCGCGGACGCGGTCGTCGTTGAGGTCGGTGTGCCAGTCGATCTTGACCGCGCCGGGGATGTGCCCGGTGTCGTAGAGGAGGACGTCCTCGTCGGACTCGACGATGGCGAGCCCAGGCCTGCCGATGTTGCCGGCCAACCAGTCGGCGGTCACCAGCCGTTCGGGATGGGCGTAGGAGGCGAGGGAGGGATGCGGGTCTGCAGGCAGCGACACCCCTGCAGCCTACTTGTTCGCCGGGGGCGGTTCAGACCTCCCAGTGCCGTCGGCCGGTCGCTCAGTCGGCGACGGGATTGGCGGCCCAGAGGTCGGCGAGAGACAGGCCGACGCGCTCGAACAAGCTCCTCGTGAGCGGGAGGCCGATGCCGATCACCGCGGACGGATCGCCGTCGACGCCGTCGACGAACCACCCGCCGAGGCCGTCGAGGGTGAAGCCGCCCGCGACGGCCGTGGGTTCACCGCTGCGCGCGTATGCCAGGACGTCGGAGGCCGACGGGTGACCGAAGCGGACGGTGGTGACGGCATGCGCTGCCGCCGTGTCCACGATCCGGTTGGCGCGCATGCGAAGCACGCAGTGTCCGGTGAACAGTTCACCCGACCGACCCGCCATCGCCCGCCACGCGTCGAGCACCGCATCCTCGGTGGCCGGCTTGCCCCACAGTCGCCCGTCGCGGAACAGCATCGAATCACAGCCGATGACAACGCAATCCGCGGCTACCTCGGCGTCCACCGCGTGCGCGACGGCCTCGGCCTTGGCGGTGGCCAGCGCGGTCGTCACCTCACCGGGACCCGCATCGGCGGGAAGGGCGGCGACCACCGCGTCCTCGTCGACCCCCGACACCACGATGAGCGGGTCGACACCCGCGCTGCGCAACACCTTGCGCCGGCCAGGCGATGCCGACCCGAGAACGACGCGTGTCACTAGCGACGCAGGTGGGCGCGTTCCACCTGCGTGATCCGCTGCCAGCTGATCAGCGAGTAGCGCAGCTGGTCCACCGGAAGGCCCCACCGGTTCAATTCCTGAGGGCCCGGCTCCGCGGAACCGCCGCCGCTGCCTGCCAACACCGTCACCAGTGCGGCCAGATCCGAGTCGGTGGGATTGCCCTTGAGAATCTTGATCTCGGGCACCGACGTCACGACGGGGGCGTCGATGGTCAGGTCGTCGGGATCGGAGACCTCGGTGATGTCGACGTCTTGTGACATGAGTGGTCCGTTCGTCGGGGAAGGAGCGCGGATCAGAGCGGGATGTTGCCGTGCTTCTTGGGCGGCAACTGCACGATCTTGCGTTCCAGCAGACGCAACGCGGCCGAGATGTAGCCGCGGGTGTGCGACGGTGGGATGACCGCGTCGACGTAGCCCCGCTCGGCGGCCACGTAGGGATTGACGAGGGTGTCCTCGTAATCCTGCTGCAGCTCCAGGCGTAGGGAGTCGACGTCCTTGCCTTCCTTGGCGGCTTCCTTGAGCTGAGACCGGTAGACGAACCCGACGGCGCCCGAGGCGCCCATCACGGCGATCTGTGCGGTCGGCCATGCGACGTTGACGTCGCAGCCCATGTCCTTGGAACCCATCACGCAGTACGCGCCGCCGTAGGCCTTGCGGGTGATGACCGTGATCTTCGCGACGGTCGCCTCGCCGTAGGCGTACAGCAGCTTCGCGCCGCGCCGGATGATGCCGTTGAACTCCTGGTCGGTGCCGGGCAGGAAGCCCGGGACGTCGACCAACATGATGATCGGAATGTTGAAGCAGTCGCAGGTGCGAACGAAGCGGGCGGCCTTCTCGGAGGCGTTGATGTCCAGGCAGCCGGCGAACACGGTGGGCTGATTGGCCACGATGCCCACGGTGCGACCGTCGACCCGACCGAAGCCCACGACGATGTTGCCCGCGTAGCCGGCCTGCACCTCGAGGAACTCGTCGTCGTCGAGAATGCGCGTGATGACCTCGTGCATGTCGTACGGCTGGTTGGGCGAGTCGGGGATGAGCGTGTCGAGTTCGAGGTCCTCGTCGGTGAGGTTGTCCTCGATGGCGCCGGGATGCGGCGGCGCCGGGTAGCGCGGCGGCTCGGAGGCACTGTTGGGGGGCAGGTAGCTGAGCAGGTCGCGGACGTAGTCGAAGGCGTCCTGCTCCCCGGAGGCGACGTAGTGCGCCGTGCCGGACTTGGCCATGTGGGTGTGGGCGCCGCCCAGCTCCTCCATGGTCACTTCCTCGCCGGTGACGGTCTTGATGACGTCGGGGCCGGTGATGAACATCTGGCTGGTCTGGTCGACCATGATCACGAAGTCGGTCAGCGCGGGGGAGTAGACGTGTCCGCCGGCCGCGGCGCCCATGATCAGCGAGATCTGCGGGATGACGCCCGAGGCCAGGATGTTGTTGCGAAAGATCTTGCTGTACAAGCCAAGTGAGACGACGCCCTCTTGGATGCGGGCGCCGGCGCCGTCGTTGATGCCGATCAGGGGACGACCCGTCTTGAGGGCCAACTCCTGAACCTTCACGATCTTCTCGCCGTAGACCTCGCCGAGGCTGCCGCCGAACACGGTGGCGTCCTGGCTGAAGATGCAGACGTCGCGGCCGTCGATGGTGCCGTAGCCCGTCACCACGCC
Organism: Mycobacterium sp. AT1; assembly: GCF_002043095.1. GTDB lineage: Bacteria > Actinomycetota > Actinomycetes > Mycobacteriales > Mycobacteriaceae > Mycobacterium. The sequence goes on along the minus strand of NZ_MVOC01000027.1, from coordinate 129,600 downwards.
GTCGCCGACGGGCCGGTTCTCCGCGAGCCCGAAGTTGGTGCTGCGGTGCTTGGCGAGCGCGTCGAGCTCGACGAAGGTGCCCTCGTCCATCAGCGCGTGGATGCGTTCGCGAGCGGTCAGCTTGCCCTTGGCGTGGACCTTGTCGACGGCTGCCTCTCCCACCGGATGCAGCGTCTCCTCGGTGCGCTTGCGGAGATCGGCCAGCTTGCCTGCGGAGGTGTGAATGTCGATCTCGGGTGAAGCGGCCGGGGCAGAGGGATCCGTAACGCTCGTCATGGTGGTCGATCGTAGCGATAGAAGCGCCGCAACTCTTAAGCAGCCCTTAAACACGCCGCACCGGGCGCGGAGTGCGCCCCGCCACTCGCCCGCCACGGACAGATCCCGTCGAGCATGCAACCATTCATCGCAGCTAATCTCGACCAGGCGTTTCTGACGCGGTTGTTCGAAGTCACGACGGAGGTAGCACGAATGGCATCGGTCTCGGGTGAATCCGGCGCCCCGAAGAGGGCGCTGATCACCGGCATCACCGGACAGGACGGCATCTACCTGTCGGAGTTGCTGCTGTCCAAGGGGTACGAGGTCTACGGGTTGCTGCGGGGACAGAACAACCCCAAGGCGGCAATGCTGGAGGAAGTCCTCCCGAGCGTCCACGTCATCGCCGGTGACCTGCTGGACATGTCCAGCCTGATGCGGGCGATGACCATCGCGCAGCCCGACGAGGTCTACAACCTTGGTGCGGTGTCGTTCGTCGCCTACTCGTGGCAAAACGCGCGCCTGACTACCGACGTCACGGCAGGCGGCGTGCTGAGCATGCTGGAATCGGTGCGGCTGTATCAGGAAGTGTCAGGCAAGCGCGTCCGGTTCTATCAGGCGTCGAGTTCAGAGATGTTCGGCAAGGTGCAGCACGTTCCGCAGACCGAGTCGACGCTGTTGTGGCCGCGGTCGCCGTACGGCGTGGCCAAGGTGTACGGGCACTACCTGACGATCAACTACCGCGAGTCCTACGACATGCACGCCAGCTCCGGGATTCTCTTCAACCACGAATCACCGCGCCGCGGCGTCGAATTCGTCACTCGCAAGGTGTCCCGGGCGGTGGCCAGGATATCGCTGGGCCTGCAGGACACTCTCACCCTCGGCAATATCGACGCCGAGCGTGACTGGGGTTTCGCAGGCGACTACGTCGAAGCCATGTACCTGATGCTCCAGCAGGACGTCGCCGACGACTACGTGATCGCCACCGGTGAGACGCATTCGATCTCCGAGCTTCTCGACGTCGCCTTCGCGACGGTCGGGATCGACGATTGGAAGCCGTACGTGCAGACCGACACAGCGCTGTTGCGGCCGGCCGAGGTCGACCAGTTGATTGGCGACGCGACGAAGGCGCGCAACGCCTTTGGGTGGGAACCCAAGGTGTCGTTCAAAGACCTCGTCGAGATGATGGTGCACAACGACCTCGCCCTGCAGTCGCGTGACGCAGGCCACGCCGCGCCGTGATGCGTTGCAGTCGGACCGCCAGCCCATGAAGGTCGCACTGGTCACCGGTGTCACCGGCCAAGATGGTTACTACCTGTCGCGGCTGCTGAGCGACGCCGGGGTGGCCGTTCACGGTGTCGTCGGGCCCAACGAGGGGCCGCAGTCGGTTGCGATACCCGAGGTCACGGCGCACGCCGCCAACCTCACCGACGGTGACGCCGTGCTCGACCTGGTCACCAAAGTCTCGCCCGACTACGTCTTCCACCTCGCCGGAGTCTCGTCGGTGGCGCTGTCGTGGGAGCGGCCGGTGTACACGGCCGACGTGAACGCCGTCTCCACGACTGCACTGCTGGACGCCTGCCTCAAGGTGCAGGACGCCACGGGCCGCAGCATCGCCGTGGTGAACGCCTCGAGTGCGGAGATCTTTGCCGGTTCGGCGGGCTCGCGTCAGACCGAGGACACGGCCGTGCGGCCGACGTCCCCGTACGGGGTGTCCAAGGCGATGGGCCACATGATGTGCCACGTGTACCGCGACAGGGGATTGCAAGCGTCCAACGCCATCCTCTTCAATCACGAATCACCCCGACGGCCAACGTCTTTCGTGACACGAAAGATAACCGCCGCCGTGGCGGCGATTTCCAGGGGTGAGCAGAGCTCGGTCCGTTTGGGCAACATCGCGGTGCGGCGGGACTGGGGCTGGGCGCCGGACTACGTCGACGCGATGTTCCGCATGGCCACGCACGAAACGGGTGACGACTTCGTCGTCGCGACCGGTGTCGACCATTCCATCGCCGACTTCGCAGCCGCCGCGTTCGCCTCCGTGGGCATCACGGATTGGGAGGCGAAGGTGGACGTGGACGCCGATCTGATCCGGCCGGCGGACATCGACGTCATGGTCGGAGATGCGACCAAGGCCGCCACCGTGCTGGGCTGGCGCACGACGAAGTCATTCGACCAAATAGTGGCAGCCATGGTCGAGTCCGACTTGGGACGGGAGCAGCCTTCGTGAGCACGGACCTTTCTCAGACTCGGCTGATCTACATCGCGCCGAGGGTTGGCATCGGCGGCGTCGGAGACTTCGCGGAGGCGTTCGTCGACGCCGTTCGGTCGCACTTCGCCGAGGTCGTCGAGTACCGCCACGGCGGCCCCGGCGACGACAGCGTGTCGGATCTGCGGAGGCATGGCGCCGCGATCCGCAAGTTGGTGGCTGAGGCGCCGGGTGGGCGAGTGCTGGTGCATGCCGAACTGAGTGGGGGGGCCGTCGTCCCGTTCTGGGCGACGGCGAAACTGCCCGATCACGTTCCGGTGACGGCCACCATTCACGACCCGCCGCATCCGATCTGGTGGCCGGCTCGGACGCGGTTCATGGCCCAGCACTGGCTGGTCAACCATGCCGTTCACTTCCCGTTCCGCAGGGTGTCCTACGCCGTGCAGCGAAAGTGGCTTCGGGCGACCACGCTGTTCGTGCTCACCGAAAGCGGCGCGAAGTCCATCAGGCCGGCCTATCCGCAGGCTCGAGTGGTTCGGGTCCCGCATCAGGTCGCCGACCGGCCCGACATCCGCCCCCCGGAGCAGCGACCACTCGCGATTGGGCTCTTCGGTTTGGTCTACCGCGGCAAGGGATTCGAGCAGATTGGCGCCCTCAGGAAGCTGCTACCACCGGAGATCGCCATCCGTGTCGCCGGCCGCGGGACCGAGGACCTGCCGCGAATCGAGGGGATCGACGTCGTCGGAGGCATCGAAGGTGAGGCCGAGGACGCGTTCTTCGAGTCGGTCCGCGCCATCGTCATGCCGTATGGCAAGCGCTCGCCGTACGGGATGGGGTACCCCTCCTCGGCGGTGATGGCCCATGCCGTCGCGTACGGGACACCGGTGATCTGTACCGACCATGGAGCGCTCGGCGATTTGGGGGAGGACGAAGGCGTCGTGGTGTTGCGCGGGCTGTCTCACGCGCCGGACGAGGTTGCTTCGGCGTTCGCGGACGCGGTGACGGCCCTCGTCGACGACGATGCCAAGCTGGCGATCCTGGGTGAACAGGTGCTCATCCAGCGGAAGGCGCGGTCGGCCCCGGAGATCGCCAAGGCGTTCACCACCGTGTGGTCGGAGTTGCTCGAGAGTTAAGAATGACCGGCTGACTGCTCCCGGACGTTACCGGGGCAGCGAACGAAGACGGGAGCAAGCACAGTGTTCGTCGAACCCCAGCGGTCCGATCCGGAGTCCATCGCCAAGAAGCGCGAGGTGAACCCCAAGGTTCGGACGCCCGGCCTGATGGAGTGGATCACCGACGACGACGGGCGCATCGTCAACTTCCGCATCGCCGGTGAAACGGTGTGGTCGAGGTTCGTCGACCTCTACTCGGCCTGGTTCTTCAACAACTTCGTCACCTACATTCCCCTGCACTTCGTCCGGCAGGCCTATCTCCGCGCGTTCGGAGCATCGATCGGCAAGGACACGGCGATCAACAGGGGAACCAACGTTTGGTCCATCCGATTGATCGTCATCGGTGACCGGGTTTCGATCGGGTTCCGATGCTTGCTGGACGCCAGGGCGGGGATTGCCATCGGTGACGACGTCATCATCGCCAGTGACACCCACATGATCGCGGGCGGCCACGACATCAACCATCCCGACTTTCCTCCGGCACCCAATCCACCCGACCCCATCGTCATCGACCACCACGTCTGGATCGCGAGCCGGGCGATGATCCTGCCTTGCCTCATCGGCAGTGGTGCGGTGGTTGCCGCGCATGCGGTGGTCGTCAACGACATACCCCCGCTCGGGATCGCCGGCGGCGTCCCCGCCAAGGTCATCGGCAAACGAAATCCGGACGCTCTTCGGTACAGCGGGAAGTTCAAGGTGCCGCTGTTCTGACACCTAAAGTGACAGCAGGGGACACATTTCGAACATTTTGCTGACGATCAGGTCACGAGTTGCCAGTCATTTTCTGGCAACCGGTGAGATTTGGGTAGCCGGTGTACAGTTGTCGGCGGCGCCTCCCGTATGGCGGGTTGGCGCAACCCCCTGTCCCGCCCAGCACGCATGTTCAAGTGCCAAACATCGTGAGGATTACTGACGGTGCCCCGAGACCTCTTAGCGCGTACGTCAACGCGCCCTCGAGTGGCGATAGCGCACGACTACCTCACTCAGCTCGGGGGGGCTGAGAAGACCGTACTGGCGATGAGCAGGGCGTTTCCGGACGCTCCGATCTACACCATGCTCTACGACCCCGACGCGACGTTCCCCGAATTCAGGGATCTCGACGTTCGGGTGGCGTCCGTCAACCGGGTGAAGGCGATCCGCAAGCACCACCGCGCCGCGCTTCCCCTCTTCCCGTTCGTCGCCAACTCCGTTCAGATCGACGCCGACGTCGTGCTCGCCAGCAGCAGCGGATGGGCGCACGGATTCCAGACCACGGGCCGCAAGCTCATCTACTGCCATTCGCCGGCACGTTGGCTGTACCAGGGCGACAGTTACCTGGGCGAGCACGGCAACACCGTCGCGAAGCTCGGTCTTCGTGCCATGGCCAAGTACCTCACCACGTGGGATCGCCGTGCCGCGCTGTCCAGCGACCGCTACCTGGCGAACTCCGCGGTGATCCGCGAGCGCATCCGCATCGCCTACGACGTCGAGGCCGAGGTCGTCTTCCCCCCGGTCACCATGGCGCAAGCCGACAGCGTCAAACCGATCCCCGAGGTCGTGGACTGGCTGGGTGCCGACGCGGCCAACATCGACTCAGTCGACGGCGCCTTCTACCTCGTCGTCTCCCGGCTGCTGCCGTACAAGAACGTCGACGCGATCGTCCGTGCGTTCGCCGGCACCGACCGCCGGCTCGTCGTCGTCGGCCGCGGACCGCAGGCCGAGCGCCTTCGCGCCATGAAGACGCCGAACGTCACCATGGTCTCCGACATCTCCGACGGCGAGTTGGCGTGGCTGTACGGAAACTGCCGCGCCATCCTCGCGGCGAGCTACGAGGACTACGGCCTGACACCGCTCGAAGCGGGAATCTGGGGCCGCCCGGCGATCGCGCTGCGGTACGGCGGATTCCTCGACACCATCCACGAGGGCATCAGCGGCATGTACTTCGACGAGCCGACCCCCGGCGACATCGCCGAGGCCGTCGACCGATTCGAGATGACCAAGTTCGACTCGGACAAGATCCGGGACCACGTCAAGCAGTTCAGCGAGGCGTCGTTCTCGGAGAAGCTTCACGACGCGGTCAACGGCCTCGTCGCGCTGCCCCGGTGAGCTGCTGTCTCCGCTGTCACCGCTGTACCCTGACACCCCGAGTTGCCGAGACGACGCTGCGGCGTCGTACGCCTAGAACATGGCAGGAGCCACGCCGGTGAACACCGAACCCGCAAAGGCGGACCCGGAAGACGTAGCCAGAAAGGTCGCCGCCGCACCCGGATTGAAGTTGCCGCCACCGCCGTCCTACGACCTGCAACCCGACGGCAGGGTGGCCAACTACCGGATGCAGAACATGGGCTTGCAACGCAAGCTCCGCAACCGCATCGGGCAGGTGCTCTACAACCTGATCGTCACCCACATTCCGTTCCACTTCATCCGGCAGGGATTCCTCCGGCTTTTCGGCGCCACCATCGGCGGAAACTCCTGCATCATGCTCGGCACCACGATCCTCGACATCGAATTCCTGACCGTGGGTGACAACACGTCGATCGGTTCGCGCTGCCTGCTCGACGCCCGCGCCGGTCTCTACATCGGCAACGACGTGACGATCGCCAGCGACGTTCAGATCATTGGCGGCGGACACGACGTCAACCACCCGGACTTCCTCCCGGTGCCCATCCCCACCGTGGTGTCCGACTACGCGTGGATCGCCAGCCGAGCCATGGTGCTGCCGTCGCTGATCGGTCGCGGCGGAGTCGTCGCCGCCCAAGCGGTGGTCACCAAGGACATCGGGGTGTGCGAGATCGTCGGTGGAGTGCCAGCCAAGGTGATCGGCAAGCGCGATCCAGAGGCGCTCAAGTACACGGGTGGCTACCGGCCCCTGTTCTGCTGATGACGACGCTCGAGACGAAGGGCTCGTGACCTGACGCTCCCCGAATCGGCGCCCGAATCAGCCCCCGAAGGCGCGTCGCGCAATCTCTTCAAGACGCTCGTCGGCGTCTTCTTCATGTACGGCAGCCGAGGCCTCGGCCTGCTGCTGACCTTCGCGATCATCGCCCGCCTCGGCATCGCCGACTACGGTCTGTATGCGCTGGCGTTCTCATTCGCCACGATTCTCGGCCCGCCCCTTGACAATCCGTGGGCAGTTCGGGCGATCCGGGAGTCCGATGACGACTTCAACCGGGAGCGCTCGAGTCGCTATCTGGTGGGCGTCGCGCTCGTCGTCGTCGGGCTTGCCCTCCTGCCGTTCGACAAGCTGTACCTGCTGTGGTTCGGCTTCGCCATGGCCGGCGGTGAGATGGCATTCAACAGCCTCAAGAGCCGCGCCGTACGCGAAGGACATCCCGACTTGGTGTGGCGTTACGACGCCATCAGGCAAACCAGCAGCGTCGTGCTGGTGTGTGCCTACCTCTTCGCAGTGGACGACCCCACGCTGAAGCTGACCAGCCTGCTCTATTGCGCGCCCTACGCCGTGATCCTGGTCCTGGCCGGTGCTGGCGTGCGGGGCCACCGACCCGGACTGCCAGGCTCGCCGCGGCAGATGGTCTACCTCACTGCCGAGATGGGTTTGGGCACAGCCGCTTACCTGCAGGGCGACGTGCTGCTCCTGGGCTTCCTCACCAACAGCACCGTGGTCGGTTACTACAACGTCACGCTGATGCTGGCCACCGCGTTGGCCGGTATCGGGCAGTCGTTCGCGATGACGTATCACGAACCCCTGCGCAAGAGCGGTGGTGACCTGAAGACCGGTCCCAAGTTGCGTCTGACGCTCACCATTTCGGCCGCCGTCGGCACGATCGTCCTCGTCACCGGAGTGGTGATGCTGTTCACGCCCGCGCCGGCGCCGATGGCCGAGGCCATGGTGATCATGGCCGGATTCTGTTTCCTGCGAACCGTGATCTGCGTCTTCCAGGTCATCCTCTACGCCCAACGGCGGGACCGCTTTCGGCTCGCTGCGTCGATCGCTCTCCTGCCGGTCAAGCTCGCGCTGCTGACCATCCTGGTCAAGCTCGGCCTCGGAGCGGTGGCCGCGGCGATCGCGACGACGGCGGCGGACGCCATGCTGCTGGCGGTGTTCGCGACCGCACTCTACGGACGGCGGCGCCCGTGACCTCCGTCGTCTTCCTGATGTCCAAGGACCCGGTGGTCGAACACGGCGGTGACGTCGCGCTGTCGCGACTCTTCGTCGAGCTGGCCGCGGAGAGTCACGACGTCTCGGTCATCTGCTTGGCTGCGGAGAGTGGCTCCGTCACAGCCGATTTCGTTCCCGGCGGGGTCGAGGTGACGAGGGTGCGCAAACCCGCCGTACGGCCGCTGGGCTTGCTCGCGGCCGCGGCCAGGTCGCGCCGCAGTCTGGTCCACGTCCGATTCGACGGCGACGAGCTGGTCGCGGCGATCGAACGAGCGGACGCCGACGTCTTCGTCGCCGAACACAGTTACATGGCCGAGTCGTTCCTGCGGAGTTCGCTCGTCGGCAAACGCAGGCTGGTGGTCAACACCCACGTCAGCGAGGCTCTGGTCTGGGGCGCCAGCCGTGGACTCCTCGGACGAGTGGAGTCCAAGCGGCTGGTCCGTGACGAGTTGCGGGTGGCCATGGCCGCCGACGCCGTCGGCACCTTCGATGCAGACGAGGCAGAGCAGTACCGCCGCAACGGCGTTCGTGGCGCCAGGTGGTTCGAGCTCACGTTGCCCCCCGCCGATCAGGTCGACGTCTCGACGACGCCTGCGCGTCTGGTGCTGATGGGCACCAGGGACTGGCCGCCGAATCAGGAGGCGTTTCTGCGGGCCCTCGCCCTGTGGCCACGTATCTCGGCGGGCGTGCCGGACGCGGAGTTGTGCGTCATCGGCGCGAAGAAGCCGAACGCGCCGGAACCGGCCTACCCGGCGGGGGTTCGAGATCTCGGCTTCGTCGACGACCTGCACGCGTTCCTCGGCACGTGTCGGGCGATGGTGGCACCGATCACGACCGGTGGCGGCGTGCGCGTCAAGATCCTCGACGCCGCCCGCATCGGACTTCCGGTCGTCGGGACCGAGGCTGCAGTGGGGTCGCTGGGGAGCATCTTCGCCCTCGACGTCGCCGGCGATGACGACGCCTTCGTCCAGGCGTGCCGACGCATGCTGACCGACCGTCCGGCGGCCGTGTCTGCGGGGCAGGCGATCTACCAGGCCAACGAACGGCATTGGCGGGACGGGACGGTACGGGCGGCGGTGAACGCGCTGATCAAGGGCGGCCCCGATCACTCCGCTACGCGACCGTGACCTCGATGACAGCGACTGTGGTCATGATCGCGGTGACCGGAATCGTGGGTGGTTACGACGGGAGGGCGGACCAGCGTCGTGACCTCGGCTTCCGCGGGTCATGGCGTTTGCTGGATGTCGGACGGCTCGAGGTGGGCGGCGTCACAATTTGACGCCAATGTCGGGCCTTGTCGAGGCTCGGCCCTCGCGGGCGATCCACGGTGCGATGGTCGGCATTAGCCAGGGGCGGACGTCGTCCGCGGTCTCGATCGCCTACGATCGACGGGCGGGAGCTCGACCAGGGGGCGTTGCGCGCAATCCGCTAGCAACGACACTCGACGGGGGTGGATGGAGGAGGCACGGATGAGCCTGCGCCGCGCCGTCATCTCCGCGATCGTCGTGGTGACCGTGACGACGTCCGCGTGCGGTGGACGAACGACCGAGCCGGTTGCACCGCCGCCGGACGCCGGAATCTCACTGCCCGCCGATCTCAGCGGTTCGGGGCCGGGCACTGTCGCCGCCGCCCACAGCATGCCCACCCTCGACCGAAGGCTCAGCGGCGTCACGTCGGTGGCGGCCAAGGTGACCTATGCCTCGACGTCGGGGGTCACCGGGCAACCCACGAAGGTGACGGGCACCGTCTTCGCACCGAAGGGCAAGCCGCCCGAGGGCGGGTGGCCGATCATCGCCTACGGCCACCCCACCACCGGCGTCGTCGCGGGGTGTGCTCCGTCCTCGTCGCCGACCTTGGCCAACCTGTCGTCCGCCATTCTCGAGCTCGTCAACGCCGGCTACGTCGTCACCATGGCGGATTATCAAGGGCTGGGCGACGATTCGACCTACCATCCGTATCTCGACGCCACCACGGCCGGCTACAACCTCGTCGACTCGGTGCGTGCCGCGCGCAAGGTGGTCGCCGACACCTCCAACCGGTGGGCCGCATTCGGCGTGTCGCAGGGTGGCCAGGCTGCGTGGGCGGCCAACGAGCTGAGCCCGTCCTACGGGGCCGGGCTGGAGCTGGTTGGCACCGTCAGTGTGTCTCCGCCGCTGAATGTTTCGGGCTTCGTCGACGACGCCGTGAATCGGGAGCTGTCGAAGGAACAGGAGCCGGTCTACCAGGCGCTGCTGGCCTCGCAGAAGAACGAAGATCCAGGCCTGAACCTCGACGACTATCGACGCGGAGTCGTCGCGGACAAGTGGGACGTCCTGTTGCAGTGCGACTTCGGGAAGGCCGACGAGCGGTCGGCGGCCGCCGAACAGATCACCCCCGACGACTTGACGCCGTCGACCGCCGCGGCCGCTGCCGCGCTGCGGGCCCGCCTTCTGACGTCGGATCTCCCGCGGAGCCCCCTGGCGGCTCCGGCATACGTCGTCTACGGCGGACAGGACGTCCTCGTCCCACCCGCCTGGACCGATGCGGCGCTGGAAACCGCGTGTGAGATGGATGACGTCGTCCGCATCGACATGCAACCCGACCGTGGGCACTCCGACGTCGACGTCAGCCCGGTTCTTGGTTGGATAGCCGACCGGTTCGCCACCGTCCCTGCGCCCAACAGCTGCCCGTCCTTCGTCACGCCCCCGCCTCCGCCAGGCCAAGAGGGGACGCCGGCTCGAACAGGTGACGGCGGATGAGCGTGGCCAGAAACCTCCGGTGTCGATGGGCATGAGGCGGGGAGCGCGGGCGGCCGCGGTCACCGTGGTGACGCTTGTCGCCCTGGTGCTCGTCGCGCTCACCCTCCCGATTGGATTCCGCGTCGCTGGCAAGGTCGTCGACGCGATCCGCGGCGACTTGCCGACCGCGCAACCGGTTCCCATCCAAACCGCCGACCTCGGCGGGGCGGGCCCGGGCTCCCTGGTCAGTGCGATGACCATGCCCGCTCTCCAGCGGACGATCACCGGACGTCAGCTGCAGGCGGCGCGCGTGGTGTACCGCTCGACCAACGGCGACACCGGCGCGCAGGCGACGGTCTCCGGATCCGTCTTCACCCCACTCGGCGAGCCGCCGAAGGGAGGCTGGCCGATTCTGTCCTTCGGCCACGGCACCACCGGCATCGACGAGGGCTGTGCTCCGTCGGTCTCCGACTCGCTGCTCGGACTCGCCGACCTGGTCGTCGGCTTCGTCAAGACCGGACATGCGGTCGCGCTCGCCGACTACGAGGGCCTCGGGGAGAGTGGAATTCATCCCTACACCGATGCCAAGACCGCGGGGCTCAACATGATCGACGCGGTCCGTGCGCTGCGCCATACCTTCGCCAACACTTCGACGCGTTGGCTGGCGCTGGGGGGATCACAGGGCGGGGGAGCGGCGTGGGCCGCCGACGAACAGGCCTCGGCGTACGCGCCGGAGCTCGATCTCGTTGGCGCCGTGGCTGATTCGCCTGCTGCAGAGGTGACCCAGGTGGTCGACAAGGCGTGGGCGGGCACCTTGACCGACGATCAGCGACCGGCGTTCCTCGCCATCGTGGAATCGCTGGCCCGCCGTCATCCCGAGGTGAACCGGGACGACTTCCGGCGTGGCGCAGCGGCGACCCATTGGGACGTGCTCCTGTCGTGTGCCGGCGACACCGCCCACTCCAGGGCCGACGCGCTCAAACAGGTGACCGCCGCCGACGTCCGCCCGGCGTCGCAGGCGTCAGCCGACCAATTGCGGAAGCTGTTGTCCGCCTGGGCAATTCCGCAACGACCCCTGTCTGCTCCGTTGTCGGTCGTCTACGGCGGCGCGGACACCCTGATCGACCCGGCGTGGACCACCGACGCCATCGCCAAGGCGTGCGCTCTCGGTGGCAACGTGGAGTGGGATTTGCAGCCGGCCAAGGGGCACGGTGACGTCGACGTCACCAACCAACTCGCCTGGATCGCCGACCGATTCGAAGGGAAGCCGGCCGTCAATGAATGCCGCTAGGAACCCGGACGGAGACGTCGCCCACTGGCGTCGGCTGGCCTTCGAGGCCAAGTCGGCCGTCAAGCGCAAGCTGGCGTCGGCGGGGACGCCCGTCGACCCCCCGCCGAAGCCCTATCTAGTGGTGCCGATTCTCGGGCAGTCCAATGCCTTCGGGATGGGACGGGGCCTCGACCGCGACGGATTGGACCGCTCGCACCCACGGGTGCACCAATACGCCATGAGCGGGCCGGCGAAGGGGCGGATCATCCTCGCCGAGGAACCGCTGATGCACGAAATCCCCGGTAAGGGCGTCGGGTTCGGGATGACCTTCGCGAAGCTGCTCGCCGAGGAGACGGGACGCCACGTCCTCCTGGTCCCCGGCGCCCGCGGCGACACGTCGTTCGCACCGAAGAACGGGTACACGTGGGATCCGGTCGACACCCGCACCAGGGTCAACCTCTACGTCGCCGGCGTACGCGCGGTCGACGCGGTGCTTGGCCACCACCCGGGAAGTACAGTGGCCGCGGTGCTGTGGCACCAAGGGGAAAGTGACGTGCCGTTGACGTCCGGCCCGACCTACCGCGACAAGCTCGACTCGGTGATCGACGATCTACGCAGGCGCTACGGAACCGACCTTCCATTCATCCTGGGCCAAATGGTGCCCGAGGAGATGGAACTGAGCCGCAAGGACTATTCGGTGATCGACGCCATCCACGCCGACACCCCGCGGCGCAGGCATCGGACCGCATTCGCCACTGGCGAGCGGGGCTGTGTCAACGGAACCGAAGACCGGCACTACAACGCCGACGGGCAGCGCGCGATGGGACGAGCCATGTGGGCCCGTTATCGCGCGCTGTGTCCCGACGATCTGGCGGAGTATGAGCGCGAGTAGACGGCTCCTGGCAGCGGTCGAAGCCATCGTGCTCGTGATGGCGATCATCCTGGTCGACATGGGCCTCAGCGGCTACTTCGTGTTCGCCAACGCCAAGGTCGACCAGCTCGAGCACGCCGACGCGATCATCGTGCTTGGTGGCGAACACGACGGTCGGGAGGACTACGGGTTGCAATTGGCGCGGGAGGGGTGGGCACCGATCGTCGTGCTGTCAGACCCCTACTGGGACGGGGACCCCGTGATGAAGCGGGTGTGCCGCAGCCCCGAAGACGTGGAGGTCATCTGCTTCACGCCCGATCCGAGCACCACCCGCGGTGAGGCCGAGGAAATGCGGCGCCTGGCCGACGAACGGTCGTGGCGCAAGATCATCGTCATAAGCTGGCGCTACCACCTGCCGCGCGCGCGACTGGTATTTCAGCAATGTTTCTCAAACCGGCCGGATGCAGCGGTGATGGTCGACGTACCGCGTCGATATCGCTACTCAGTTCTCGGCTGGGAGTTCATCTTCGCTTATCAGTGGGCCGGCCTGGCCAAAGCGTCGATCCAAGGCGGATGTCGGTGAACTGGACATATGCTGTATGCCTGGCGCTGGCTGGCTAACAGTGACATAGTAAACGCGGGTGGGGAAGTCGTTAACGCGTTTAACTGCTAGCAAACAGAAGGGGTGGAGGACGTTGTCTCTGACTGAAGAAACCCTGTCTCTCACTGACGCGCCGGTGACGGCCTCCCGCCGAAGTGGCGGCCCCCGGTGGCAGCGACGGTACGTCAAGGTTCTGGTCGTCTCCGACATCGTCGTCGTCGCTCTTGCGCTGGTAGGAGCCCAAACAGTCAGGCTCGGACGGCCCATCACGGCCACCGATCCAGCGTCGATCTACTTCTCGATCCTGTCGGTTCTCATCGCCTGCATCTGGCTCAGTCTCCTGGCCGCCTACCGCACCCGGTCTCCCCGGATCGTCGGAGCCGGTGTCGAGGAGTATCGACGTGTGGTTTCGGCCACACTGGCAACGATTGGCGTCGTAGCCGTCGCGCTCATGATCTTTCGGCCGGAATTCGCCAGGGGATACCTCGCGGTGGCATTTCCGCTCGGCCTCGCCGGACTCGTAGTCGGCCGCAATGTGTGCCGGCTGTTCTTGTCCCGTCAGCGTAAGCGCGGCCGGTGCGTCGTCACGGTTTTGGCCGTCGGTGACGCCAGGGCCGTTCGCAGCCTCGTCCAATCCCTCAACAGGGGCTGGGGATACGGATACTCCGTCGTCGGAGTGTGTCTCACCGGCCGGAGCTCCGGTGGCACCATCGACATCCCCGGTGTCGGCGCGCTGCCCGTCTACGGCGACGAGAGCAGCGTCCACGACGCGATCCTCAAGACCAATACCGACACCGTCGCACTGACCACCACCGACCACCTCGGCCCTGAAGGCGTTCGCGAGCTGTCGTGGGACCTGCACAAGCTGGGCGTCGACCTGGTGGTCACCCCCGGCGTCGTCGACGTCGCAGGTCCACGGTTGACGATGCGACCCGTCGCCGGCCTGCCCCTCATCCACGTCGAGAAGCCGCAATACAGCGGCACCAAGAAGATCCAGAAGCTTGCATTCGACTACTTCATGGCGATCTTCGCGCTCGTCATGGCACTCCCGGTGATGATCGCGGCGTCCATCGCGATCAAGCTGACCAGCAAGGGACCCGTCTTCTACAAGTCCGAGCGCATCGGCTTGGACGGCGAACCGTTCCAGATGATCAAGTTCCGCACCATGGTCGACGGCGCGGATCGGCAAGTGGTCAACCTGATGGACGTCAACGACAGCGTCGGCGGGGTGCTGTTCAAGATGAAGGAAGATCCACGGATCACCCACATCGGACGCCTCCTGCGGAAGTACAGCATCGACGAGCTGCCCCAGTTCTTCAACGTTCTCCGACGCGACATGAGCGTCGTCGGCCCCCGTCCGCCGCTGCGCCGCGAAGTCGACACCTACAACGACCAGGTCCGGCGCCGGTTGCTCGTTCTGCCGGGCATCACGGGCCTGTGGCAGGTCAGCGGCCGCTCCGACCTGTCGTGGGAGGACTCGGTACGCCTCGACCTGTCCTACGTCGAGAACTGGTCCATCACCAACGACGTGTTGATCGCCGTCAAGACCGTTCGTACCATCGCGACCGGTTCCGGCGCGTACTGACCCTGAGCCCGGTCACCGACGGTCTGGACGTAGCCGTCAGCAAACAAGCGTGAACGAGCCTCGGGCTTTCTTGGTGCCGAGCCTGAATGACCGCGGGGAGCGACGTGCCGTCGTAACTGGCGCTAGCTCACCGTCAACGGGGAAGTAATTCCGGCGTAGCGGGCGACTTCCCCAAGGGATTTTCGGTAGCCGCCGCGTCCTTTCGGGCGTCGTCGACGTATAGGGCGAACGCCAGGAGCATCGACCACAAGAGCACGTTCTGAGGAACGTCGGCGACATTGTGGTCCAAGTTGAATTGCACGACGGTGACGCCGATCAGAATTCCGCCGTACATGGCCAGCGGAAGCGAATTGGAGCGAAGCGCGCGATAGGACATCGCAATGCTGATGACCATGACCGCTAAAAAGGCGAGGAAAGGCAGGAATCCGCCCCGGTAAAGCGTAGTCAGCGGGGCGTTGGACGCCAGGTTGAAGAGGTATGAATACTCCGGGTCAATGAATTCCGGGCGACCCCAGCCCCAGCCGAATTGCCAGTGGTGCGCCATTTGGCTGGGAAACACCCTCAAGGCGTCCGCACGCGCGAGCGAGCCGACGTCGCGGCCGGCGAAGGCCGACGTCAGGCGTTCGCGGACGGCGGGTGTGAGCAGCGCGCCCGCAGCAACCAGCAGACCAAGGCCGATGGTCGCCGCACGATCACGCGTCCGCATTGCGCCGAACACCAGCACCAAGATGACGCCTGCGGCGACGCTGAAGATGGAGGCGCGGCTCAGCGTCAGGAGCAGTGCTGCCGTGAGGACCAGGATCAGCACGGTGCGTCGCCAGCCTGCGAACAGAAGAATGGCGAGACCCAATGCCAGCGCGAGGTTGAGGCCCGCCGTGTTGGCGTTGACCCACGTGCCGCCAAGTCGGATGGTCCCCGTCACCCCGTCGGCGCCCTGGGCGTAGATGGGGGTGATGGCCTCCGGCAGATAGCCGAACGGCTGGAAGATGCGCAGCGCGGTGTTGTTCTGGTCGAACGCCACCATGTACATGCCGAAGAGACCGTTGCCCGCGGCGACGACCGTGAAGACCTGGCCGAAGCGCTTCAAGTTCTCGCGGGGCAGCTGAACGAGGGCGAGCAATACCATCGAGGCAATCAGCCAGCGAATGTAAAGCGAATAGTCGACGAACCCGTGTGCATTTATCGCCATGGTCAAGCCGCTGGTCACGATCAACGCAATCCAGGCGAATTCCAACGGGTGCATGGACCGTGCGAGTCGCGGATGAAAGTACGACGCGACCACGGCTCCGAATGCCAGCGGCAGATAGATGGGGAGACTAATCCCCGGAATTCGTCCGAATTGCAGGCCAGCCATGATGGCGGCAAGCCCATAAAATAGCCACAGCGGGTGCCGGACGCCGATGTAGGCGCCGATCAACAGTCCGATGAGCCCGACGATGCCGATGAATGAAAGCTTTCCAAATGAAATAGCCACCCAGACCACCGCCAGGGTCACTGCAACAATCAGGACGGACACCGTGATGTTGCGAATGGTTTCCCTGCTGGGGTTCACGATGACCATGGTCGCAGGTCGACCAGCTAAGCTCAACACGCGGGTCCGGCCGCGTTCCATGGCTCGTGCGTGGAGGGCGGCGACTAGCCTCTTGACACGTTGCATGGCAATTACCGAGGAGTCCGACGTTGGAGATCAAGGAATACCTGCGAATCTTTAGCAGGTACTGGTGGGTCATCGTGGTCCTCGCCGTGATCGGTGGTGCCATCGGATGGGCGACATGGCAGTTCGGCACCCGCGAATACCAGTCCACGGCAACGTTGTTCGTGGCAACGCAGAACGGCACCACGGTGACCGAGGCGTATCAGAACAATCTCTTCTCCACCGACCGCGCGAACTCCTACGCCAGTCTCGCGACCAGTGAACAGGTGGCCGCCAGGGCGGTCGACCAGTTGAAGGGCACGATCACGCCCGAGGAGCTCAAGAGCAAGATCACCGCGGTAGCCGCGCCCAAGACCGTCCTCTTCAACGTCGCCGTCACCGACGCCGATCCCGCCATGGCGCAGACCTACGCCAACGCCGTGACCGATCAGCTCGTCGGGCTGATCAGCGAACTCGAAACTTCGCGCAGGGGCGGCACTCCGGCCGCCGGGGCCGTGGTGGTCGACGAAGCGGACTACCCGGTCAAGCCCGTGGGAATGTCAATGGTCGTCAGGATCGGCCTCGGTGTCGCGGGAGGGTTGCTGCTCGGCATTCTCGCGGCCGTCCTCGTCGGGGCGCTCGACCGGCGGGTGCGTGGCCGCGAACCGGTGGCCGACAGCACCGACGCCGCGGTGATCGGCGGGCTGCCCGCAGACCCGTCGCGAGCCAAGGTGGGCGTCGTCGACCTCGACAAGGACGGTCTCTACGCCGAGCGTCTTCGCGAGCTGCGCACGAATCTGCGCTTCGCCAGGTTGACCGACGGTCCCGAGCCGCCAAAGGTCATAGCCGTTACCAGCCCGGCGGCAGGGGAGGGACGCACCACGCTGGCGGTCGACCTCGCGGCCGCGCTGGCCGAGGCCGGGCGTTCGGTGGTCCTCGTCGACGGCGACTTCCGGGGTTCCACACTCGCCGAACGACTTCCGCTCGAAGGCCCCATGAAGAAGGCCGCCGCAACCCGCGGCCTGAGCACCACGATCGCCGGGGAAACCACCGTCGTCGAAGCAATCATCCCCGACGTACCGGTCGGTCATCACCGCGTCTCGTTCCTGCCGACCGGACCCATCCCGACGCGGCCAGGCGAACTCTGGGCGAGCGACCGTGCGACGGACCTCCTCGACGAACTGGGCGACTCCTTCGACTACGTCGTGATCGACACTCCTCCACTGGAGCAGTACAACGACGGCGCGCTCGTCGCGGCCCTGTCGGACGGCGCCTTGCTCCTGGCCAGGATCCGCCGCACGACGAGCGCGAAGTTGCGGCGTGGCGTACAGACGCTGCACGCCGCGAACGCCATCCTCATCGGCACCGTCGCGACGTTCGAACCCGGGCACCGTCGTCGCCTGAACTCGGGAAAGCCTGCCCCCGCGAAGGCGGCACCACCGAAGTCGCCCGCCGCCGGCGAGGGTGACGCACCCACCGAGGGCCTGGTGGGAACGTCCGAGCCTGCAGCGTCCAGGCACGGGTCCGACTGACCGTGCGGTCGCGACTTCTGACCGCCCTGGTCACGTCGGCGGTCGTGTCGGCAGCCGTTCTCTCGGGCTGCGCACCGTCGCCGCGGGCACCGTCAGTCGCACGTGACCTTCCGGCGCGGTCTGACGTGTCGCCCGATTTCCCTGGGGCCCCTGAAATTCCGCCGCCGGACCTGTCGGACACCGGTCCCGGGTCGCTCGTCGACTCCACACCGGTCACCGGAATGTTGGCCTTCGACGACGCCGGCGCCTCCGCGGTCAAGGTGACGTACCGATCGACGAGTCGCACCGGAGCACCGAGTCAGGCCACCGGCGTCGTCGTCGTTCCGCCGGGTCAACCTCCGAAGGACGGTTGGCCGATCATCGCGTTCGGCCATGCCATGACGGGCACCCAGCCGAAGTGCGGCCCAACCCTGGCCGACAAGTACTACGGCTACTCCTCGGCGATCGCCAACCTGCTGGGTCGAGGGTTCGTCGTCGTGTTCCCCGACTATCAGGGGCTTGGTCTCGACGGTCAGGCCCCGCATTCGGCGGTGGACGCGACGACGTTGGGCTACACCATGATCGACGCTGCCAGGGCAGCACACCGGGTGTTGCCGTCGAGCAGCACCCAATGGGCTGCCTACGGACTCGGTGAAGGCGGACTGGCGGCATGGGCGGCGGCCGAACGTGCCGGAACGTACGGCGGCGGCATGACCATGGTCGGCGCCGTGGCTCTGTCACCGTTCGCCGACATGTCGCCGCTGGTGGACGCCGCCGAGAGCGGTGAGCTGTCTGGCGTCGTCGACCTGCGGAACTACATTTGGTCCCTGCAGAGCCTCGCGAACCAGGATCCCAGCCTGGACTTAGACCTGTACCGGTCCGGGCTGGCCCGCGAGCAGTGGGACGTCCTGGCCGACTGCGTTCCCCCCGACCCCGACGCGGCCAAGAAGATCTTCGACGACCTCAAGCCGAGCGATCTGAAACCTCGCGACCGTGCCGCGGCGGACGACTTGCGCCAACGACTTTCGGCCGCAGGCGTGCCCGCGCGGTATCCGACGCCAGGGGCGGCGCCGGTGCTGGTGACCTTCGGAAGCCTGGACGCCAGCTCACCGCCCGCGGGTATCCGCCGCGCGATCGACGCCGCCTGTGCCAAGGGCGAACAGATCGAGGTGCTCGAGCGCGCCGGAAGCACCGAGGCATCCAATGACCAGGTGATCGAGAGCGCCATCGGCTGGTTGTACGCCCGGTTCGGCGGCCAGCGGTTGGGCAACGTCTGTGTGGGGGCGTCGTGATCTCGCCCCCGGACGCGCCCCGCCTTGGGGACTACCTACAGATCGTGCGCAGGGGATGGCTGGTCCTCGTGTGTGCGACGGTTCTCTCGATCGGGACGGGGTGGGTGGCGTGGCACACCAACACACCGGTGTACGACTCGACCTCGCGGGTCATCGTCAAGTCCACCGGAGACGCGACCACACTCGACGCGTTCTACGGGCAGGTCAACTCCAAGACCCGCGTGCTGACCTACCAATACCTCGCACGAAGTGAGCGGGTGACGGGACCGACCGTCGACCAGCTGGAACTCCCGCAGACCGGGCAGGATCTCGCAGGCCGCATCAGCATCGCCCCGTCGTCGACTCCGGTGCTGGACATCGTGGTCAAGGGCACCAATCCCGACGAGACGCGCGAGGTGGCCACCGCTGTCACCGCCAACCTGATCGCCGCGTCGGGCGAGCTGGCGAAGGTCGACGGCGGTGGAACGGAGTTGGTGCTCGTCGACGAGGCGGGGCCCGCGAAGCGAGAAGGCTCGCTGACGCGGAACCTCGTCCAGGCTGGCGGGCTCGGATTCTTCGTCTCGCTGGTGCTGGTTCTGGCATGGGGTCTGCTTCAGGACCAACTTCTTGGACGGCGCCAGCTCGGCCGAGTGATTCACGGTGCCGGGCGATCTCGATGACCGGCGATCTGGATGACTGAGGCCAGGGGCCACTCGACGTCGAGGTGGGTGCTCGTCCTGTTGGTGGTGATCGCCATCGTGTCGTCGGCCTGCGGATCGACCGGCAACGTCGCGGTCGGCGAACAGCCGACTGCCATCCCGTCGGCCGACCTCACCGGTTCCGGCCCGGGGTCGCTGATCAGCGCGACGTCCATGCCCGCATTCAGTCGCTCGCCGGAGGGACAACTCGTCGACGCGGCCCGGGTCGTCTACCGGTCGACCAACGGTGACACCGGCCAGCAGACCGAGGTCTCCGGATCGGTGTTCACCCCGAAGGGGGACGCGCCCGAGGGCGGTTGGCCGGTGATTTCGTTCGGCCACGGCACCACTGGTCTCGACGAGCCCTGTGGGCCTTCGGTTTCCAACACGCTCCTGGGGTTCTCCTCGATCATCGTCGGGTACGTGAGCAAGGGGTACGCGGTCGCCCTCGCCGACTATCAGGGTCTCGGCTCGCCGGGCGTCCATCCCTACACCGACGCGAAGACCGCTGGTCTCAACATGATCGACGCCGTCCGCGCGCTGCGGCACACCTTCGACGGCGTCTCGGCGCGCTGGGCCGCCGTCGGTGGCTCGCAAGGCGGCGGTGCGGCGTGGGCCGCCGACGAGCAGGCCGGCTCGTACGCCCCGGACTTGGATCTGGTCGGTGCCGTGGCGTACGTGCCGGCGGCCGACGTCACCGGTCTGGTCGACAAGGCCGTCGCGGGAACGATGTCGAAGGATCAATCACTCGCATTCCAAGCCGTTGTGGAGTCCCTGGCACGGCTGCACCCCGACGTCGTCCGAGACGACTATCGGCGCGGTGCGGCCGTCACCTACTGGGACGTGTTGTCGGCGTGCTCCGGGCCGAAGGCGGCCAGTCGGGCGACGGCTGCCGAAGCCGTCGGATCCCGAGACTTCACCCCCGCCACGCCTGCCGCGGCCGATCGCCTGCGCTCGTTCTTGCGCGCGTGGGCACTGCCACAGCAACGGCTGACCGCCCCGCTGTCGGTCACCTACGCGGGGCGCGACGAGTTCATCGACGCGCAGTGGACCACCGATGCAATCGCGCGGGCCTGTGCGCTCGGCGGCAACGTCGAGTGGGAATTGCAGCCGGACAAGGGACATGGCAACGTCGACCTCGCGTCCCGATTCGATTGGATCGCAGACAGATTCGCGGGCAAGCCGGCGACCAACCAGTGTCCGCCGGGTGGCGGCGGATAGGGTGGCTCGACATGAACTCGACCACGCGGGCTGCCTCGTCGGGCGCGGAAAGCTAGCGTGACCGGCGTGCTGAAGCGAGTCGTCCTGCCGGTGGTCATCGTGGTGCTCGTTCTGGGAATTGCCTACGCGGCGTTTCCGTTCGTGCCAGTCATCGGGGTCTGGGCGTACGACCAGGTCGCGCCGTCGGCTGGACCGCCAGAGAAGGTCGCATCGGCGGAACTGAACGGCTCGGAGCCGGGTTCGGTGCTGCAGGCGACGACATTGCCCTTGGTGACGCGCAAGTGGGAGGGCCGCGGATTACGGGCCGCGCGGGTCGTCTACCGGTCGACCTCGGGTGACGACATGTCACCGACGATCGTGTCCGGGTCGGTGTTCGTGCCGAACGGGGACGCCCCCGACGGCGGCTGGCCGGTGGTGTCCCTCGGACACGCGACCCTCGGCATCGACACTCCGTGCGCACCGTCACTCGATTCGGGCCTGCTCGGCTTCCTCAGGTACGTCAACGTCTTCACCGGCATGGGCTACGCGGTGGCCCTCGCCGACTTTCAAGGTTTGGGCGCCAAGGGGATTCATCCATATTCGGATTCCCGCACCGCCGGGCTGAACATGATCGACGCGGTACGCGCGCTGCGGCACACCTTTCCCGACGTGTCAGACAGGTGGGTTGCCTTCGGGGACTCGCAGGGCGCAGGCGCGTCGTGGGCGGCCGACGAGCAGGCCAAGGACTACGCACCCGAGCTCAAACTGCTTGGTGCGTTGGCCGCTTCGCCGCCAGCCGACATGACGGGGATCGTCCAGAAGGCCCAAGACGGCACCCTCACCTCGGAGCAGCGCGGTGTCATCCAGGCGATGATCGAGTCGCTGGCCCGGCTGCACCCCGACCTGAACCGCGACGACTTCCGCACAGCTGGGGCCAAGCACTACTGGAACGTCCTCACCGATTGCACCCCCGCCAACGCCTACGCCCGCAGCCAGGCCGTCAACGGCGTCGGGCCGCGGGACTTCGCGCCCAAGACCCCTGCGGCCGCCGACCGCCTGCGGGGGTTCTTGAAGGACTGGGCGCTGCCGCAGAAACCGCTGTCGGAGCCGCTGTACGTCTACTACGGCGGCAAGGACCCGTTCATCGACGCCGCGTGGACCACGGCAGCGATCCAACGGGCCTGCGCACTCGGCGGGAGCATCACCATCCAGTACGACCCCGCCGGCGGACACAATCCGAGCGACGCCCTGGACGCAATCCAGTGGATGACCGACCGATTCGATGGGAAGCCCGCCAAGAATGACTGCTGACTCCACCCGCCGCCCGCTCGACGAAGCGGCCCTGCGCGCCGCCGTCGTGAATCCGGCAGGCTGGCGCAGGCTCGACGTCGTCGCCGAAACCGGGTCGACCAACGCCGACCTCGTCGCCCGGGTCGCCGCCGGTCAGGACATCACCTGGTCGGTGCTCGTCGCGGAGGACCAGACCGCGGGCCGCGGCCGTAACGGCCGCAACTGGTCGGCGGTGCCGCGCGCGCAGATCAGCATGTCGGTGGGGGTGCCCACCGACGGATTGCCCGCCACCGCATGGGGATGGGTACCGCTTGTCACCGGCCTCGCCGTCGTGGAAGCCGTCGCCGAGGTGACCGGAGTCGACGTGGGCCTGAAGTGGCCCAACGACGTCCTCGCCCGGCACGACGGTCGCAAGCTCGCAGGCATCCTCGCCGAGGTGGCGTCCCCGGCCGCGGCGATCGTCGTCGGGGTTGGAGTCAACGTCTCGCTCGGTGCAGACGAACTTCCCGAGCCCACGGCCACCTCGCTGCGGGTTCTCGGCGTCGAGGACCCCGACCGCGGCGCACTGGTGGTCGCACTGTTGCGGCAGTTGCGGCGACGAGTCGACGGTCTGACGGCGGCGGGCGGGGCGGATGCCGGTCTCGTCGCCGACTACCTGGCCAACAGCCTGACCGTCGCTTCCCGGGTGCGGGCGACGTTGCCCGGCGGCCGGGAGGTGGTGGGCGAGGCCGTGTCGGTCGACGATCAGGGTCGTCTGCGCATCGACACCGGCGGCGACGTCACCGTCGTTTCCGCAGGCGACATCGTGCATCTTCGACCCGTTTAGCCGATCGCGGCTGGGTAGAGTCTGCCCCGTGGGATACCCCGACAACGTGCTTGCCGGCGACGAACGCGTCGTCCTGCACCGTCATCCGCACTGGAAGCGGCTGATCGGTCCGGTCTTCGTGCTGCTGCTGGCCACTGCGGTCGCGGGTTTCGGGCTCGGCGTGGTCAACCGCATGACCTGGGATCAGACGGCGAAGAACATCGTCATGATCGTCATCGGGGTGATTTGGCTGATCCTCGTCGGATGGCTGGTGGCATGGCCGTTGCTGAACTGGCGCTCGACGCACTTCGTCATCACCGACCGACGGGTGATGTTCCGCCACGGCGTCATGACGCGTTCCGGCATCGACATCCCGCTGGCACGTATCAACAGCGTTGAATTCCGTCACGGCCTCGTCGACCGGGTACTCCGCACCGGAACGTTGATCATCGAGTCGGCGTCGCAAGATCCCCTGGAATTCCACGACATTCCGCGCGTGGAGCAGGTTCACTCACTGCTGTATCACGAAGTCTTCGACACTCTCGGGTCGGAGGAGTCGCCAAGCTGATCGTCGCGGCGGGCGCGTCGGCCCCGTAGCGAGGCGACCGAGCCCGCGTCGTGCGCCTTCTCGGCCACGTCCTCGAGCGCCTCGGCGATGCCGCCTGCGGTGATGGACGCCTCAACGGCCTTGTCCGGGTTGCGGCCGAACTCGTCGGGGAAGACCCAGCGCCGGAACGCCCAGAACCGGAACGCCATCTGCAACAGGTTGCCGATGACGTAGGCGGAGATGAAGTCGGCGATGTTCTCCATGGTGAGGCTGACCATGGGCACGCGGAGTTCCAGCACGTAGCTGGACACCCACAGCGGCACCATGCAGATCAGCACGCCGATGCCGCTGACACCAAAGAACAGCAGGGCTTCGTGGTGGCGTTCGCGGCCACCTCGATCGCGGAAGCTCCACTCGCGGTTCAGTATGTAGGAGGCGATGACGGCGACGATGCCGGAGATGATCTTCGCCGTCACCGGCTTGGGCTCGAGGATCGTCAGCTTCAGCGTGTAGAAGATCGCGGAGTCGATGATGAAGGTCGTGCCGCCGACGATCGCGAACTTGATGAGCTCGTGATGCTGTTCGAAGAACGGCCGAATCGCGCGCGGCAGGCGCGCAATGGTGGCATCGGTAAAGGACACGGGAGCCGATTCTACGTAAACGGGCCATGCTACGCGTAGCCGTGCAGGTCGCGACGGGTGCGGCCGGTACCTGAGGCCGTGACAACATAGGGGCCGTGAGCGCTTCTCCAGTCGTAGCCATGGTCGGCGGCGGACAGTTGGCCAGGATGACCCACCAAGCCGCGATCGCCCTCGGCCAGACGCTGCGCGTGCTGGCCGCCTCCCCGGATGATCCCGCAGCTCTGGTGACCCGCGACGTGGTCATCGGTTCGCACACCGACGCCGACGCACTGGCCAGGGTCGCCGAGGGGGCCGCGGCCCTGACGTTCGACCACGAACACGTCCCCACCGAGCTGTTGCAGGCACTGGTCGACGCCGGCGTGAACGTCGCACCGCCGCCGCAGGCGCTGATCCACGCGCAGGACAAGTTGGTGATGCGCCGCCGGCTCGAGGAGCTGGGCGCCCCCGTTCCCCGGTTCGCCGAAGCGCTGGACCCATCCGACGTGGACGCCTTCGCGGCTCGGATCGACGGACCGATCGTCGTCAAGACCGCCCGCGGCGGGTACGACGGCCGGGGCGTGACGCTGGCCAAGGACGTCGCCGAGGCACGTGCGGTGACCGAGCGCTACCTGGCCGACGGCGCGTCGGTGCTGCTCGAGGAGCGGGTGAACATGCGGCGCGAACTGTCGGCGCTGGTGGCCCGGTCACCCTTCGGGCAGGGTGCGGCGTGGCCGGTGGTGCAGTCGGTGCAGCGCGACGGCATCTGCGTCGAGGTGATGGCCCCGGCGCCCAACCTGGGCCGCGACCTGGGTGCCGCGGCCGAGCAACTGGGTCTGCGGCTGGCCGGTGAGCTGGGTGTCGTCGGTGTGCTCGCCGTGGAACTGTTCGAGACCGTCGACGGCGCACTTCTGGTCAACGAGTTGGCGATGCGACCGCACAACACCGGCCACTGGACCATGAACGGCGCCGTCACCAGCCAGTTCGAGCAGCACCTCCGCGCGGTTCTCGACTACCCGCTCGGGTCCACCGCCCCCATTGCCCCGGTCACGGTGATGGCCAACGTGCTCGGTGCGCCCCAGGCGCCCGCGATGACCATGGACGAGCGCCTACATCACCTGTTCGCGCGACTGCCCGAGGCGAAGGTGCACCTCTACGGCAAGTCGGAACGGCCGGGCCGCAAGATCGGCCACGTGAACGTGCTCGGCGCGGCGGGTGGTTCGGTCGACGACGCGGAGTACGTCGCGGAGGTCCGGGAACGGGCGGTACGTGCCGCGCACTGGTTGTCGCATGGTGAATGGACGGATGGATGGGATGAACATGCCGAGTAGCACGCCCCGGGTTGGCGTCATCATGGGCAGTGACAGCGACTGGTCGGTGATGGAGGACGCCGTCACCGCGTTGGCGGAGTTCGAGGTGCCTTTCGAAGTCGGTGTGGTGTCCGCCCATCGCACGCCCGGCCGGATGCTGGACTACGCCCGCGGTGCCGCAGGCAGGGGTATCGAGGTCGTCATCGCAGGCGCGGGTGGCGCAGCGCACCTGCCAGGCATGGTCGCCGCGGCAACCCCGCTGCCGGTGATCGGCGTGCCGGTGCCGCTCGCGCGACTGGACGGCTTGGACTCGCTGCTGTCGATCGTGCAGATGCCGGCCGGGGTGCCCGTCGCGACGGTGTCCATCGGCGGCGCCCGCAACGCGGGCCTCCTGGCGGTTCGCATCCTCGGCGCTTCCGACCCGACTCTGCGCGAGCGGATGGAGGCCTTCCAGGCGGGCCTGGAAGAGATGGTGCTTCAGAAGGATGCAGCGCTGCGGGATCGGCTGCTGGGAACGTAGGATCAGCGTCGATGAAGCGCACATTCGAGCGGTACAGCAACGTTGGCTATCGGTTCGTCAGTGGCTTTCTCGAGCCAGGAAACCTCCCGGTCCTGAAGGTTCTCGACGACGCCCAGCGGGCACGCAACGTCGCGGGCGCCGTCGCCGAGATCGGGGTGCACCACGGCAGGCTCTTCATCCCGCTGCACCTGCTGCAGCGGGGGACGGGCAAGTCGGTGGCCATCGACCTGTTCGGTGACCAAGAGCTGAACATCGACAAGTCCGGCAACGGCAACCTCGACAAGTTCACCGACAACGTGGCGCTCTGGTCGACGACCGACGGCCTCGTGCTGCATCAGGGTGACTCGACCAAGCTCGAGGCCGCGGTGCTGACGGAGAAGGCCGGCGGCCCGATCCGGTTCTTCAGCGTCGACGGCGGCCACACCGCCGAGATCGTCTACAGCGACATGCGGCTGGCCGAGGAGACCCTCTCCGAGGGCGGCATCGTCATCGCCGACGACATCTTCAACCAGCAGTGGCCCGGCGTCGCGGTCGGCACGCTGAAATACCTCGACGACGGCGCCAAGCTGGCCCCGTTCGCCATCGGGTTCAACAAGGTCTACTTCACCCAGCCCGAGTTCTGCGACGCCTACCGGGCCGAGCTCGAAGCGGCGTTCGTGGGCAGCCTGCGCATCCAGACGGATTCGACGGTGTTCGCCGGTCATTCGGTGCTCTACCTGGCGCCCGTGACGGCCGTCGACCTGTTGCGCCGCAGCGAGACCGCGCGGTCGGTCTACCACGCGTCGTACAAGCAGTTGGTGCGTGGAATGCAGCTCGTCTCGGGCAAGGCCACACCGGACCGATAGCGGGTTTCGCGCGCCTCGCAGGTAAAGTTACCGGTGAGTAGCGAGGAGTGGAACATGTCCATCGGTAACCCGTCCTTCGACGTCTTTCAGCTGTCCGACGAGCACGTCGAGATGCGCAAGGTCCTTCGTGACCTGTGCGACAAGGAGATTGCGCCGTACGCGGCCGACGTCGACGAGAAGGCCCGTTATACGGACGAAGCGCTCAAGGCGCTGAACTCGTCGGGGTTCTCGGCGATCCACATTCCCGAGGAGTACGGCGGGCAGGGCGGTGACTCGGTCGCCGCGTGCATCGTGATCGAAGAGGTCGCCCGCGTCTGCGCCTCGTCGTCGCTGATCCCGATCTGCAACAAGCTGGGCACCATGGGCATGTTGTTGCGCGGTTCGGAGGAACTCAAGAAGCAGGTGCTTCCGTCGATCGGGTCGGGGGAGGCCACCGCCTCCTACGCGCTGTCCGAGCGCGAGGCAGGCAGCGACGCCGCCGCGATGCGCACCAGGGCCAAGGCCGACGGTGACGACTGGGTGCTCAACGGTTCCAAGTGCTGGATCTCCAACGGCGGCAAGTCGACCTGGTACACCGTGATGGCGGTGACCGACCCGGACAAGGGTGCCAACGGCATCTCGGCGTTCGTCGTGCACGCCGAGGACCCGGGGTTCAGCGTCGGAGCCAAGGAACGCAAGATGGGCATCAAGGGGTCTCCGACCACCGACCTCTATTTCGAGGACTGCCGCATTCCGGGTGATCGGATCATCGGTGAGCCGGGGACGGGTTTCAAGACCGCGCTGGCCACGTTGGACCACACCCGTCCGACGATCGGCGCGCAAGCCGTCGGCATCGCCCAGGGCGCGCTGGAGGCGTCGATCGCCTACACCAAGGAACGCAAGCAGTTCGGCAAGTCCATCAGCGACTTCCAGAACACCCAGTTCATGCTCGCCGACATGGCGATGAAGATCGAGGCCGCCCGGCTGATGGTGTACTCGGCGGCCGCTCGCGCCGAGCGCGGCGAGCCGAATCTCGGCTTCATTTCCTCGGCCGCGAAGTGCTACGCCTCCGACGTCGCGATGGAGGTCACCACCAACGCGGTCCAGCTGTTCGGCGGGTACGGCTACACCGTCGACTTCCCGGTGGAGCGGTACATGCGCGACGCCAAGATCACCCAGATCTACGAGGGCACCAACCAGATTCAGCGTGTCGTGATGTCCCGCGCCCTGCTGCGCTGAGGCACTTCGGTGGCCGGGAGACCGGCGTCACGTTCTAGTAGTGTGATGCCGGCTACCCGACTCCCGAGCACTGGAGGCCTCGATGCCCCGAGCGCGACCGCCGGGTCTTCGTCGCCTCGGTGCCGCGGTCGCCGTGTGCGTGATGCTGGTGGCCGGTTGCAGTCCCGCGTCGGAAGCGCCTCCCTCGGCGGTTGACCCCGGGACGTCGGCCGCCGCACCGCCGATCGCTCAGCGCCCCACCACGGTCGGCATTGCGGACTCCGATCTGCTTGGGCTGCCCGAGGACCAGGTGGTGAAGGCCGTCGGGCTGATGAAGCAATTGGGCGTCACGACCGTCCGCCTGCTCGTCCCGTGGGCGGCAATCCAGCGCACTCCGGATTCCTACGACTGGACCATGGTCGACAAGACGGTGGACGCCGTTGTCGCGCAACGCATGTCGATCCTTGCCACGTTGAACTCGCCGCCGGAATGGGCGGTGGTCCCCGGGCAACCGGCCATCGTCGGACGGCCTGCGTCGCCCGCGGCGTTCGGGTCCTTCGCAGGCAAGGTCGCCGAGCACTTTCACGGCAAGGTCTCGGCCTACGAGATCTGGAACGAGCCGAACGGGGCGGCGTTCTTCGCACCGGCCCCCGATCCGGCCGGCTACACCGAACTGCTCAAGGCGGCGTACCCCTCGATCAAGGCGGCTGACCCGTCGGCGGTGGTCGTGGCTGCGGGTCTTGGCTCGGTCGTGGACCATTCGACGATCACCATGGATCCGGTGAAGTTCGTCTCGACCATGTACGCATCCGGGGCGAGGGACTTCTTCGACGCGTTGGCGTTCCACCCGTACCAGTACACGATGAAGTTCTCCGAGAGCTTGCATCCCGACGCACCGATCAACCAGTTGAGCGGAATTCGTCAGCTGATGCTCGGCAACGGTGACGCGCAGAAGAAGATCTGGGCCACCGAGTACGGCGAACCCTCCTCCGAGGTTGGCGAAGCAGCGCAGGCGGACTTTCTCGAGGACATGCTTGGCAAGTGGCGCAACCTGCCCTATGCCGGTCCGGTGTACGTCTACACGATGCGGGACCGAAACTCTCAGAGCCGCGAGCCGGACGACACCCTCGGCATCTTCCGGTCCGACGGCACCGCCAAGCCCGCCGAACGCGTGGTGACGTCCTACTTCGGCATGCGGGGGTCTCGCCGCGACGGAGCTAGTCCAGCTCCGCGGTGATCTTCTCGGCCTCGCGCCGACGTACCTGCGCGGACGCGTCGGGATGGGCTACCTGGACCAGGGACCCGCCCGCCACCAACACCGCGAGCACGCGGTCGACGACGGCGTCTGCGGTGTCCCAGGATGCCGAGGACAGCACCCTGCTTGTCGAATCCAGACCACGTGCGGTGGCGGATGTGGTTGCGGCCGAGAGTATTTCGGCGGCGGACAGTTCGTTCAGCGCCGGCCCGGGTTGGCGCTCGGGGGCAATTTGGTCGCCGTGCGCCCGGACCGAGGTCGCGTAGTCGGTGATGCCGAAGGGGACGTCGGGTACCGGTTTGCCGAAGGCGTCGAGGGAGAACACGACGACGTCGCCCATCGGCCCGACGGCGGCGTCCGCCTCGTCCAGTCGGTCGACCGTGCAGCAGGCGATGTCGCAGCCGTCCTGTCCGAAAACGACTTCCGCGCCGATGAACCAGATGCCGAGTAGCACGCCGAGGGTCTGCCAGTGGGCGGGTAACTGGACGGCCACCCGGCTCCCCGGCCCGGCGCCGAGCTCGTCGCGCAGCAGGTTGCCCGTCTTCGCCGCCCAGTTGGCCAGGGTCACCGTCGAGAGCTCGATGCGCTCGCCCGTCGCGTCGTCGTAGTAGGTGATGCGGGGCGCGGAGGGAAGGGCAAGTAGCGGATCCAGCACCGCCGAGCCAAGATTCGTCAGTTTACGCACTCCGGTCCATCCGAGCCCGCGGTGATGATGGGCGGTGCGGGCAGGGGAACGTCGGTGGACGAAGCGGCGGCCGGGTCGACGGAATCGGTGGAATCGCCGCTGGCGACCTCGTTCCCGAGGCCTGACCCGGGGCCGGTGTAGTCGCTGGCGAGAACCACCTTGACCGAACCGGGAACCATCGACGGGTCCTCGACCACGGGGAGATTGCCGAGTTCCTTCGAGACCGCTTGAGCGCCAAGGTCGTCGACCTTGGCGGCTCGGATCTGGCTGCTCGCCACGCGTTCGGCTTCGTTGTTGCCGACGTTGCCCTCGACGAACCCCTTGGCGGTGAGCACCTCCGACACCGAGGCGGCCAGACCGTTGATGTCTGAGTCGTTCACCACGTCTGCGGTGGTCTTGCTCGGCGAGTACGCGAGCACTTCGGTCTTACCCTCGTCCTGGTCGTGCAGCAGGCCTGAGACGAAGTCCTGGACCTGCGTGGGGTCAACGCGCACGACGCTCTGCATGCCGTCGTCACTCCACCCGTCCTCCTGCAGGACGGGAATGGTCGCGAAGGCGACGTTTCCGCCTGCCAGCTTCTGCATCTGGGTGACGAAGTCCATGATGTCCCATCCGGCGGACAGCACCACCGAGCGCTGCACCGCGTCCTGCAGCCGGTTGAGCGTCGCGGGGCTCGACAACGTCTTGCTCGAGATGACCTGGTGGGCCAATGCCGCCATCACGGCCTGCTGACGCGTCACCCGGTCGAGGTCACCCCGGGGCAGGTCGTGGCGCTGCCGGACGAAGCTCAGCGCCTGCGGGCCGTCCAGTTTCTGCGGGCCTGCGGGGAAGTCGGCGCCCGAGAGTGGCTCGTAGACGGGGTCCTTGAGGCAGACGTCGACGCCGCCGAGTGCGTCGGTGATCAGCGCGAAGCCGAGCAGCCCGATCTCGGCGTAGTGGTCGACGGTGACGCCGGTGAGGTTCGCCACGGTGTGGATCAGGGCCTCGCGGGCGGCTTCGGTCGCCTTCGGTTCGGCGACGGCGGCGTCCTCTCCCTGCTGTTCGACGAGCTCCTTCATCTTCTCCAGCTTGACCTGGCCGAAGACGCCGTTGATCTTCGTCTTTCCAAGGTCTCCGGGCGCCTCGACGTAGGAGTCGCGCGGGATCGAGATCGCGGTCGCGGACCGGCCGTTGTTCGGGATGCGGACGAGGATGATCGTGTCGGTGTTGGTCGAGACGTCGTCGCCAGCGCGCAGCGTGGCGAGTTCCTCGGCCGACAGGGGGTTGCCGTGTGCGTCGGTTCTGCTGTCCATGCCGACGAGCAGGATGTCGATGGCGCCGTCCTCGCCGCCACCGCCCAGCGACGCAGCCGTCACGTGGTTGATGCCGTTCTCGAAGGACCGGATCTTGCCCCACGCCACCCCGGTACCGATGACGATCACCGCTGCCGCGACTACGGCAACGATGCGGGATAGGCGACCTGGCATCAGCCCAGGCTACTGGCGAGTCGCCCGAAAGCGGGGTAACGCGGGTCCGCGTGCCAGACTCTTCAGACATGTCTGAGCGTTTGGTGATCACTGGTGCCGGAGGTCTCGTCGGGCGAGCACTGGCTGCCGAGGCGCGACGGCGGGGGCATCGGGTGCTGGCGTTGAGCTCGGCGGAATGCGACATCACCGACCCCGCGGCCCCGGAACGGCACTTCGCCCCCGGCGACGTGGTGGTCAACTGTGCCGCCTACACCAAGGTGGACCAGGCCGAGGCCGACGAGGCCAGGGCCCGCGCCGTGAACGCCGCCGGCGCGGAGAACGTCGCACACGCTTGCGCCAGGGCGGGAACCGAACTCGTCCACGTCTCGACCGACTACGTGTTCAGCGGCGACTTCGGAGGAGGTCAGCCGCGCCCGTACGAGATCGGGGACGAGACCGGCCCGACCAGCGTGTACGGCCGCACCAAGCTCGAGGGCGAATTCGAGGTGCTGTCCGCGATGCCCAACGCGCACGTGGTCCGCACCGCCTGGATCTACGCGGGCAGCGAGAGCGGAAGCGACTTCGTCTCCGTCATGCGGAGGTTGGCCGCCGGCGACGAAACCGTCGAGGTCGTGGCCGACCAGATCGGGTCGCCGACCTACGTCGGGGACCTCGTCGGTGCGCTGCTTCAGGTGGCCGGGGGAGCGATCGAAGAATCGGTTCTCCACGCCGCCAACGAGGGCGCGGTCAGCCGGTTTGACCAGGCCCGCGCGGTGTTCGATCTGGTGGGCGCCGACCCCGAGCGCGTCAGGCCGGTCGGAACGGACCGGCATCCCCGCCCCGCCCCACGGCCGACCTACTCGGCGCTTGGGTCCGAGCAATCGGCGGTCGCCGGCCTGACCCCGTTGCGCCCCTGGCGCGACGCTCTCGCCGAAGCCCTGTCGGACGGCCCGCTACCCTCTACGCCGTGACTCCGAGCCTGATCGTGGTGACGGTGACCTATTCACCGGGCCCTCACCTCGACCGGTTCCTCGCCTCACTTGGCCATGCCACGGAGCGGCCGGTGACTGTGGTGATGGCCGACAACGGGTCCACCGACGGGGTTCCGGAGGAGGCGCTGGAGAGGTACCCGAACGCCCGGCTGCTGCATACCGGCGCGAACCTGGGGTACGGGTCGGCGGTCAACTTGGCGGTGCGCAAGTACGTCGCGGATGGCGCCGAGGACGGTTCGGCGGACTGCGATCCCGAGTTCTTCATCGTCGCCAACCCCGACGTGGTCTGGGGCCCCGGCAGCATCGACGTCCTTCTCGAGGCGGCGCAGCGGTGGCCGCGGGCTGGCTCGCTGGGTCCGCTCATCCGCGATCCCGACGGGTCGGTGTACCCGTCGGCGCGTCATCAACCGAGTTTGGTCCGCGGTGGCATGCACGCCGTGGTCGGTCCGGTCTGGAAGTCGAACCCGTGGACGGCCGCCTACCGCCAGGAGCGACTGGAGCCCAGCGAACGTCCCGTCGGCTGGTTGTCCGGCTCGTGTCTGCTGCTGCGCAGGCAGGCGTACGACGCGATAGCCGGGTTCGACGAGCGCTATTTCATGTACATGGAAGACGTTGACCTCGGAGATCGTCTCGCCGCGTCGGGTTGGCAGAACGTATACGTGCCGTCGGCGGAGGTGCTCCACGACAAGGGGCACTCGACGGGCCGCGACCCTGCCCGCAACTTGGCTGCCCACCACACCAGCACCTACACTTTCCTGGCCGACCGACATCCTCACCGGTGGCAGGCTCCGCTTCGGTGGGCCATCAGGTCGGCCCTCGCAGCTCGGGCGGCGCTGGTGGTCGGCAACTCTCGGCGGAACACCAGAAGACGATGAAGAGATGGGGCTGGCGATGGGAAGTTCGGTCAATCCGGCAGAGGTCGACGCCGTCGTGCTCGTCGGCGGGCAGGGCACGCGCCTCCGTCCGCTGACGCTGTCGGCGCCGAAGCCGATGCTGCCAACGGCGGGGCTTCCGTTCCTGACTCACCTGTTGTCGCGGATCGCCGCGGCTGGCATCCAGCACGTCGTGCTGGGAACGTCGTACAAGGCCGAGGTGTTCGAGGCCGAGTTCGGTGACGGGTCCAAGCTCGGTCTGCAGATCGACTACGTCGTCGAGGACGAACCGCGCGGCACGGGCGGCGGCATCGCGAACGTGGCGTCGAAGCTGCGGTACGACACCGCCTTGGTGTTCAACGGCGACGTGCTCTCCGGTGCGGACCTCAACGCCCTGCTGGACAGCCACCACGACCGCGACGCAGACCTGACGTTGCACCTCGTCCGGGTCGGCGACCCCCGCGCATTTGGCTGTGTGCCAACCAATTCCGACGGTGTGGTCACCGCGTTCCTCGAGAAGACCCAGGATCCGCCGACCGACCAGATCAACGCCGGCTGCTACGTGTTCAAGCGTGAGGTCATCGAACGGATCCCGAAGGGACGCCCGGTCTCGGTGGAGCGGGAGGTGTTCCCGGCCCTGCTGTCCGACGGGCTCAAGGTGTGCGGTTACGTCGACGCCACCTACTGGCGTGACATGGGCACGCCGGATGACTTCGTGCGCGGCTCGGCCGACCTGGTCCGTGGCATTGCACCCTCACCCGCGCTGAACGGTCACCGCGGTGAGGAACTCGTTCACGACGGTGCCTCCGTGGCGCCGGGCGCCCTTCTGATCGGCGGAACGGTCGTCGGTCGAGGCGCCGAGATCGGTCCCGGCGCACGACTCGACGGCGCGGTGATCTTCGACGGAGCGAAGATCGAGGCCGGGTCGGTCATCGAGCGTTCCATCATCGGCTTCGGGGCACGGATCGGCCCGCGGGCGTTGATCCGCGACGGCGTCATCGGCGACGGCGCGGACATCGGTGCGCGGTGCGAACTGCTCCGCGGGGCCAGGGTGTGGCCGGGGGTGCGCATCCCCGACGGCGGCATTCGCTACTCGACGGACGTCTGAGACGCCGCTCGCGCCAATTGCCGCAGGCCGAAGTCGGACCCTTCCGGCAGGGCGTCGAGTGGCCACCAGCGAAGGTCGAGCGACTCGTCGCTGATCGCAATGTGTGCGTCCACGGGCGCACGGGCGACGAACTGTAGGTCGAGGTGGTGGGTCGGCACGCCCAGCGAACAGGTCAGCGCGTGCACGTGCAGGGCCACGGGCAGATCGCCGACGATCAGACCCTCGATCCCGGACTCCTCCGTGGCTTCGCGCGACGCGGCGGCTGCGACGTCGACGTCGGATTCCTCGCAGTGACCGCCGAGCTGGACCCAGCGGCCGATCCGCGGATGCAGGGTCAACAGCGCGTGGGTGCCGGTGTGGTCCAGCACCATGGTCGACGCGGTGACGTGGCCTGGGGCACATGACCTCCGACAGGCGTCGTCTCTGGCGAGGACGAAGGCGAGCACCGCGTGGCGCAGCGAATCCTGAGCGGGATCGCCGGGTTGCCAACGGGTCAACGCGTCGACGACGGATGCGTGCAGGCTCATCGGATCGTCAGCAGGCCCTCGGTCGGCACGGGGTCGCGCGGGGCAGGGGGCTCCTCGGGGTGGCCGATCGCGATGGCGCCCAACGGTTGCCAGTCCGAGGGCAGGTCAAGAACCTCGCGCGCCAACTCCGCGGCGAAGATCGTCGAGCCGATCCAGCAGCTTCCGACGTCACGGACTGCGAGCGCGACCAGGAGCGCCTGTACGGCCGCGCCTGCGGCGACGGTGAACATCGTGGTCTCGGCGGCCGTTCTGGTGGCGTCTGGGTAGGAGTGCGCCCCGTCGGGCACCATGAATGGGATCACCAACTCCGGGGCGTCGTAGAGGATTTGGCCGCGGCTGACGCGTCGTTCGACGGCGTCGGGGGATCGGCCGTCGCCGAGCAGATCGGCGCGCCACCGGTCCGACATCGCGTCGAGCAGACGTAGGCGCACCTCGGGGTCGCGGACCCACACGAAGCGGACGGGGCGGGTGTGATGTGGGGCTGGCGCGGTAAGTGCCTCGGCCACAGCAGCTTCCACCACTGCGGGGTCGACGGGCTCGGCGGTGAAGGAGCGAACGGATCGGCGGAGCAGCTGCGCTTGCCGCCGTCCCATCGCGGTCGCCTCTTCGGTGCCGAGCCAGAACAGGTCCTCTTCGCCGGCTCGAACCAGGGTGTGGCCGTTGGAGCCGTCGTCGTGCAGCGTCAGCCCGCGCACGACGGCCACCGGGATGCCGGTCAGCTTGCCCTTCACCAGATCCGCTGCGGCGGCAATCTCGTCGGCGACCGCGACCTCGGTCACCACCAGTTCGTTGCCGTGGTCGTCGTGTGCACCGCCGTACCCGTGCAGCACGGCCAGGCCCGCTGCTCCGATGGCAGCGTCGGTCTGGCCGTTGCGCCAGGCTCGCCCCATCGTGTCGGTGACGACGACGCCGACGGTGACGCCGAGCATCGTCGCGAGTCGATTTCGAAGTAGCGCGGCGCTGCCGTCGGGATCGACTGGCAGCAGTGCCAATTCGGCCGTGTCGACGTTGGATCCGTCGACCCCGGCTGCGGCCTGGATCAATCCGATCGCGTTCTCGGTGATCAGCGTTCGTCCCTTGCGAGCCAGCACCCGGACGGCTTCGGAGTCGACGAGCCTGCGGCGCAGGGCGTCTCGCTCCTCCGGGTCCGTCGGTGCCGCGACGATGCGTCCTTCGCTCTTGGAGAGCACCTTGCTGGTGACCACGACGACGTCGTCGTCGCGTAGCCACGGCGCGGCGGAGGCGATCGCGGCGGCCACGTCGTCGCCGGGCCGGAACTCGGGCAGGCCGGGCACGGGCAGGATCTCGACGGCGGCGGCGGCCCCGTGCTCGGTGGTCCGATCGGAGCCCGTCACGAGCTCGTCTCGAGACCCGCGAGTTCGATTCCGTGGCGCACCATTTCGGCGGTTGCCTTCGGGTCGGTCATGAGCAGCGGGACGGAACGGACGGCGACGCCGTCGACGGTGGCGGTGTCACCGTCGTCGACGAGCCAACCGTCGAGTAGCCCGGTGCCCGATCGTGCTCCGAAGTGTGCGCCGACGGCTTGCGACGAGGTCTCGACCCCGATGACGGTGAGGCACTCGTCGGCCATTCCGCGCAATGCTCGACCGGCGACGATCGGGGAGTAGCCGATTACCGGTGCGGCCGTCGACCGAAGTGCGCCACGGATTCCCGGCACGGCGAGAATCGCGCCGACGCTGACGACCGGATTCGACGGGGCGAGGAACACGACGTCTGCCTCGGCGATGGCCTCCAGCACGCCCGGTGCGGCCGTTGCCTTGTCGGCGCCGACGAACGCGAAGTCATGGGTGGGGATTTGGGCGCGGTAGCGGACCCACCACTCCTGGAAGTGGATGGCGCGCCGGCTGCTTTGATCCCCGGGTCGCTCCGCTCCTGCCCGCCGGTCCGCTTCCGCTTCCACGTCGGGATCGGTGACGACGACGTGGGTTTCGCTGCGGTCGTCGGTGGCCGGAATCAGCAGGGCTCCCGGCTTCCATCGCGCGCACAGCGCCTCGGTGACTTGCGACAGTGGGTAGCCGGCTCTGAGCATCTGGCTGCGGACCAAGTGGGTGGCGAGGTCGCGGTCGCCGAGTCCGAACCAGTCGGGTTGCACGCCGTAGGCGGCGAGTTCCTCCTTGGCGTGCCAAGTTTCGTTGGCGTGGCCCCAACCCCGCTCGGGGTCTATACCTCCACCTAACGTGTACATGCAGGTGTCGAGATCGGGGCAAATGCGCACACCGTGCATCCATGCGTCGTCGCCCACGTTGACGATCGCGGTGAGATCGTGCTCACCGGAGGGCCCCGTTGCGGTACCGGCGAATTGGCCGAGACCTAGGTACTGCTGGACGCCGAGCAGAAAGCGCGCGCCGCCGACGCCGCCCACCAGAACAGTGACTTTCACATCGATCGACACTAGGCGCTTCGGAGCGGACGTGGCCCACCGGACTTTCTTTTTGGCGCCGACTTAGTCACTTTCGCGACACGCCAGGTATCCGACGCGCCGACATTTGATCACGGGATGGTATGAAATCCGCCCCCTGCGCTTGACCCTCGCAGCTAACGCGTGTCTAATCACATCAGTGTCATTTCCCGGTTGGCTTCCGGTTCCAGTGTCGCAGACCGAGATTCGATCACTTGTTCGAATTACTGGGGCCACTAGGGTGCGTGGTGGGGATGAAGCAGGGAATTTCTAAGACAGGTGAGGAGGCGGAAGATGTCTTATGAGCACGTAGATTTCGATCGTGTCATCCGATTCGACAATCGGATGCTCGGCTCAGTAGGCAACGAACCGCGTACCAATACCGGGCCGTCGCAGGGTGGGGTGATCGGCCGTCCGCAGTTGAGTGTCGTGCCCGAGCAGGCAGGCGTCTTCGGCGATCAGGAACTCGACGACGAGCAATGGCAGGAGCGCGCGCTGTGTGCGCAGACTGACCCCGAGGCATTCTTCCCGGAGAAGGGTGGCTCGACACGCGAGGCGAAGCGGATCTGCCTCGGCTGCGAGGTGAAGGACCGGTGCCTCGACTACGCCCTCGCCCACGACGAACGCTTCGGCATCTGGGGCGGTCTGTCGGAGCGCGAGCGTCGACGCCTCAAGCGCGGCATCATCTGACCCAGCGCTGACCCCTAGTGGGTCAGTCGTCCTCGATCGTCGGGTCGATGACGGAGGGTTCGACGCCGAGATAGGTGGCCACTTGGGCCACCAGGACGTCGTGGAGCAGGTCCGACAAGTCGAGGGTGTCCTTGGCTCGTCGTTCAATAGGCTTGCGGAACAACACGATTCGCGCGCGAGTGCTGTTTCCTCGCACGTCCACCCCGGCAGGTATCAGCCGGGCAAGGGCGATCGGCCCGTCGGCGATCACCTCGGGTGGCCACTGGATGTTGTCCGGGTCCTTGGGGGAGAGTCGCGGAATCTCGTCGACTGCGACGTCGAGCCCGGACAGCCTGTCCTGCCATTGCCGTTCGATCGGTTCGTAGGCCTCGAGCACCGCCATGTCGAACCGTTCGGCCCGGCTGCGCCATCCGGGCACCGTGGGAGGAAGTAGTGGACCCCGCATCTCTCGACGTCCGCGACGCGCACGTGCGGGTTGCCGGTCGACCATGCGGCGATCGTAACGGTTGGAGATCGACGCGTTGCGTACTGCGCGTGTCGCGGACCCGAGACGTCCCCGCGCGATAGCCTCGTGTCCGTGAACGTTCCCCGTCGCTGCTGCAGGCCCGGGTGCCCGCACTACGCCGTGGCGACGCTGACCTTCGTCTACAAGGACTCGACTGCCGTCGTAGGACCGCTCGCCACCGCCTCCGAACCCCATTCCTGGGATTTGTGCGTGATCCATGCCGGACGGATCACCGCGCCACGCGGCTGGGAGCTGGTCAGACACGCGGGTCCGCTGCCGTCGCACTCCGACGACGACGACTTGGTGGCGCTCGCCGACGCAGTGCGGGAAGGGCTCCCCGCGGTGTCGGCCGCACCCGCCGGGTTCTCCGACCCGGTGACCGGTGTGCGCGGAGGCGCGCTGATGGCGCCCCCGGTGCAACGCGCCGAACAGAACGGCCGTCGGCGTGGCCACCTGCGTGTCTTGCCGGACCCCCTGGACTGAACGAGTCCGTCGTGACGCTCGCCTCCGAATGATTTGCGCGAGCGCGGATGACCGTCGGCGGGACGGAAGCTCAGCCGATAGGCTTGTGCCAAGTGTTCCCTGTGCGAGGAGATCAATGTCGAGGCCTGCTGCGGCTGTCAACCGCGTCATCAAGGCGTATGACGTCCGTGGACTGGTCGGCGAAGAGATCGACGAACAGTTCGTCGCCGAGGTCGGCGGAGCGTTCGCCAGGCTGGTCCGGGACGAGGGCGCCGACCGGGTGACGATCGGCTACGACATGCGCGACAGCTCGCCGTCGCTGGCGGCGGCGTTCGCCGACGGCGTCGTGGCGCAGGGTCTGAACGTCACCAGGATCGGGTTGGCGTCGACCGACCAGCTGTACTTTGCCTCCGGTCTTCTCGACTGCCCCGGCGCGATGTTCACCGCGAGCCACAATCCGGCGGCGTACAACGGGATCAAACTCTGCCGAGCCGGCGCCAAGCCCGTCGGCAAGGACAGCGGACTGACCACCATCAGCGACGAGGTCATCACCGGCGTGCCCACCTTCGACGGCGCACCAGGAACGATCGACGACCGCGACGTGCTCGGCGACTACGGCGACTTCCTGAGGTCTCTGGTGGACATCTCCGCGCTGCGACCGCTGCGGGTTGCCGTCGACGCGGGCAACGGCATGGGTGGCCACACCACGCCTGCCGTGCTGGGGCCCCTGACGTCGATCACGCTGTTGCCGTTGTTCTTCGAACTCGACGGCACGTTCCCCAACCACGAGGCCAACCCGCTCGATCCGGCCAATCTCGTCGACCTGCAGCGCCACGTCGTCGACTCCAAGGCGGACATCGGGCTCGCCTTCGACGGCGACGCCGACCGGTGCTTCGTCGTCGACGAACGCGGCCGTCCGGTATCGCCGTCGGCGGTCACCGCGCTGGTGGCGGGTCGCGAACTCGGGCGTGAGATCGGCGCCACCGTCATCCACAATCTGATTACGTCGCGGGCGGTACCCGAACTCATCGTCGAGCGCGGTGGCACCGCCCTGCGCTCACGGGTCGGGCACTCCTACATCAAGGCGTTGATGGCCGAATCGGGTGCGATCTTCGGCGGTGAGCATTCTGCGCACTATTACTTCCGCGACTTCTGGGGTGCCGACTCGGGAATGCTCGCCGCGCTCCACGTGCTCGCCGCGCTCGGCGAGCAGGACCGACCACTGTCGGAGATGATGGCCGACTACCAGCGGTACGAGGAGTCGGGCGAGATCAACTTCACCGTGGCCGACGCCCCGGCATGCGTCGACGCGGTGCTCAAGTCCTTCGGCAGCCGCATCCAGGCGATCGACCACCTCGACGGCGTCACCGTCGACCTCGGCGACGGCACCTGGTTCAACCTGCGCACGTCCAACACCGAGCCGTTGCTACGGCTCAACGTGGAGGCGCGGAGTTCCGAGGACGTCGCGGCGCTCGTCGACGACATCGGCGCCCAGATCGCCGCCCAGACAACCGAAGGCGGGACCACGAGGTGAGCGCTCCGCACGCGACCATCGACCTCGACGACGTCGAGGGTCTGCTCGCGGCTGACCGAGAGGGTTTGCTGCGTGCGGCGTCTATGGCGGGTGCACAAATGCGGGCCACCGCAGCCGCCCTCGAGGAGGGGGCTCTGGCGTCGCTCCACGGGGATCACCCACCGCGCACCGTGATCTGGGTGGCCACCCGGGGCGCTGCGGAGGGTGCTGGCGCGATGCTCGCCGCCGCATTCGGTGGCTCGACGGGAGCGCCGATCGTGGTTGCCTCCGAGGTGCCACCGTGGATCGGTGCGCTCGACGTCATGATCGTCGCGGGTGACGACGCCGCCGATCCGGTGCTGGTGGCGACCGCCGCAAGTGGAATCCGGCGTGGCGCAAGAGTTGTCGTGGCGGCCCCCGACGAGGGACCGCTCCGCGAGGTGGCGGCGGGCAAGGCGGTGGTGTTGGCGCCACGGCTTCTGGTGTCCGACGAGTTCGCGCTGGTTCGCTATCTTGCCGTCGGGTTGGCCGTTCTGCACGTCGTGCTCCCGGGGATGAGCGTCGACCTCGCCGAGTTGGCCGACGCGCTGGACGCCGAGACCCTGCGCAACAGCGCGGGCCGCGACCTGTTCACCAACCCGGCCAAGTCGCTGGCCGAGCGGATGTCGGCCCGCGACGTCGTCCTGGCCGGTGGCAATGCGGCAAGCGTGGCGCTCGCCAGGCATGCCGCGTCGATCTTGCTTCGCGTCGCTCAACTGCCCGCGGCCGCAGTCGGCCTCGCCGACGTCATGACGGCGCTGAGACGTGGGTTGTCAAGCGGCTCAGCCACCTACGAATCGTCGATCTTCCACGACGACGAGATCGACGGTCCGCAGGCCAAGCGGGTGCGCACCATGGTGCTCGCCACCGACGAAGAACGACCTGCGATGGTGGCGGCACTCAGTGGTTATGACGACGTGGACGTGGTCAGCGCCGACGACGTCGGTGAGGACGTGGTGTCCCGACCGAGTGGCCGCCGTGAACAGCAACTCGTGATCTTGGCCGTGCGCTTCGAGATGGCTGCGGTCTACCTGCGATTGGTCCGAGGTTAGCCAGTGGACGTGTTACGTGGTGCGCTGCGCACCTACGCATGGGGCTCCCACACCGCCATTGCCGAATTCACCGGAAGGCCCAGCCCCACACCGCATCCCGAGGCCGAACTCTGGTTGGGTGCCCACCCGGGCGACCCGGCCCGGCTCGAAGGCGACGGCGGCGAGCGGTCGCTGCTCGACACCATCACCGCAGATCCCGAGGGCCAACTGGGAGCCGCCACTCGGAAGAGGTTCGGCGACGCACTGCCGTTCCTCGCCAAGGTGCTCGCAGCTGAGGAGCCGCTGTCGCTGCAGGCGCATCCCAGTGCCGAGCAGGCAATGGAGGGCTTCGCCAGGGAGGATCGCCTCCACATCCCGATTTCGGCGCCCATCAGGAACTACCGCGACCGAAGCCACAAGCCCGAGCTGCTGGTGGCCCTCGGTCCCTTCGAAGCGCTGGCGGGATTCCGTCCGGTCGCACGCAGCATCGAGCTGCTGCGCGCGCTTACGGTGGCGGACCTTGACCCCTTCGTCAACCTGCTGTCCGGCCAGGCCGACGCGGACGGGCTGCGCGCACTGTTCACGACCTGGATCACCGCGCCGCAGGCTGACCTCGACGTGCTGGTGCCGATGGTGCTGGACGGCGCCGTCACCTATCTGCGTTCCGGTGCAACGGAATTCGCCGGTGAGGCGAAGACCGCGCTGCAGCTGGGTGAGCTGTACCCTGGCGACGCCGGCGTGTTGGCCGCCCTGCTGCTCAACCGGATCAGTCTCGCGGCGGGGGAGGGCATCTACCTGCCCGCCGGCAATCTTCATGCCTATCTGCACGGCGTCGGCTTCGAGGTGATGGCGAACTCCGACAACGTGTTGCGTGGTGGTTTGACACCAAAGCACGTCGACGTGCCGGAGCTGCTCCGCGTCCTCGACTTCACCCCGACCGACGAATCCGCGTTGCGCCCGCGGTCCACGCGCGAGGGAATCGAGATCGTCTACGACACACCGGCACCCGAGTTCGCGGTCACGTTGCTGCGCCTCGACGGTGCCGATCTCGGGCACGAGATCGACGCACCTTCGCGTCATGACGGCCCGCAAGTGTTGTTGTGTACCGAGGGCTCGGTGCAGGTGCACGGGAAGTCGAGTGTGCTGACCCTCGATCGCGGCGCCGCAGCCTGGGTGGCCGCCGATGACGGGCCCATTCGCCTGGTGGCCGATCAGCCGGCGGCGTTGTTCCGTGCCACCGTGGGCATCTGAGGAAGGTCGACGATGTCGGCGTCGGGAAGCAAGCGCGCGATCGTCGCCGCCCTGCTCGCCAACGCGGGCATCGCGGCGGCCAAGTTCGTCGGGTTCCTCATCACCGGCAGCTCGTCGATGCTCGCGGAGGCCGTGCACTCCGTCGCTGACACGTCCAACCAGGGCCTGCTGCTGTGGGGACAGCGGGAGGCTGCCAAGAAGCCCGATGCGTTGCACCAGTTCGGGTACGGCAGAAGCCGTTACTTCTACTCGTTCGTGGTGGCGTTGGTGTTGTTCTCCCTGGGAGCTGCCTTCGCGATGTACGAGGGCTACGAGAAGATCGTCCACCCCCACGAGCTGACGTCACCCGTGGTGGCCATCGTCATCTTGGGGGTCGCAATCTGCTTGGAGTCCTACAGCTTTCGGACGGCAATGGTGGAGTCGCGGCCGCTCAAGGGGTCCGGCAGTTGGTGGCGGTTCATCCGGAGCTCGCGCAACCCCGAGCTGCCGGTCGTGCTCTTGGAGGACACCGGCGCGCTCATCGGCCTCGCGTTCGCCCTGGCCGGGGTCGGCCTGACGGTCCTCACCGGCAACCCGGTCTGGGATGGCGTCGGCACGCTTTGCATCGGTGGGCTGCTGGCGGTGATCGCCGTCATCCTGATGGTCGAGATGCACAGCGCTCTCATCGGTGAGGGCGCAACGCCTCGGGAGGACGAGGCGATCAGGTCCGCCCTGGAGCAGACCACCCACGTCGACCGCGTGATCCATCTGAGGACGCAGTACATGGGTCCGGACGACATGCTGGTCGGTGCGAAGATTTCGCTTGCTCCGAAGACCGACCTGGCCACCGTGGCCGCGACGATCGACGCCGCCGAGGCGGCGATCCGTGCCGCGGTGCCCGCGGCTACGGTCATCTACTTGGAGCCGGATCTCGATCGCGCACTGAGGAGTTAGCCCTCTTGGTCCGGACATACGTCTTGGCCCGGCCGTACTTCTCGGACAGCAGCAAGCCCATGTTGTGTCGCACCGTCCGGCCCAGCGTCCTGGCATTC
Organism: Mycobacterium sp. AT1; assembly: GCF_002043095.1. Lineage (GTDB taxonomy): Bacteria > Actinomycetota > Actinomycetes > Mycobacteriales > Mycobacteriaceae > Mycobacterium. Next base: position 85,555 of record NZ_MVOC01000027.1, on the reverse strand, counting down.
GGCACCATGTAGAGACTGTCCAGCAGGCTGAACCGTCGTAGGAACCACTCGGCAAGGTCGGCGTCCGTCTCCGCCGCGCTGAGGAACTGTTCGAAGAGATTTCCGACCGTCATGTACCACCACGGCGCGTGGTCGGCGGTGGCGTTGTGCATCGCCACGTCGCCGATGGCGTTCATCGTCCACACCGGCCAGGTGGTCTTCTTCGTCGCACGCGACAGCTCGCCGGCGATGTCGGGTTTCGCGGACTGCAGCACCGACCTCAGGTTGCGCGCCTGAATCGACGTCATCGTCATGCCTTGGCCGTAGGTCGGGTTGAAACTGACCACGGCGTCGCCGAACGGGATGACGCCGGCGGGGAAGCGGTCCATCTGGTCGTAGCGGCGCCACCTGCTCGCGGGGTACTTGTGAAAGGCCATGTCGCCCACGGGTTCCCCAGCGCGGAGCGCACCGCTGAGGTGGGGCGGCAGCAGAACGTCGGCCACGTCGCAGATGTCGACGAAGCTCTGCGGCGGAGCCACCTTGCCGGTGCCGAACGACGTGGCACTCCACAATCCGTCCTCGTACAGGAGCATGCCGAGGCCGACGGGCTGCTCTCGTGATGCGCCGGCGACCACGACCTTCTCCACGATGGCGTCGGCGGGGATGCGCACCCGATGCGTCGCATAGTCGATGCCGACGTCGACGGTGTCCTCCGTCGGCCGTCCGAAGCCCCACTGGTCCAGCCATGCCGGCAACCGGGTGCCACGGCCTGTGGCGTCGACCACCAGGTCGGCGGCGACCGCACTGGCGGGGTCTCCGGCGTCGAGGAGGACGCCCGTGACGCGTTGCTCGTGGGGGACGTATCGCAACTCGGCGACGCTGGCATGCACCAGGTCGACGTTCGGGATGGCCAGCGCGCGTTCGCGGATCTGCCATTCCAGGTGGGGTCTGCTGGGCACGTAGGCGGTGAACTCCCGCTTGAGCGTGGTGGTGGTGCCCAGCACGTGCCCTGCGGCGCCGAAGTGGATGCAGTCGGGTCGGTTCGCCAGTTTCGGGACCCCCGCGGCCACCATGTCGTCGAGCAGGCCGGGAAACAGTTCTTCGAATTCCGCCGCACCACGGGCCATCAACAGATGCACGTGTCGACCCTGCGGCACCGCGGTGCGATTGTTCGGCTGGTCGGGGAGTGCGTCGCGTTCGTAGATCGTGACCCGGTCGTAGAAGTCCGACAGCACCCTGGCCGCGCAGAGCCCGGCGAGGCTGCCACCGATGACTATCGCGTGATCGCCCATGGTTTGGACGGTAGTGGGTATGTTCCCGGTCACACGACCAGAAGAGGGTGACCAAATATGACGGATCGGTGGCGTATCAAGTCGGTCGAACAGTCGATCGCCGACACCGACGAACCGGACACGCGTCTCCGAAAGGACTTGACCTGGCGTGATCTGACCGTCTTCGGCGTCTCCGTCGTCATCGGCGCGGGCATCTTCACCATTACGGCGTCCACCGCCGGTGACCTGACCGGCCCTGCCATCTCGGTGTCGTTCGTCATCGCCGCCGTCACCTGCGGCCTCGCGGCGCTGTGCTACGCCGAGTTCGCCTCGACGGTGCCGGTGGCCGGCAGCGCGTACACCTTCTCCTACGCCACCTTTGGCGAGTTCACGGCGTGGATCATCGGCTGGGACCTGATTCTGGAGTTTGCGGTGGCGGGGGCCGTGGTGGCCAAGGGGTGGTCGTCGTATCTGGGCACCGTGTTCGGGTTCTCCGGCGGCACCGTCGACCTCGGTCCCGTCACGTTGGACTGGGGCGCCCTGCTGATCATCGGCGTGATCTGTCTGTTGTTGGCGCGGGGGACGAAGCTGTCGTCGAACGTCAGCGCCGTCATCACCGCCGTGAAGGTGGCCGTCGTGCTGTTGGTCATCGTCGTCGGTGCGTTCTATGTCAAGGCGGCCAACTACACGCCCTACATTCCGCCTGCCGAGTCCGGCGGCGAGGCGGGCTCTGGCATCGACCAGTCGGTGTTCTCGTTGATCACCGGCGCCGAGGGCAGCACCTACGGCTGGTACGGCCTGCTGGCGGGCGCGTCGATCGTGTTCTTCGCTTTCATCGGCTTCGACATCGTGGCCACCACCGCGGAGGAGACGAAGAATCCGCAGCGCGACGTGCCGCGCGGCATCCTCTATTCGCTCGGGATCGTGACGACGCTCTACGTCGCGGTGACGGTGGTGCTGTCGGGAATGGTGTCCTACACCGATCTCAAGACGGGCCCCGACGGACAGGCCAACCTGGCGTCCGCCTTCTCCGCCAACGGCGTCGACTGGGCGGCGACCGTGATTTCGATCGGCGCCTTGGCGGGCTTGACCACCGTGGTGATGGTGCTGCTGCTCGGCCAGATCAGGGTGCTGTTCGCGATGTCGCGGGACGGACTGCTGCCGCGGCAGCTCGCCAAGACCGGTCCGCGCGGTACGCCGGTGCGCATCACGGTGCTCGTCGGGGTGGTGGTCGCGCTCGCTGCCTCGGTGTTTCCGATCGACCGTCTGGAAGAGATGGTCAACGTCGGCACCCTCTTCGCGTTCGTGCTGGTGTCGGCAGGGGTGATCGTGCTGCGCAGGACTCGGCCCGACCTGGAGCGCGGCTTCCGGGCGCCGCTGGTGCCACTGTTGCCGATCGTGTCGATCGTGGCGTGCGTGTGGCTGATGTTGAACCTCACCGGGTTGACGTGGATTCGCTTCGGCATCTGGATGGTCGTCGGTGTGGCGGTGTACCTGCTGTACGGCCGCCGCAAGTCGGTGCTCGGTCAACGGGATTCCGCCGACGCTCAGAGCTGACCCAGCTTCGCCGACTTCTGCGGGACGGCTGCGCCCGCACTCGATTCACGACCCGACGGCAGATCTCGGCGACCGCGTGCGCATCGATACTTTACAAAACATGGCTCCGTGTCTAGACGTGAGACAAAATTGCGCCTACAGTCAACCGCAGTTGGTGATGGCACTCACATGGAGGTGAAGCGGTGACGACACACGTGGAATCGGCGGACGGCACGGTTCCGGTCGATCGATGGCGGGACAAGAAGCGGTACCTGTGGCTGATGGGGCTGATCGTGCCCACCGCGGTGTTGGTGATGCTCCCGGTGGTGTGGGCGCTCAACCAGCTCGGCTGGCACGCGGCCGCGCAGGTGCCCTTCTGGATCGGCCCGATCCTGGTCTACGTCGTCCTGCCGTTGCTGGATCGGCGCTTCGGCCCCGACGGAGAAAACCCGCCCGACGCGGTGATGGAGCGGTTGGAGAACGACAAGTACTACCGCTACTGCACCTACAGCTTCATCCCCTTCCAGTACGTGACCGTCGTCCTCGGGGCCTATCTGTTCACGGCGTCCGACCTCGGTTGGCTCGGTTTCGACGGCTCGTTGGGATGGCCGGCCAAGATCGGTCTGGCGCTGTCAGTCGGAATGATGGGCGGCGTCGGCATCAACACCGCGCACGAATTGGGGCACAAGAAGGACACTCTCGAACGCTGGCTGAGCAAGATCACTCTGGCGCAGACGTGCTACGGCCACTTCTTCATCGAGCACAACCGAGGCCACCACGTGCGGGTGGCGACACCGGAAGACCCGGCGTCGGCCCGGTTTGGTGAGACGTTCTGGGAGTTCCTGCCGCGCAGCGTGTGGGGGAGTCTGAAGTCGTCGTGGGAACTCGAGGCACAGCGGATGCGGCGGTTGAACCGGAGCCCGTGGCATCCGTCCAACGACGTCCTGAATGCCTGGGCGATGTCGGTGGTGCTCTACGGCGCGCTGATCGCGTTCTTCGGCGTTGCGCTCATTCCGTACGTGGTGATCTCGGCGGTGTTCGGCTTCGCGTTGCTCGAGACCGTCAACTACCTCGAGCACTACGGGCTGCTCCGGCAGAAGACCGCGAGCGGACGCTACGAGCGGTGCGCGCCCGAACACAGTTGGAACTCAGATCATTTGGTGACCAACCTGTTCCTCTATCACCTGCAGCGGCACAGCGATCACCACGCCAACCCGACGCGCCGCTACCAGACCCTGCGCAGCATGGACGGTGCGCCGAACCTGCCAAGCGGCTACGCCTCGATGATCGGGCTCACCTACTTTCCGCCCTTGTGGCGCAAGGTCATGGACCACCGCGTGCTGGCGCACTACGGCGGCGACCTGAGCCGGGTCAACATCCATCCGCGGGTGCGGGCCAAGGTGATGGCGAAGTACGGGGCGGCCCAATGAGCGCCTTTCGCTGCCCCGGTTGCGATTACGTCTACGACGAAGTGAAAGGTGCTCCCCGCGAGGGCTTTCCGGCGGGAACGTCGTGGAGCGACGTGCCCGACGACTGGTGCTGCCCGGACTGTGCGGTTCGGGAAAAGGTCGACTTCGAACCCGGGGCGAGCGAAGCGACGGGAAATGACACAGTGAGGGTGACGCCATGAATTTCAAGTTGTTCGTCTGCGTGCAGTGCGGATTCGAGTACGACGAAGAGAAGGGATGGCCCGAGGACGGCATCGCCCCGGGCACCCGTTGGGACGACATCCCCGAGGACTGGAGTTGCCCGGACTGTGGCGCGGCGAAGTCGGACTTCGAGATGGTCGAGGTTGCACGGGGTTGACCGCCCCTCGAACCGATAGTCTCGCGCGTATGAACAGTCCGACCGACCGGCGTACGGCCGCACGCGTGCCGTACGCCGAGGCGTCGCGAGTTCTGCTCCGCGGGTCGATCCTCGACGGCATGCGGGACATGCTCCTGGTCCGGGACTGGTCCTCCATCACGCTCACCGACGTCGCCAAGGCGGCCGGCATCAGCCGTCAGACCATCTACAACGAATTCGGATCACGCCAGGGCCTGGCCGAGGGCTACGCGCTGCGGTTGGCCGATCGTCTGGTGGACGCGGTCGCCATCGCCATCGAGGCCAACGTCGGCAACGTCTACACCGCGTTCCTGGAGGGCTTCCGGGCCTTCTTCGCCGAGTCGGCATCCGACCCCCTGGTCATCTCGCTTCTGACCGGTGCGGCGAAGCCCGACCTCCTTCAGATCATCACCACCGATAGTGCGCCCATCATCACGAGGTGTTCGCAGCGACTCACCTCGACCTTCATGCACAGCTGGGTCCGCGCGAGCGAAGAGGACGCGGGAGTGCTGGCCAGAGCCATCGTGCGGCTCGCGATGAGCTACGTCTCGATGCCGCCGGAAGCCGATCACGACGTTGCCCGTGACCTGGCCCGTTTGATGACACCGTTCGCCGAGCGATACGGTGTCATAGACACCTCCTAGCCGGCAGTGCGCCATAGCGCCTGTCCCGCGAGTCCGCAGGCTTCGGGTGTCGCCGGCGCACCGTGCGTGCGCGCATGGCATTTGACGACCCGAGATGACCAACGAAGTAAGGGCTCTACATGACTGCACCAGCACTGACCGCCGATGTCCGCAACGGCGTCGACTACAAGGTCGCCGACTTGGAACTGGCCGAATTCGGCCGCAAGGAGATCCGCCTCGCCGAGCACGAGATGCCCGGCCTGATGGCGCTGCGCCGCGAATACGCCGACGTCGCACCGCTCAAGGGCGCCCGGGTATCCGGCTCGCTGCACATGACCATTCAGACTGCGGTGCTGATCGAGACCCTGGTGTCTCTCGGCGCTGAAGTCCGCTGGGCGTCGTGCAACATCTTCTCCACCCAGGACCACGCCGCCGCGGCCGTCGTCGTCGGCCCGCACGGCACCGTCGAGGAGCCCAAGGGCGTCCCCGTCTTCGCCTGGAAGGGCGAGAGCCTCGAGGACTACTGGTGGTGCGCCGACCAGATGCTGACGTGGCCGGGTGAGCCCGCCAACATGATCCTCGACGACGGTGGCGACGCAACCATGCTGGTGCTGCGCGGCGCGCAGTTCGAGAAGGCCGGCGTCGTGCCGCCCGAGGAGGACGAGCACTCCGACGAATACAAGGTGTTCCTGAACCTGCTGCGTCGTTCGCTCGAGGCCGACAAGACCAAGTGGACCAAGGTCGCGGAGTCGGTCAAGGGCGTCACCGAGGAGACCACCACCGGCGTGCTGCGGCTGTACCAGTTCGCCGCCTCCGGCGAGCTGTCGTTCCCTGCCATCAACGTCAACGACTCGGTCACCAAGAGCAAGTTCGACAACAAGTACGGCACCCGTCACTCGCTGATCGACGGCATCAACCGCGGCACCGACGTCCTCATCGGCGGCAAGGCCGCGCTGGTGTGTGGCTACGGCGACGTCGGCAAGGGTTGCGCCGAGGCGCTCAAGGCGCAGGGCGCCCGCGTCGCGGTCACCGAGATCGACCCGATCAACGCCCTGCAGGCGCTGATGGACGGCTTCGAGGTCAAGACCGTCGAAGAGGCCATCGGCTGGGCCGACATCGTCATCACCGCCACGGGCAACCAGGGCATCATCACCCTCGACCACATGCGGTCGATGAAGCACCAGGCCATCCTTGGCAACATCGGTCACTTCGACGACGAGATCGAAATGGCTCGCCTGGAGCGCGACAAGGACATCCGCCGGATCAACATCAAGCCGCAGGTCGACGAGTTCATCTTCCCCGACGGCCACTCGATCATCGTGCTGTCCGAGGGACGTCTGCTGAACCTGGGCAACGCGACCGGACACCCGTCCTTCGTGATGAGCAACAGCTTCTCCAACCAGGTCATCGCCCAGATCGAGCTGTGGACCAAGAACGACGAGTACGACAACGAGGTCTACCGCCTCGCCAAGCACCTCGACGAGAAGGTCGCCAAGATCCACGTCGAGGCACTCGGCGGCTCGCTGACCAAGCTCACCAAGGAGCAGGCGGAGTACATCGGCGTCGACGTCGACGGCCCGTACAAGCCGGAGCACTACCGCTACTAAGGTAGCCGCGTCGAACGAGAGCCCCTGGCACCCCGTGTGCCAGGGGCTCTTTGCGCTGTTGATAATCCCTTTTCAGTCATCGGAGTTGGCCGCAGGCACTAGCCTCTGGGGACGCCTGAGACTGGGGAGATTCATGGCATCGCTCGCTCCGTTCAAGGTCGCCGCCGTCGAGTTCAATCCCGAGCTGTTCGAGCTGGAACGAAACATCAAGCGAGCGTGTGCAGTCGTCGACGAAGCGGCGGCTGCCGGAGCGAAGCTCATCGTGCTGCCGGAGGCAGCCCTCTCGGGGTACATCTATCGCGATCTCGAGCAGTTCCTGCCCTACATGGACTCCGTGCCAGGCGCCGGCACCGATGCGGTTGCGTCGGTCTGCGCCAAGTACGGCTGCCACGTGGCCATCGGTATCGCCGAGATCGACCCCGCGACGACGCTGACCTACAACACCGGTGCGCTCATCGGACCCGACGGTTACATCGGCAAGTACCGCAAGAATGGGCTGAACCCCAGCGACGTCATGTGGTTCACCCCCGGCAACACCGGCTACCCGGTGTTCGACACCGAGCTCGGCCGAATCGCCATGGTCATCTGCTATGACGACACCTACTGGGAACCGGGCCGATTGGCCGCACTCAAGGGTGCCGATCTGATCGCCTACATCTGCTCCAGCGATCGGGTACTCACTCAGCTCACTGCGGAGTCGGCAGGCAACCACTCCACGATCGCCGCCGTCCAACAGCTGGCGGCGTGGAACGGTCTGGCGATGGTGGCCGCCGATCGCAACAACGTGGAAAGCAATCCCACGACTGGGATTTCGGTGGTCTACGGTGGTTCGGCATCGATCTGGCAGGGTGACGGCCGGCGGACGGGACACCTGCCCGCGACCCAGCAGAACCTCACTGCGGCCAACCCGGGCGCCATCCTCTACGGCGAGATCGACCCCTCCCTCTACGTCAACGACCAGAAGGCCACGCTGACCCGGCGTCGACCGGAGCTCTACGGCGATCTCGCATTCTTCAAGTCGCCCAGCGACACTCGGGCATCCCGGGAGTCCCACGCGATCACCGTCACGGCCGTGCAATATGCCGTCGTCGCCGGCGACGGTGACGGCAACATCGCCCGGGCGAACGAGCAGGTTCTCGCGCTGCAGTCGGTCGAGACCACCGGTGGGCTGGTGGTGTTCCCCGCATTCACCATCCACGGCGTCCCGAAGGATGCCGCTGCGGCGGCGGACGTGGCCGAATCTGGATTCGGACGCACTGTGCAGGTGTTGTCGGACTTCGCAGTTCGGCTTGGCAGCTTCGTGGTGGGTAGTCACGTGGAGCGCGCCGACGGCCAACTCTTCCACACCGCGCTGCTCGTCCAGCCAGACGGCAAACTGGCGGGAACCTATCGCCAATGCCATCTCGACGCGTCCTACGGATGGGCCAATCCTGGCGACGACCTACCGGTCTTTGAGACCGACATCGGACGGATCGGCCTGCTGCTGTGCGAAGACCTACGGTTTCCCGAGGCGAGCGGCGTGCTCAGCGTCCGTCGGGCTGATCTGATCGCGGCTCCGACGAACTGGACCGGTAATTACGGCGGACCCCTGCAGGAATCGGAAGGCCTCTTCGCACACGGCTTTCCGGCCAACACCATGTGCCTGTGGTACGCCGCGGCCAAGACCAGTCAGGCCTACTGCATAGTCGCCAACGCGGTGGGCAACGGGGCCCAAGGCTCCAGTGGGGTGTTCACCGTCAACCCGGTCGACGCCGAGGCCCCGGTCGTCGCATCCGTCGACGCGGCGGAGGTGGTGAGCTTGGACATCGTGACCGGCGCCCACCCGCAGTGGTGGATGGATCAGCAACGGCTCGTCGCCGGCCGACGTAGCGATCTGGCCGTTCCACTGATGCTGCGCACCGATTCCGCCGTATTCGCCGAATGGCAAACCAATGCCGGTTACGCCCAGACCTGGGCGGCGTACTCACGATGACCGCAGTGTGCTGGGTGAGAAAGGGATGACACATGACCGCGAGGCTCGACCGCAACGCACATTCGCTCTCGCTGCTCGACGGCGAGATCGTGGAGGAATCGGATCTGGGATCCATGCGCCGCGTCACCGCCAACGAACTGCCCATCCTGGCGGGGATGTCGATCAAGCATTTGGTGATCAACCCCGGTGCCATGCGCACCCCGCACTGGCATGCCAACGCAAATGAGTTGACCTACTGCATTTCCGGCACGTCACTGGTGTCGGTGCTCGACAGCGGCAGCCAGTTCTCCCCGTTCGTCGTCGGCCCGGGGGAGATGTTCCACGTCGACTCGGGCTCACTGCACCACATCGAGAACATCGGAGACGACCCGGCCGAATTCGTCCTCGCGTTCCGGCACGAGCGCCCGGAGGACTTCGGTTTGGGGGCCGCATTCGGTGCGATGACCGATGCCGTACTCGGCAACACCTACGACCTCCCGGCGTCTGACTTCGCCACCATGCGTCGCGACACCGGCGACCGACGCCTGGCGGCACGCGTCGGCGACCCGGTGATACCGCCCAACGCCCACTTCAACGACCCGCACAAGTTCGCGGTCGAAGCGCAAAGCCCGCCGGTGGGAAGCGCCGTCGGTTCGGCCCGGCTGGCTCGCGTGCAGTTCTGGCCGGCCCTCAAGGACCTCTCGATGTACTCCCTGAGGATCCGCGAAGACGGCATGCGCGAGCCGCACTGGCACCCGTCGACGGCCGAGATGGGCTACGTCGCAACCGGAAGCTCGCGGATGACGCTGATGAATCCCGATGGCTCACTTGACACCTGGTATCTCAAAGAGGGGGACATGTACTTCATTCCCCGCGCCTACCCGCACCACATCGAGGTGTTCGACGCCCCGGACCTGCACTTCGCGATCTTCTTCGACCAGCCGACGCCGGCCGACATCGGTTACCGCGCGTCTGCCAGTGCGTACTCGAGGGAAGTGCTGGCCGCCACGTTCAACATGCACGTCGACGACTTGCCGCGGTTCCCGTTCACCAATGCCGACCCGCTTATCGTCAACCGGATCAATCCCGTCGATCCGCGCGACTGAGGTGCTGCCCTGCTCGTCCGGGGCGATCGGCGCACGCGGGGCATCCGGCGTACCGGCTTCGCCCGCCGCGCTGACGACGGCGCCGGGCAGGACCGTTGTCCGCCCCCGGCCGCGCGGACGCCAAGCCCGAGTACTGCGACGAGTACTACCGCTTATGTGTGCGGTTGCTCTGTAGCAGCTCCTGAAGGCCTTGCCCCACTTCGGTGGGTCGGGGCCGTTCGTCCGTCTCGACTGGTGTCGGCCAATGCCGTTTTGTCATAGGCATTTTCGCGCGGTGGCTCGTTGAACGCCGGACGAAAGCACACCAAGTGTTACGGTACGGCCATCATGCACCGGGTAGCGGGAGTTCTGCTTGTCCTCTTGTCGATGGCAACCCTGGTGGCGGCGCCCTCGTCGCATGCGGATCCCACCAACGACGTGCGTGATCCGAAGTACAACGAAGACGAGTACACCGCGTTCTACACTCCGCCCGAACCGTTGCCGCCCGGGCAGCCCGGCGACCTGATTCGCACCGAGCCCTCACGGCTGGTGCTCGAGCCCTCCGGGCAACTGGGTGCCATCATGGCGACCGGTACGCGAATCATGTACCGCAGCACCGATGCTCGCGGCAATCCGATGGCCGTCACCGGAACGTACTTCGAGCCGTTCAACGACTGGCCGGGGCGCGGCCCACGTCCGCTGATCGTCTACGGACCCGGCACGCAGGGGCAGGGTGACCAGTGCGCGCCGTCGCGACAGTTCAACCAGGGCATTCACTTCGCCCCGTATCTGGACTTCTCCTTCAACTACGAAGAGCTGTTCGTCGCGACGATGGTGGCCCGTGGTTTCGCCATCGTCATGACCGACTACCAAGGACTCGGTACGCCCGGCCTGGACGCGGGCCGGGCGGCGATGCGCTTACCCGATACGTCCTTGGATCCCCATGGCCCGACTGCCTTTTGGGGATATTCGCAGGGCGGGGGAGCGGCGGCGTCGGCGGCAGAACTCGCACCGACCTACGCTCCCGATCTCACGATCGTGGGAACCTACGCGGGTGCGCCACCCGCCGACCTCAAGGAACTCTTCCCGTACGCCGACGGCAGCGCGTTGGTCGGGGTGGTCGGCTACGCACTCAACTCGGTCATCACGACCTATCCGGAATTCGGCGACGCGATCCGGTCGAAGATGACGCCGCGCGGCGCCGATCTGCTGCAGAAGGTGCAGGACCAGTGCATCGCGGAGACAGCCTCCAAGTTCATGTTCCGGCACCTACAGCCGTACTTCACCGAGGACATCACTGCGCTGGTCGCCGAGGAGCCGTTCAAATCCCTGTTCGACATGCAACGCCTCGGATATCTGAGGCCGACGACACCAGTGTTGATCAACAGCAACCGCTTCGACCCGTTGGTGCCGTGGACCGCGGCGAACCAGCTCGGCCGGGATTGGTGCGCCAAGGGCGCCGACGTCGAGTTCCGCACCAACGAGCAGCCACCATTCCTCAACAAGATGGTGATCAACCACGCCCTACCGATGCTCGTCGACGGCGAATCCGCGATGCAGTGGATCGCCGACCGGTTCAACGGCGTGCCGACTGCGCCCAATTGTGGGACGTTCTAACTCTCGGCGGAGATGAGCTGTGCTGTATGGGCTTTGGCGTCGTCGACCTGCTCTGGTAGGGCCGTCGTAAGAGACCGACCGGGACATCTGCATCAGCTGCTTCAGTGGGAGTCGCCGATCTGGATCCTGCAGTCGGGCCCTTGGTGAAGCCATGGTGGCGCGTAGGCGGAGGCAGCCGCGCCCTTCCATCCCGCGCCCAGCAACTGCGTGGTCTCGTCGTTCACGCTCGACAACCCGTCGCGCAGGCTCTGCGCGGCAGCTTTCCGTCGCGCAGATGCCGAGGCCAACTCCGACACCACGACTTCCACCGACTGCCCCACTCGTCCGAGCCTATCGGCGCACGAGGGGCGTCAACCGCACCAGTTACGCTCGCCCCGTGCTCATCGCGATCGAGGGGGTCGACGGCGCCGGGAAGCGGACGCTGACCGACGGCCTGCAGGCGTCCTTCGAGTCGACGGGCAAGACCGTCGCCCGCCTCGCATTTCCGCGCTACCACCAATCCGTGCACGCGGACATCGCAGCCGAGGCGTTGCACGGCCAGCACGGCGACCTGTCGTCCTCGGTGTACGCCATGGCGACGTTGTTCGCCCTCGACCGCGCGGACGCCAAGCCCGAGATCGAACGGCTCTGCGCCGGACACGACGTCGTGATCCTGGATCGCTACGTCGCGTCCAACGCCGCGTACAGCGCGGCGCGGTTGCACCAGGAGGTGGACGGAAGCGTCGTCGCCTGGGTCGCCGAACTCGAGTTCGCGCGGTTCGCCATGCCGCAGCCCGATTGGCAGGTGTTGCTCGCCGTACCGACCGAGTTGGCCGCCGAACGGGCGTTGCGTCGCGAGGCGGCCGACGCCGATCGCACGCGCGACGCATACGAGCGCGACGACGGCCTTCAGCGTCGAACCAGCGCTGCCTACGCCGCGCTGGCCGCCGCGAATTGGCAGGGGCGCTGGGCCGTCGCCGGACCCGACGTGGTCCCCCAGAAATTGGCGCAGGCGCTCACTGCCTGATCTGCGGGCAAAACGCCCGGTGTGGTAACTCAGGTTTGTCGCGTTTCGGTGACACGATGGGCACCATGAGGCAAAGGATTCTGGTCGTCGACGACGATCCGTCGCTCGCCGAGATGCTCACCATCGTCTTGAGGGGCGAGGGCTTCGACACCGCGGTGGTCGCTGACGGCAGCCAAGCGTTGACGGCGGTTCGCGAACTGCGGCCGGACTTGGTCTTGCTCGACCTCATGTTGCCCGGCATGAACGGCATCGACGTATGCCGCGTGCTGCGCGCCGACTCCGGTGTTCCGATCGTCATGCTGACGGCCAAGACGGACACCGTCGACGTGGTGCTCGGCCTGGAATCCGGGGCCGACGACTACGTGATGAAGCCCTTCAAGCAGAAGGAGCTCGTCGCGCGGGTCCGCGCCCGGCTGCGCCGCAACGACGACGGTCCGGCCGAGATGCTGTCGATCGCAGACGTCGAGATCGACGTGCCCGCGCACAAGGTCACCCGCGGCGGAGAGCAGATTTCCCTGACGCCGCTGGAGTTCGACCTGTTGGTGGCGCTGGCACGTAAACCGCGGCAGGTGTTTACTCGGGATGTGCTGCTCGAACAGGTCTGGGGTTACCGGCATCCCGCCGACACCCGGCTGGTGAACGTGCACGTCCAGCGGTTGCGCGCCAAGGTCGAGACGGATCCGGAGAACCCGCAGGTGGTGCTCACCGTTCGAGGAGTGGGGTACAAGGCCGGACCCCCGTGATCTGGGGTTCCCGCCGACGCATTCGGAGCCGCTCGGCTCCGATGCTGCGGGGTCTCGGCACGTTGGGCCGAGCACTCGGCTTCGCGTGGCGACGCTCCCTCCAACTTCGGGTGGTGACGCTCACCATCGGGCTGTCGCTGGCCGTCATCATGGTGCTCGGCTTCGTGCTGACCAGTCAGATCACCGATCGCATCCTCGAGATCAAGGTGCGTGCAGCCACCGAGGAAATCGAGCGAGCCAGCACGACGGTCAGCGGAATCGTCGGAGGCGAGGAAACTCGCTCGTTGGACAGCAGTCTTCAGTTGGCGCGCAACACGCTCGTCGACCGCAAGGTCGATTCGGGGGCGGGACTCGCCGGCGCCTTCGACGCGGTGCTGGTGGTGCCCGGCGACGGGCCGCGAGCCGCCACCGCGGCGGGACCGGTGCAGCAGATCCCTACGGCGCTTCGCGACTTCGTCAAGGCCGGACAGGTCAGCTACCAATACGCCACGGTGAACACCGACGGCTTCTCGGGGCCGGCGCTGATCGTCGGCAGCCCGACGTCGTCGCCGGTCACCAATCTCGAGCTCTACCTGATCTTTCCGTTGAACAACGAGGAGAGCACCATCGCGTTGGTGCGCGGCACGATGGCCACCGGCGGCATCGTGCTGCTGGGGCTCCTCGCCGCGATCGCGCTTCTGGTAGCCAGGCAGATCGTGCTTCCGGTGCGGTCGGCGTCGCGCATTGCCGAGCGGTTCGCCGAGGGGCACCTGACCGAGCGGATGCCGGTACGCGGCGAGGACGACATGGCCCGACTGGCAGTGTCGTTCAACGACATGGCCGAAAGCCTGTCGCGTCAGATCACCCAGCTGGAGGAATTCGGAAACCTGCAGCGCCGCTTCACCTCCGACGTCAGTCACGAGCTGCGTACGCCGTTGACCACCGTGCGCATGGCCGCGGACCTGATCTACGACCACAGCGACGACCTCGAACCCGCGCTGCGACGCGCGACGGAATTGATGGTCAGCGAGCTGGACCGGTTCGAGACGCTGCTCAGCGACCTCCTCGAGATCTCCCGCCACGATGCGGGCGTCGCGGAGCTGTCGGTGGAGTCCGAGGATCTGCGGCTGACGGTGGGAAGCGCCCTGGAGAACGTCGGTCACCTCGCCAAGGACGCCTCGGTGGAGCTGGTCGTGGACATGCCGTCGGAGGCGGTCATCGCCGAAGTCGACGCGCGGCGGGTGGAACGCATCCTGCGCAATCTGATCGCCAACGCCATCGACCATGCCGAGCGCAAGCCGGTGCGGATTCGGATGGCGGCCGACGAGGACACCGTCGCGGTCACGGTGCGCGACTACGGTGTCGGGCTGCGCCCCGGTGAGGAGAAGTTGGTGTTCAGCCGGTTCTGGCGCTCGGACCCGTCGCGGGTGCGCCGCTCCGGTGGGACCGGGCTGGGGCTGGCCATCTCCATCGAAGACGCGCGGCTGCATCAAGGCAGGCTCGAGGCGTGGGGAGAGCCGGGCAAGGGTGCCTGCTTCCGGTTGACGTTGCCGTTGGTGCGCGGCCACAAGGTGACGGCAAGCCCGTTGCCGCTCAAGCCCATTGGCCAGGACAAGCCGTCGGTCACGCCGACGCGCGACCGGGAAACCGCCGGGGAACGCGCGTGAGACGCGCGCTGGTCGCCATCACGCTGATTCTGACTGTCGCGTTGACCCTGACCGGGTGTGCGGGTGTGCCGAGTTCGTCGGCGCCGCAAGCGCTCGGCACCATGGACCGCCCAGCCCCGCCGAGTCTGCCGACTCCGACCCCGGGCATGGATCCCGACGTCCTGCTGCGTGAGTTCCTCAAGGCGACGGCCGATCCTGCGAACCGTCATCTGGCCGCCCGTCAGTTTCTCACCGAGTCGGCGTCCAACGAATGGGACGACGCGGGCAGCGCGCTGCTGATCGACCGGGTCGTGTTCGTCGAAACCCGTCAGCCCGATCGTGTTTCGGTGACCATGAAGGCCGACATCCTCGGGTCCCTTTCCGACATGGGGGTGTTCGAGACCGGCGACGGTGCGCTGCCCGACCCCGGACCGATCGAACTGGTGAAGACCCCGGGCGGCTGGCGAATCGACAAGTTGCCCAACGGCGTATTCCTGGACTGGCAGCAGTTCTTGGCCACCTACAAGCGCAGCACGCTGTACTTCGTCGACCCGACCGGCAAGACCGTCGTTCCCGATCCGCGCTACGTCGCGGTGTCGGATCCGGACCAGCTGCCCACCGAATTGGTGAGCAAGTTGGTGTCCGGCCCGCGGCCGGAGATGGCAAACACCGTGCGCAACCTGCTTGGCGCGCCGCTGCGGTTGCGGGGGCCGGTGACCAGGGCCGACGGTGGAAAGACCGGTGTCGGGCGGGGTTACGGCGGTGCACGGGTCGACCTCGAAAACTTGTCGACGACTGATCCGCATTCACGGCAATTGCTTGCGGCACAGATCATCTGGACGCTGAACAGGGCCGGTGTCAACGGACCCTACGTGATCAACGCCGACGGTGCGGCGCTCGACGACCGGTTCGCCGAGGGGTGGAACTCCTCCGACGTCGCGGCCACCGACCCCGGCGCGGACCCCGGGGCCGCCGCGGGGTTGCACGCTCTCATCGGCGGGTCGCTGGTGTCGCTGGACGGTCAAAAGGCACCGCGGGTGGCGGGCTCCTTCGGAAACCTGCCGGGGCAGACGGCCGCCACCTTGTCGCGCAGCGGCCAAGAGGTGGCATCGGTGGTGACGCTGCGACCGGGTGCCCCGGACATGGCGTCGTCGCTGTGGATCGGCCAGCTCGGAGGGGACTCCTCCCAAGCCATCGACGGCCGCACGCTGTCACGCCCCAGTTGGTCTCTGGACGACGCGATTTGGGTCGTGGTGGACGGCAACAACATCGTCCGCGTCATCCAGGAAGCGGCCTCGGGTCAGCCCGCCCGAATCCCCGTCGACGCCACCGCCGTCTTCACGAAGTTCCCCGGCCCGGTGTCGGAACTTCAACTGTCGCGAGACGGCACCCGCGCGGCGATGGTTGTCAACGGCCAGGTCATCCTGGCCGGGGTCGAACAGACTCAGGGTGGGCTGTACGCCCTGACCTACCCGCGACGACTGGGATTTGGTCTGGGCGACACGGCGGTGTCGTTGTCCTGGCGCACCGGTGACGACATCGTCGTCAGCCGAACCGATCCGCAGCACCCGGTCTCCTACGTCAACCTCGACGGCGTCAACTCCGACGGTCCAAGCCGGAACCTGCTGGCGCCGGTGTCGACCGTCGCGGCGAATCCGTCCACGCTGTACGTCGCCGATCAGCGTGGCGTATTGCAGCTTTCGGGATCGGCCGCCGAGAACGACCTGATGTGGACCGAGGTGCGCCCGCTCATGGTCGCGGGGGCCATTCCGGTACTTCCAGGCTGATTGGAACCCACCAAAATCCTGTGAGTTCGCTGTCAAAAGTGTTCTGATTCAGTGCATTTGGCCCTCTCCGCATCGAGTTACCCTGAACGGGTCGGCGATCTAGCGGGGGTGAATTTCGATGTCGGATCTGCACGTGACGTCATCCGTGCTTGGCGCGGTGGCAGGTGAACTGGAGTCGGTGGCCACCGGATTGCGCGCCGGCCTTGGCTCGCTGGACGGTGAGGTATCCGGATTGCTTGGCCCGGGATGGTCGGGCGAGGCCGCGTCGGCGTACGACGCGGTGTGGCGGGAATGGCACGACGGCGCCCAACAAGTAGTCGACGGGCTCGCGAAGATGTCCGGGCTACTGGGCGACGCGGCGCAACGGTACGACGCATCCGACGCGGCAGGTGCCGCCCGTGTGTCGGAGGTCGGCCTGTGAGCGGCTTCCAAGTCGACCCCGCGGCGCTGCTGGCGGTCGTCGACCGAATGTCGGAATTCGACTCCCAGCTGGAAGCCCACCTGGCTCAGGCCAGGAGTTCGGTCGCCTCGTTGGGCACGTCCTGGTATGGCGACGGCGGGGACGCCGAGCGGTCGGCGCAACAGCAGTGGGATCACGGCGCCCAGGAGATGCGCGACGCGCTCGCGCGTCTGCGTCAGATCGCCGAGGGTGCCCACGAGAACTACTCCAGCGCCGCGCAGGCAAACGTGCGCAACTGGGGCTAGGGCGTGGCACCACCCATCTCGGTGGATCCGGCTGTCCTGGCGGGGATGGGTACGACCGTCGCCGGCGAGGGCGACGCCATTGCCACCGCCGTCGGTTCCCTCGACTCGTCCCTGTCCGGCGCCGGCGCGTTGTTCGGACACGACGCCGCGGGTCTGGTCTTCGCCCAGGGGTACACCTCTTCAGGCAAGGCGCTGCTCGACGCCGCCGCGTCGGCCGTCAACGCGAGCCGCCGGGTGGGATTTGGCATCCAGACCTCCGCGGCGAACTACGGCCACGCCAATGCATCCTCGACCGTCGGGGGAGGCACGTCGGCGGTCCCCGCGCCGGCCACTCCGGCGGGGTTCACCGCGCCGGGCATGCCGCCGCCGCTGGGTTCCGGCATCGCCGCGCCAATGGGCTGGGCGCTGGTGGAGGCGTTCGTCGGCGACGTATGGCCCGACGGCAACCCCGGCGAGATGCGCGCCGCCGCGGGCGCCTGGCGAACCTTCGCCACGACGATCACCGGCCTCGCCGGGCAGGTCGAGGCGGCGGGGCCCGGCCTGAGCGCCCAGCAGATTCCCGAGTCGGGCCAGATGACCGACGCTCTCGGGAAGATCAGCGGCGGCCTGACGAATATCGCCAGCGGAGCACAAACGTTGGCGACCTCCGTCGACGGATTCGCTGGCACGGTGGAAGGCACCCAAAACGCCGTCCGCAACCTTCTGCATCAGCTCAGTCCGGCCGGGGTGCTGGAGACCATCGGCGGCATCTTCACCGGACACAACCCGCTCGACGAGATCAAGAAGATCGCCGACGAGATCAAGACCGTGCTCGGCAACATGAAGCGCGAAGCGGACGCACTCACCAAAGTGTTCGACCAGGGGATCAACGAGCTGGACTCCGCGACCAACTCGCTCGAGGCGTGGGCGACCAAGGAGTTCACCAGCGTCCTGGGTCAGGACGTCGGAGGTGCGCTGGCGTTCCAGTTCAACGCGATCGTCGACGGGTCCGAGGGGGCCCTGAAGTTCGTCGCCGAGACCGCTCAGGGCATCGGACAATTGGATCCGACGCGGTTCCTCTACGACCCGTCCGGAGCGGCGAAGACGTGGGAGGGATTGGGCGAGACCGCCGCCGTCTTGACGAATCCGGCCCTGTTGGCCGAGAAGATCGCTAGCGACCCACAGGGTGCTCTCGACGCTGCGAAGGGTGTCTTCGACTGGAAGGACGTAGAAAACGGGCATCCCTTCCGCGCCTTGGGGTACAACGCGGCCCAGGTTGCCTCGTTCTTGATTCCCGGGGCAGGCGAGGCCGACGCTGCCGCCGACGGCGCTGGGATCGCGGGACGGGCGGCCTCGGCCGAGGAGCGGGCGGCGGCCGGTGCTGCCCGCGACGGGATTCCCGGTCTCGGGGTCGCGTCCGGCGAATCGAAGTCCATCGCCACTCAGGCCGGCCGTGTCGGCAGTGACCTCGACGGCATCAAGGTGCCCGAGAGTTCGAGGCCGGGCGCCGGGCCGGGGGAGTCGGCGCCGACGGGGCGGCCGCCGGTGGACGCTCCGGCCGCCCCCGGCCCGGACGCTTCCGGTGGGCGTGCACCGGTCGACACCGCGCCGCATCCGACTCCTGCACCGGAACCGCATGCGGCAGAGCCGGTTTCGCCATCGCCAGCAGAGCCCGCGCCAGTGCGCGGTGATGCTCCCTCCGCGCCGCATGCCTCGGAACCCCCGCCGCCGCATGCCGACGCACCCCTGCCCCCACCTCATGGCTCCGAGCCGGCGCAGGTCGCGGAAAGCAATCCCTCGCGCCCACCGGGAGGCCCCTTCGAATCAGGGCCTGCCATGAGTGAACCTCCCGCTGCGGCCAGCCACGACGGTGGGCTGTCCTCTTCTGCCGGGGCCGACGACAAGGTTCCCGTCAGCGTCGGCGCACACAGCGGAGAGTTGGGCGACGGTGCCGGTGGTTCGAGCGGGTCCGGGCACGGGTCGGGCGACGGCACGGGACATGGCAGCCATGACTCGTCGGGAGGCGATCACGGTGGACATGGTGGTGGCGACCATTCGAACGGTGGTGTCCACGATCCGGTGCACTCGCATGAGGCGGACGGTGATGGCTGGCATCGAATTGACGACAAACCCGACGATCCACATTACGGCGAGCCGCTTGAACGCCATTGGATCGGCGACGACTATCCCAGTCAAACTGAAATCAACAGCAGAACGTTCGATCTAGTCGAGCATCCCGACGAGCCCTATGGCCACGATGTCGATGGAACACCTTTTACCAAAGACCAGTATGAGGACAGGTATAACAAGCTCGGCCCTGACGGTGAACAATGGCAGGCGTACCCGCCCAACGACGGTGCCGTCCCGGGTTCTCGAGTAATTTACGACTCCGGCGACGCGTACCTCCGAGACTATGGGCCGTACCTCGATCGAATCGGTGACGACAATGGCGCTTATCTTGGAGTCATGCCAGACGGGGTACCGCCGTCGTTCGAAGAGCGAGGCCTGCCGGTTGCCTCATTGAACGAGCCCTACAACGATTTTCGCCTTGTCAACCTGCCTGACGGTTGGAAGATCGAGGTCTCGGAGATTGCCCCCGCGTTTGGGCGTGATGGCGGAGCGCTCCAAGTGCTAATTTACGATGAATTCGGTCAAAAGGTACCGATTCGGAAACTCGATGGGGTTCTGGAGTGACACGAGTAAAAATATCCAACGAGCTCATCGAATGGGCGGCGATGGCAGGTTACGGTTTTACTCCTGCAGGATCGTCTGACGCTGCCATATTTTGGACGAATCCGGGCGGAGAGATCCGATTCTATATCCGGAGCGACGGAGAAGACTCATTCACGCTTTCCGTGGCCGAACGTTCGCTCCCAGAGCAGTTCGAGCTTTACGCAACTTCGTTGCGGACCATTGAGCGGTATCTCTTCGGTGTCTTCGGAGCGAGTGTGCGTGCTAAGCGCGGGCTTGCTCGTCTCAAGTTCGCTGCAGGGGAGGAGCAGCTAGCGCCCGGCTACTCAATCGATGAACCGGACGCGGACGGGTATGTGTCCCTCCGTAACTCGGAAGACTTGGTAGCCAAAGCGCGGGGGCGTATCGGCGTTGCCGTGCTGGTGAAGCTCTCGCACCTGTTGTCGGGATCGGTCCAAGACCTACTTGCGACTTTCGAAGGTCCTGCAGGCAGCCCAGCCCGTTGAGCGACTTGTCCGCCCCTCGCCGCCTTGTGTTCGGGGTGGATTGAATGCTGCGAGATTTGCATACGCGCGCGATGGAAACACTTCGACCAAAGCCCCCGCGAGTGTGAAGTTGTTCGCGCCATTTCGCCGAAATGCGTGGCATGACTTCACACTCGGCGGGAAGAACGAGCCGTGTCGGACCCGGCCGCCACACTTACCCCATGCTGCTCGACCTCGTCCTTCCGCTGGAGTGCGGCGGATGCGGCGCGCCGGGCACGCGATGGTGCGAGACCTGCGCGCGAACGCTGACCGTGCACACCGACGAACCGTTGGTGATCACCCCGCGCCTCGACCCGGGCGTGCCCGTGTTCTCCCTCGGCCGCTACGCAGGGCCGCGGCGCGCAGCGATCATCGCGATGAAGGAACACGGCCGCGCCGACCTCGTCGGGCCACTCGCGACGGCGGTCGCCGCGGGACTGACTCGCCTGCTGACGTGGGGCGTCGTCGAGGCGCCCCTGACGCTGGTCCCCGCGCCCACCAGGCGATCGGCGGCGCGTCGGCGGGGTGGTGACCCGGTGACGGCCATCGCAGAAGCCGCCGCCGTCCCAGGGGTCGTCGTCGTCGCGGCCTTGCGGATGCGGGCCTTCACCCGCGATTCGGTGGGGTTGTCGCCCGGGCAGCGGGAGCGGAACATCGCTGGCCGGCTCAGGGTCCGCGGGGCCGTGGGTGGGGAAGTGCTTCTGATCGACGACGTCGTGACGACGGGTGCCACCGCCCGGGAGTCGGTCCACGTCCTGCAAACGGACGGAGCGCGCGTTGCCGCGGTCCTCGCGGTCGCACACGCCTGATCCCGCGTCCGGCGGAGCCGTCAAATTACCGTGAGATCAAACCGGAATGAAGAACTAAAAACACGTGTGCCGAATATGTGGCACAGGCGGGTGAACACGGACTACCGTCGGGACCAACCACCCGTGAACGACTCACGGCGGCGTCTAGAACCATTGGCGCCACATCGCCCGAAAAGCGAGGAGGTGAGCTCTCGACACCTTGCGCCGCGGGCGGACTTCGTTCGGGTTCCCTCGCTGCGCTCCTGTTATTTGTCGGCACGCCTCAGCGCGTGCTCCGCCGAAGAGGAAGCGAGTTGCCAAGTATGTCAATACAATCCGTGGACACCAACCAGTCAACGATGGTGGGCGCTGAGGAGGAGTCGCACGACGGCCCCCACGCCGAGGTCGTCGTCAAGGGCCGCAACGTCGAAGTTCCCGATCACTTCCGAACCTATGTCTCCGAGAAGCTGGCTCGCCTCGAGCGCTTCGACCGCACCATCTACCTGTTCGACGTCGAACTCGACCACGAACGCAATCGCAGGCAGCGCAAGAACTGCCAACACGTCGAGATCACGGCCAGGGGCCGAGGACCCGTTGCGCGCGGCGAAGGCTGCGCCGACAGCTTCTACGCGGCGCTGGAATCGGCGGTAAGCAAACTCGAGAACCGACTCCGGCGCAGCAAGGACCGTCGCAAGATTCACTACGGGGACAAGACGCCCGTCTCGCTCGCCGAGGCCACCGCGATCACCCGTCTCGTCGAGCCGCTGTCGGCGCCCGTCGAAGACGAGAGCCCGGCCCTCGATGACCACGAACCCGGTCGGATCGTGCGGACCAAGGAGCACACCGCCACACCCATGACCGTCGACGACGCGCTTTACGAAATGGAGCTCGTCGGCCACGACTTCTTCCTGTTTCACTGCAAGGAAACCGACAAGCCGACCGTCGTCTACCGGCGTCACGCCTACGACTACGGACTCATCCGGCTGTCCTAGCCGGTAGTCACCCGCGGCCGGCGCGACCGCCCTGTGCGGCGCGTTCGGCCGGCCGGGTCGGCCGGTCACCTACGATGGACCTCGTTTGAAGCGATTCGAGGCCCATCGAGGCCGCATCCAGGCTTAGGGGAAATTAGCGTGCTGTCGAAGTTGCTCCGTCTCGGCGAAGGCCGCATGGTCAAGCGCCTCAAGAGGGTCGCCGACTATGTCAACTCCCTGTCCGACGAGGTGGAGAAGCTCACCGACGACGAACTGCGCGGTAAGACCGACGAGTTCAAGAAGCGCGTCGCCGGTGGTGAGACGCTCGACGACATCATGCCGGAGGCGTTCGCCGTCGCCCGTGAGGCCGCGTGGCGGGTGCTGAATCAGCGGCCGTTCGACGTCCAGATCATGGGTGGCGCCGCCCTGCACTTCGGCAACGTCTCCGAGATGAAGACCGGTGAGGGCAAGACCCTGACCTGTGTGCTGCCGGCCTATCTGAACGCGCTCTCCGGTGACGGCGTGCACGTCGTCACCGTGAACGACTACCTGGCCAAGCGCGACAGCGAGTGGATGGGTCGCGTGCACCGCTTCCTGGGCCTCGACGTCGGCGTGATCCTCGGCCAGATGACGCCCGACGAGCGGCGCGTGGCGTACGCAGCCGACATCACCTACGGCACCAACAACGAATTCGGCTTCGACTACCTGCGCGACAACATGGCGCACACCGTCGAGGACATGGTGCAGCGCGGCCACAACTTCGCCGTCGTCGACGAGGTCGACTCGATCCTCATCGACGAGGCCCGTACTCCGTTGATCATCTCCGGGCCCGCCGACGGCGCGTCGAACTGGTACGTCGAGTTCGCGCGTCTCGCCCCGCTGATGGAGAAGGACGTCCACTACGAGGTGGACATCCGCAAGCGCACCGTCGGCGTTCACGAGATCGGCGTCGAGTTCGTCGAGGATCAGCTCGGCATCGAGAACCTCTACGAGGCCGCCAACTCACCGTTGGTCAGCTATCTGAACAACTGCCTCAAGGCCAAGGAGCTGTTCCAGCGCGACAAGGACTACATCGTCCGCGACGGCGAGGTCATCATCGTCGACGAGTTCACCGGCCGCGTGCTGGTCGGCCGCCGCTACAACGAGGGCATGCACCAGGCGATCGAGGCCAAGGAGCACGTCGAGATCAAGGCCGAGAACCAGACGCTGGCCACGATCACGCTGCAGAACTACTTCCGCTTGTACGACAAGCTCTCCGGCATGACCGGCACCGCCCAGACCGAGGCCGCCGAGCTGCACGAGATCTACGGCCTCGGCGTCGTGCCGATCCCGACCAACCGGGACATGATCCGCACCGACCAATCCGACCTGATCTACAAGACCGAGGAAGCCAAGTACATCGCCGTCGTCGACGACGTCAGCGAGCGCTTCGAGAAGGGGCAGCCGGTCCTCATCGGCACCACCAGCGTCGAGCGCTCGGAGTACCTGTCCAAGCAGTTCACCAAGCGCCGGATCCCGCACAACGTGTTGAACGCGAAGTTCCACGAGCAGGAGGCGAACATCATCGCCGAGGCGGGACGGCGCAACGCCATCACCGTCGCCACGAACATGGCCGGCCGCGGTACCGACATCGTGCTCGGCGGCAACGTGGACTTCCTCGCCGACAAGCGGCTGCGCGACCGTGGGCTTGACCCCGTCGAGAACCCCGAGGGGTACGAAGCCGCCTGGGACGACGTGCTGCCTCAGGTGAAGGCCGAAGTCGAGGCGGAGGCCAAGGAGGTCCGCGAAGTCGGCGGCCTGTACGTGCTGGGCACCGAGCGTCACGAATCGCGCCGCATCGACAACCAGCTGCGTGGTCGCGCGGGCCGTCAGGGTGACCCCGGCGAGTCTCGCTTCTACCTTTCGCTTGGCGACGAGTTGATGCGGCGCTTCAACGGCGCGACGCTCGAGTCGCTGCTGACTCGCCTCAACCTGCCCGAGGACGTGCCGATCGAGGCCAAGATGGTCTCCCGGGCCATCAAGAGCGCGCAGACGCAGGTCGAGCAGCAGAACTTCGAAGTCCGCAAGAACGTCCTCAAGTACGACGAGGTGATGAACCAGCAGCGCAAGGTCATCTACGCCGAGCGGCGGCTCATCCTCGAGGGCGAGGAAGTGCAGCAGCAGGCCAAGCAGATGGTCGAAGACGTCGTCAACGCCTACGTGGACGGCGCGACGTCGGAGGGCTACTCGGAGGATTGGGACCTCGGCGCGCTGTGGGACGCGCTCAAGCTGCTCTACCCGGTGGGAATCGACTACCACGACCTGGTCGACTCGGACGCGGTCGGCGAGCCCGGTGAGCTGACGAGTGAGGAGCTGCGCGAAGCGCTCATCGAGGACGCCCGGCGGGCCTACGCGGCGCGCGAGGCCGAATTGGCCGCCATCGGCGGCGAGGGCGCCATGCGGCAGCTCGAGCGCAGCGTCCTGCTCACCACGATCGACCGCAAGTGGCGCGAGCACCTCTACGAGATGGACTACCTCAAGGAGGGCATCGGGCTCCGCGCCATGGCGCAGCGCGACCCTCTGGTGGAGTACCAGCGCGAAGGTTACGACATGTTCATGGGCATGCTCGACGGGCTCAAGGAAGAGTCGGTCGGTCTGCTGTTCAACGCCCAGGTCCAGGCGGCGCCCGCCCCGGCGTCGCAGGTGGGTGCGACGGCAGCGCCGCCGAACCTGGCGCAGTTCGCCGCAGACGCCGCCGCCAGGGCGAGCCAGGTGGACACCCTCACCGACTCCGACTCCGACGAGGTGGTCCCCGAGCCGGTCCGACAGGCGCCAGCTGCGTTGCGGGTCAAGGGAATCGACGACGAGCAGTCTCGGCCGATGACCTATACGGGTCCGGCCGAGGACGGTTCGGCCGAGGTTCAGCGCGACGGTGGCGGCGGCAGGCACGCGGCGCCCACGGGTAGCTCACGGCGCGAGCGTCGGGAAGCGGCGCGTCGCCAGACGCGGGGCGGCCCACCGAAGGCTCGCCGCGGCTGAGCCGCGAATCGTGCCGGAGCGGCTGAACGCGGGTCGGGGGAATCAGCCGACTTGCAGGGCGACCACCATCCATCGCCCCTTGACGAGTTCGACGCGCCCGGCGATGGCGCGGACGCGCCGCCCACGCGAGTAGGTGGCGAACACCTCCGCGGCCGCCGCCTCGCCGTCGAGCACGTGCACCGCTCGCAGGCGCACCCGTCGAAGGACGGCAGCGCCGTCGCGTGAACCGGCTCTGGTGAACGCCGCCACCGCGTCCAACAGTGCCGGTGCGACGAGTGGCCGCAACTGGGCGACGGGGCGGCGTCGATCCGACACCTCGAGAACCCGCCGAAGGGCGGTCTCGGCGAAGACGGCGGCGGCCTGCGGCGGGGGTGGTTCTCCGTCGTGCGGGGTGGCGGCGGGTACCGCCCGTAGTGGTCGCGGGGCGTGACGGCGGTGCATGGCCGCCGATGTCGGCGGCGGGCACGGTCCGATCTGAGGCGAGATCGGCGGTGGCTCGTAGTCGACGACCGGTGAGGTGAACGAGGTACGACGAGTCGGTATGCGTGATGCGGTCACGGCAGCTCTCCAGCGGTCGATGCGGGTGGACGACATCTGCTGGAGAGGAGCAGACGATTCATGATCCCACGGCCTGGGGACACGTCCACGCACCCGTAATGCGGCGCACGGGTTTCGCCGGTTACCGTGACGGGGATCGGGAGTGGAGCGAGGGAAGGTGGCGGTCATGGTGACGAGGTTGTCGGCCGCCGACGCGTCGTTCTATCACCTCGAGAACACGTCAACCCCGATGTACGTGGGGTCGCTGTCGATCCTGCGCAAGCCGCGCAACGGCTTGAGCTACGAGACTCTGTTGGCGACGGTCGAACAGCGCTTGCCTCAGATTCCGCGGTACCGGCAGAAGGTGCGCGAGGTGGTCAACGGGCTGGCGCGCCCGGTGTGGATCGACGACCGCGACTTCGACATCACCTATCACATTCGGCGGTCGGCCCTGCCGTCTCCTGGCAGCGACGCGCAACTGCACGACTTGGTGGCGCGGCTGGGCTCGCGGCCGCTCGACAAGTCCCGCCCGTTGTGGGAGATGTACCTGGTCGAGGGCCTGGCCAAGAATCGCATCGCGATCTACACGAAGTCGCATCAGGCGTTGGTCAACGGCATGACGGCGTTGGAGATCGGCCACGTGATCGCCGACCGCACGCAGAAGGCTCCCGAGTTCGGTGAGGACATCTGGATTCCGGCGCGGGAGCCCAGCGACGCCTGGTTGACCGTCGGCGCCGTCGGTGAGTTCGTCGCCCGGCCCGGCACCCAGTTGGCGGCAGTGCGTTCGGCGGTCGTGGAGACCATCACCAGCACCGGGCAACTGGCCGAGACCGGCCGAAGGTTCGCCGACGTCGCCCGGACGCTGGCGCGCGGGACGGCGCCGAGCAGTCCGCTGAACACGACGGTGTCCCGCAATCGTCGCTTCACGGTCGCGGGGCATCAGCTCGACGACTACCGGAAGCTGCGCGCGCGCTACGACTGCGACGTCAACGACGTCATCCTCGCGGTGATCGCCGGGGCGTTGCGCAACTGGCTGCTGTCGCGCGGGGAGCCGGTCACCACGACGTCGACGATCCGGGCGATGGTGCCCATGTCGGTGTACCCGGAGGCAGAGCTCGACGTGTCGGGGCCAGGCCAGGCGATCAGTGAGGTCTCGCCCTTCCTCGTCGACCTGCCGACCGGTGAGGGCAACGCCGTGGTGAGGTTGTCGCAGATCGCCCATGCCACCGAATCGCATTCGACGGCGGCCAGCCTCGTCGACGCCAGGACCATCGTCACGCTGTCCGGGTTTGCGCCACCGACGTTGCACGCCATGGGAACTCGGGTTGCGACCAGTTTCTCGGCACGACAGTTCAATCTGTTGATCACCAACGTGCCTGGCGCGCAGAAGCAGATGTACGTCGCGGGCACCAAGTTGTTGGAGACCTATTCGGTTCCGCCTCTGCTCAACAAGCAGGTGCTCGCCATCGGTGTGACGTCCTACAACGGCATGCTCTACTTCGGCGTCAACGCCGATCGTGACGCGATGAGCGACGTCGACATGCTGCCCACCCTGTTGCGGGAGTCGCTCGACGAGCTGCTGGAGGCCGCGCAGTAGCTGCCATGGCATTACGATTCGGCGATGGGCAAGAGCAAGGCTGCGAAGAAGTCGAAGCAGTCGAAGAACCCGAAGATTCCCAGCGCCGTCTACGAGGCTGAACTGTTCCGTCTCCAAACCGAATTCGTGAAACTGCAGGAGTGGACCCGCCACACCGGGGCCCGCGTCGCGGTCGTGTTCGAGGGTCGGGACGCGGCGGGCAAGGGCGGCACCATCAAACGCATCACCGAATACCTGAGTCCCCGGGTCGCAAGGATTGCCGCCCTGCCTGCGCCCAACGACACCGAACGCGGCCAGTGGTACTACCAGCGCTACGTTGCGGAGCTCCCCGCCAAGGGCGAGATCGTGCTGTTCGACCGGTCCTGGTACAACCGCGCCGGGGTCGAGAAGGTCATGGGTTTCTGTACACCCGAACAACATTCACTGTTCCTGCGTCAGACGCCGGTCTTCGAGCAGATGCTCCTGGAGGACGGCATCATCCTGCGCAAGTATTGGTTCTCCGTGTCCGACGACGAGCAACTGCGCCGGTTCAAGTCCCGCATGGACGATCCGCTCAGGCAGTGGAAGTTGAGCCCGATGGACCTGGAGTCGGTGTACCGCTGGGAGGATTACTCGCGGGCGAAGGACGAGATGATGGCGCACACCGACATCCCTGCGAGCCCCTGGTACGTGGTGGAGTCCGACGTGAAGAAACACGCCCGGTTGAACATGATGAGCCATCTGCTGTCCACCATCGACTACCACGAGGTGGACCTTCCGAGGGTGACGCTGCCGGAGCGACCCGTCGTCAGCAGGACCTATGAGCGACCGCCGCGTTCGTCGTCGACGTACGTGCCCGACCATGTCGCGACGTTGATCGGGGACAGGGAGTAGCCAGCTAGTCTGCCCTGGTGCGTGTCTACATTCCCGCGACCCTGGCCATGCTTCAGCGCCTCGTCGCCGATCAGTCCATGCACGCCTTGAGCGGGACGGCGTTCGCCGTCACTCCGACGCTGCGGGAGTCCTACGCAGAAGGCGACGACGACGAACTCGCGGAAGTCGCGTTGCGGGAGGCTGCGCTGGCGTCCTTGCGACTGCTGGCGGCCGAGGGGGGAACCGATGGTGGGCTGCCGCTGCGGCGGGCGGTGTTGGTGGCCGACGTGGATGGCGCGACGATCCGTCCGGATCTCGACGACGCCGTGGTGAGGTTGGCGGGTCCGATCGGCGTCGGCGACGTCGTCGCCGCGTACCTCGACAACGCGTCGGCGGAGCCGGCCGTCAGGGCGGCGATCGAGGTGGTCGACCTGGCGGATTTCGGTGACGAGGATGCCGAGCTCACCGTCGGTGACGCGCAGGACCACGACCTGGCCTGGTACGCCACCCAGGAGCTGCCGTTTCTGTTGGAGCTGCTCTGAGGCCTGGCTGGCACGCGGTAAGTTACGGTACCGTAGGTTGCTGTCCGCGAGCCGGCTCGCGGACATACAGGCGAAGGTGAGCAGGAGCCGTCATGGCCAAGAACGAGATCAAGATTGCGGCCAATGTGGCCGACACCATTCGCCCAATTCCCAAGGGCGCCAACAAGCATCCTGGTTTGCAGGCACTGCGTTCGGTCGTCGGGCGCATCACCACGCCCCTGTTGCCCGACGACTATCTGAAGCTGGCCAACCCGCTGTGGTCGGCGCGTGAACTCCGCGGCCGCGTGGTCGAGGTGCGCCGCGAGACGGTCGACTCCGCGACGCTGGTGATCAAGCCGGGCTGGGGTTTTCACTTCGGCTACGAGCCCGGTCAGTACGTCGGCATCGGCGTGCTGATGGACGGTCGGTGGCGCTGGCGGTCGTACTCGCTGACCTCGACTCCCGTCACCCGGGACCGGACCATCACCATCACCGTCAAGGCGATGCCCGAGGGCTTCCTGTCCAGTCATCTGGTGGGAGGCGTGACGCCGGGGACCATCGTGCGGCTGGCGGCACCGCAGGGCAATTTCGTCCTGCCGGACCCCGCACCGGCGTCGGTGCTGTTCTTGACCGCGGGGTCGGGCATCACGCCGGTGATGTCGATGCTGCGGACGCTCGCACGCCGCGACCAGATCACCGACGTCGTCCACGTGCACTCGGCGCCGACCGAGTCCGACGTGATGTTCGCCGATGAACTGGCCCGGCTCCACGACGCGCATGACGGCTACCGGTTGACGGTGCGGTCGACTCGCACGGAGGGCCGGCTCGACCTGGCCAAGCTGGCCGAGGTCGTACCCGACTGGCACGAGCGTCAGACGTGGGCGTGCGGTCCCGGTGCGATGCTCGACGACGCGCACCGCGTCTGGTCGGCTGCGGGCGCCGGCGACAGGCTGCACCTGGAGCGGTTCGCGGCCACGCGCGCCCCCGTGCACGGCACGGGCGGAACCGTCACGTTCGAGCGCAGCGGCAAGTCCGTCGAGGTCGACGCCGCCACCTCGCTGATGGATGCGGGGGAGGCCGCGGGCATCCGGATGCCGTTCGGGTGCCGGATGGGCATCTGCCAGTCCTGCGTCGTCGGGCTCGTCGACGGGCACGTTCGGGACCTGAGAACCGGCGTCGAGCACGAGCCCGGCAACCGGGTGCAGACGTGTGTTTCCGCAGCTTCTGGCGATTGCGTGCTGGATGTCTGAGCTTTACCGGCTAGTAACCTACGGGATCGTAGGTTACGCTAGCGTAGGCAGTTGACAGGAGGCTGAACGATGGCAATTACCGACGTACCCGCATTCACGCATCTGACTGAAGCGGACATCGAAAATTTGGGCAACGAGCTGGACGCGATCCGGCAGGACATCGAAGACTCCCGCGGTGAACTCGACTCCCGCTACATCCGCCGCACCATCGCCGCGCAGCGCGCACTCGAGGTCGCCGGCCGTCTGATGCTGGCCGCAGGCTCGAAGCGCTCGGCGTGGTGGGCAGGCACCGTGACCCTCGGCGTGGCCAAGATCGTCGAGAACATGGAAATCGGCCACAACGTCATGCATGGCCAGTGGGACTGGATGAACGATCCCGAGATTCACTCCTCGACGTGGGAGTGGGACATGAGCGGGGCGTCCAAGCACTGGCGGTTCACTCACAACTTCATGCATCACAAGTACACCAACATCCTCGGGATGGACGACGACGTCGGCTACGGCGTCATCCGCGTGACCCGGGACGCGAAGTGGACGCCTTTCAACCTGTACGGCAACTTGCTGTTCAACACGCTCCTGGCGATCGGCTTCGAGTGGGGCGTCGGACTGCAGCACCTCGAACTCGGAAAGATCTCCAAGGGCCGCGACGACCGTGCGGCCACGATGGAGCGCATCCGTGAATTCGGCGTCAAGGCCGGTCATCAGGTGCTCAAGGACTACGTCGCCTACCCGGCCCTGACGGCGATGTCGCCTGGCGCCACGTACAAGTCGACGCTGAAGGCCAACGCGGTGGCCAACGTCATCCGCAACGTCTGGGCCAACGCCGTGATCTTCTGCGGCCACTTCCCCGACGGCGCAGAGAAGTTCACCAAGACCGACATGGTGGGCGAGAGCAGGGGCCAGTGGTACCTGCGACAGATGTTGGGAAGCGCCAACTTCGAGGCCGGACCCACGTTACGGTTCATGAGCGGCAACCTGTGCCACCAGATCGAGCACCACTTGTTCCCGGATCTGCCGAGCAACCGGTACGCCGAGATCGCCGTCCGCGTCAGGCAGATCTGCGACAAGTACGATCTGCCGTACACGACGGGCAACTTCGCCGTGCAGTACGGCAAGACGTGGCGCACCATCGCCAAGCTGTCGCTGCCGGACAAGTTCCTGCGCGACACCGCTGACGACGCCCCGGAGACCCGCAGCGAGCGCATGTTCGCCGAACTCGAGCCCAGCGAGCGTCGTGGACTCAAGTCGGCGATCGCCGCGGTGCGGGCCCGTCGGCGCGCCAAGGTCAACGCCTAGACCCAGCCAAAGACGGCGGGGAGATCGCAATCGTGCGATCTCCCCGCCGTTTTGGCGTGAGTAGGTCAGTCGGGGATGTAGTCGAACGTGTCCGGGTTGGGACCCGTGCGACCTTCCTCACCCTTGTCGAGTGCCGTCAACGCGTCGACGTCGTGATCGCTGAGCTCGAAGTCGAACAGCGCGAAGTTCTCTTCGATCCGCTTGGGCGTCACCGACTTCGGGAAGACGATGTCACCGCGCTGGATGTGCCAGCGCAGCACCACCTGCGCGGGGGACTTGCCCGACGCCTCGGCGATCTGCGTGACGACCGGGTCGTCGAGTACCTGGCCCTGGGCGATGGGGGACCAGGCCTCCACGGCGATGCCGTGCTCGATGCAGTACTGACGCACCTCGTCGTTGACGAAGTAGGGATGCACCTCGATCTGGTTCACCGAGGGCACGGTGTCGGTCTCGTTGGCCAGGCGCTCGAGGTGCGCGACCTGAAAGTTCGACACGCCGATGCTGCGGGCCCGGCCGTCACGCCGGAACTCCTCGAGCGTCCGCCACGTCGAGATGAAGTCGTTGTTGTAGCGCGTCGGCAGCGGCCAGTGGATGAGGAAGAGATCCACGTAGTCGAAGCCAAGCTTGCTCAGCGTCTCGTCGAATGCCCTGCGCGCATCGTCGGGCTCGTGAAATCCGTTGTTGAGCTTGCTGGTGACGAACACGTCCGCGCGGTCCAGCCCCGAATCGCGCACGCCTTGGCCGACGCCGGCCTCGTTCTGATACATCTCGGCGGTGTCGATGTGTCGGTAGCCGATGTCCAGTGCCGTCTTGACCGCCTCTGCGGTCTTGTCGGGATCGATCTGGTAGACGCCGAATCCGAGCTGCGGAATGTGCGCACCGGTGCTGAGTTCGATCGTGGGTACGTTCGTCATGAATGAGCCTCCTTTGGCAATTTGCCCTAGTGTGCGTGCCCGTTTCGGCCGGAACACAAACCGTGGTCAGACGCGTTCAGCGTCGCATTCGGTCACCGGAACGGATATCGCGCGACGGGTTGATCCTTACGTGCTGCGGGTCTCACCGCGTGATGACGTCGAACGTATCGGGGTTGGAGCCGACGCGGCCCACGGCGCCCCGGTCCAGCCCGTCGATCGCCGCCACGTCGTCGGCACCGAGGTCGAAGTCGAACACCGCGAAGTTCTGGGCGATGCGACTGCGCGACACCGACTTCGGAAACACGACGTCGCCGCGTTGCAGGTGCCAGCGCAGCACCACCTGAGCCGGTGACCTGCCCACCGCGGCGGCCACCCGCTGGACCACCGGGTCGTCGAGCAGCGTGCCGCGGCCCAGCGGCGACCAGGCCTGGAAGGCCATCCCGCTCTGCTTGCAGTAGTCCCGGACCGAGGCGTTGGTGAAGTAGGGGTGCGCCTCCACCTGGTTGACGGCGGGCACGGTGTCGGTCTCGGCCGCGAGCCGCTGAAGGTGCGGGACGTGGAAGTTGGACACCCCGATGCTGCGCGCGCGACCGTCGGCCGCGAACTCCTCGAGGGTGCGCCACGTCGAGACGAAGTCACCGCCGTAGCGCGTCGGGAGGGGCCAGTGAATCAAGTACAGGTCGACGTAATCCGACCCGATCGCGGCAAGTGTGTCGTCGAATGCCCTACGCGCAGCGTCGGGTTCGTGAAATCCGTTGTCGAGCTTGCTGGTGACGAAGACGTCGGCTCGGTCGACCCCCGCCTCACGGATTCCGCGGCCGACGCCCGCCTCGTTGTGGTACATCGCCGCCGTGTCGAGGTGGCGGTATCCGACGTCGAGCGCGGTCCGGACCGCCGCCGCGGTCTCGTCGGGGGCGACCTTGTAGACGCCGAACCCAAGCTGGGGGATGCGTGCGCCGTCGTTGAGCGTGATCTCGGGTACCGGTGTCATGTCCGTCTCAGGTTATCGAGCCGAGCGCTTGCGCGCGACGAGGAAGGCCTGCGGGGTGGTCTGGACGCCGTCGTCGTCGGGCTCGCGCACGGTGGTCGAGTAGACGGGCAGCCCGGCCGCCTCCAGCGTGGCGGCGACGGCCCCTGGTTCGCGCCGGACGAACTCCAAGTCGAGCGGCGTGCCGAACGCCTCGGTCAACCGGCGAGGCCGATCGCCGACCTGGAAGGCCAGCAGTGCGACACCGCCGTCGACGAGCACGCGGTGAAATTCGGAGAACGCCTGCGGCAGATGTGAATCCGGGACGTGAATGGTGGAGTACCACGCACAGACTCCGCCGACGCTTGCATCGTCGAGCTCGAGCGAGGTCATCGACCCCACGTCGAATCGAAGTTCGGGGGCACGCGCCCGGGCTTCGGCGATCATGTTGGGGGACAAGTCGATTCCCGTGGGATCTACGCCAAGGTCGGCCAGAATCCTGGTGGTGACGCCGGTGCCGCAGCCGACGTCGGCGACCGAGGTGTTCCCGGTGGCGCGTACCAGCTCTGCGAATGCCGCCAGCAGCGCCTTCTCGATCGGCTTGTCGTCGAGGTAGTTCTCGAACATCGCGGCGAAGTCCGTTGCGGCTGCGTCGTATCCGTCGCGCGTGCGGTCGAGGAAGTCCATCCCTAGTCGGCGGCCATCGCGGTCAGCAGTCGGCGGGTGGCGGCGACGCGGTCGGCGGTGTGGCCCGTCAGCTCGTCGAGTGCGCAGTCGGGATCCGACGGCGGCCCGAGGTGCCCACAGCCGCGAGGACACTTCTCGATGGCTTCGGCGAGGTCGGAGAACGCCATCATGACGTCGGCGGGCGCGATGTGGGCAAGCCCGAAGGACCGGATTCCCGGCGTGTCGACCACCCACCCCGAGTCGTGCAGCGGCAGAGCCACCGACTGAGTCGACGTATGCCTGCCCTTGCCGACGCCGGACACCACCCCGACCGCGCGGCCGGCCTCGGGCACCAGCCGGTTGACCATCGTGGACTTGCCGACGCCGGAATGGCCCACCAGCACCGTCAACTTCCCGACCAGCAGGTCGTCGACGACGGCGAGGTCGTCGCTGCGGCCGGCGGTGACGACGGTCAGGTCCAACCCGGCGAACTGCGCCGCGAACGGTTCCGGAGGCGCCAGGTCGGTCTTGGTCAGGCACAGAATGGGCTCGAGTCCGCCGACGTAGGCGGCAATCAGGGACCGCTCGACGAAGCCGGTGCGCGGCGGCGGGTCGGCCAGCGCGACCACCATCAGCAGTTGGTCGGCGTTGGCGACCAGGACGCGTTCGGTCGGATCTGTGTCATCGGCGGTGCGCCGCAACACCGTTCGCCGTTCACCGCGACGGACGATCCTGGCGAGCGTGTCGGGCAGGCCGGACAGGTCGCCGACGACGTCGACCTCGTCGCCGACCACGATCGGGGTGCGGCCGAGCTCCCTGGCCCGCATGGCGGTCACGACGCGTTGCGGGTCGCCACCGAGCGCGCAGCCCCACCGACCACGGTCGACGGTGACGACCATCGCCGCCTGGGCATCCAGGTGTTCGGGGCGGGTCTTGGTACGCGGGCGTGAACCGCGGCCGGGGCGTACCCGGACGTCGGATTCGTCGTAGTCGTTCTCGTTCAAGAGACGTCGTGCTCTCTCAAGGGATTTCGGGTACCTGCCCGGCCAGCATGTCGGCCCACATCCCAGGGAAGTCGGGCAGGGTCTTGGCGGTGGTGCCGATGTCCTCGACCTCGACTCCCGGTGTCCGCAGTCCGACGATGGCGCCCGCGGTCGCCATGCGGTGGTCGGCGTAGGAGTGCCACACCCCGCCGTGAAGGGGCGTGGCCGTAATCGTCAGCCCGTCTGTGGTCTCCTCGCAGTGTCCACCGAGGCCGTTGATCTCGGCCGTCAGCGCCGCCAGCCGGTCGGTTTCGTGGCCACGCAGGTGGGCGATGCCGCTGAGGTGCGACACCGAACCCGTCTCGGCCAGAGCTGCCAGCGCCGCGAACGACGGTGCCAGCTCGCCGACCTCGTGCAGGTCGACGTCAAAACCCGGGTAGCCGTCGATCGAGCCCTTCACGTCGAGGTGGGAATCACCCTGGTGCACAGTCGCACCCGCCTTGGTGAGCAAGTCGAGGATGTTCTCCGACGGTTGCACGCTGACCTGCGGCCACCCGGTGATGCGCACCGTGCCCGCAGTGACGATGGCGGCGGCCAGGAACGGGACCGCGTTCGACAGGTCGGGTTCGACGTCCCAGTGCCTGGCGGCGACGGGGCCCGGTTTGACCACCCAGCGATTGGGTGTCGAGTCGTCCACCGAGACGCCGGCCTCGCGCAGCATCGTCACCGTCATCGCCACGTGTGGCGCCGACGGCACGGACTCGCCGGTGTGCACGACGGTCAGGCCGTCCCGAAACGTGGCCCCCGACAGCAGCAGCCCCGAGACGAACTGCGACGACGACGAGGCGTCGATGTGTACCGTGCCCCCGGCCACGGCACCCTCGCCGCGGACGTGAAACGGCATCGCGTCGCCGTCAACGGGCACGCCGAGACCGCGCAGGCCGTCGAGCAGGGGAGCGATCGGACGCGACCGGGCCTGCTCGTCGCCGTCGAACGTCACGACCTCGCTGCCGAGTGCCGCGAGCGGCGGGACGAACCGCAGGACGGTCCCCGCGAGGCCGCAGTCGATCCTGGCGTCCGAGGCGGGCGAGATCGCGCCGCTGATCGCCAGCTCGGTTCCCGCGCCGTCGAGCAAGAGTCCAAGCGTTCGCAGCGCACCGATCATCAGGTCGGTGTCGCGGCTGCGCAGCGCACCGCTGACGGTCGACGTTCCCTGCGGGCTCGCCAGCGCGGCGAGGATCAGCGCGCGGTTGGTCTGGGACTTGGAGCCCGGCACCTCGACGGTCGCGTGGATGGGCGTCGTGGTCGACGGCGCCTGCCACCCACCTCCGTACTCAGTCATGGCGTCCATCCTGCCTTGTCGCCCACTTCTGCCACCATGGGATACATGTGTGGGCGATTCGCGGTGACGACCGATCCGGCGCTGCTGGCCGAGAAGATCAAGGCGATCGACGAGACCATCGCGGCGACGGAGGCCAAGGGGCCGTCGGAGCCGAACTTCAACGTCGCGCCGACGACGACCATCAGCTCGGTGGTCAAGAGGCACGCCGAACCCGACGACGAGTCGACCCGGCGGGTGCGCTCGATGCGGTGGGGTCTGGTGCCGCCGTGGGTGAAGGCCAAGGACGACGGCACACCCGAGACCAAGGGACCGCTGCTGATCAACGCCCGCGCCGAGACGGTCACCACCTCTGCGGCGTTTCGCGCCTCCGCCAAGACCAAGCGGTGCCTGGTTCCGATGGACGGCTGGTACGAATGGCGTCCTGGCGCGGAGTGCGCCGGCGGCAAGAAGGCCGCCAAGACGCCGTTCTTCATGCACGGCGCGGACGGCGAGCCCCTGTTCATGGGCGGCCTCTGGTCCACGTGGCGGCCCGCCAAGGACGCCCCTCCGCTGTTGACCTGCACCATCATCACCACCGAGTCGGCAGGCCAACTGGCCGAGATTCACGACCGCATGCCGCTGAGCATCAGCGAGCGCGACTGGGACCGGTGGCTGGATCCCGACGCGTCGATGGACGAGGGCCTGCTGCGCGGCCACGGCGACCTGGACCGCATCGCGGTCCGCGAGGTCTCCCGGCTGGTCAACAGCGTCCGCAACAACGGACCCGAGCTGATCGAACCCGCGGAGCCGCAGGCCGAGCAGGGCACGCTGCTCTAGCGGCGGCTGGCCGTGATGATCGCGTAGGGCGCGTCGAAGCGGACGCCGCCGTCGTCGTCGACGTAGGGGGTGAGCGCGTCGGTGAACGCGGCCAGGAGGCGATCCTGCTGGTCACCGCCCAGGCGACCGAAGAGGTCGACGTGCATCGGTGACTCGTGCCGCACGAAGTGTCGTGCGGCATCCAGCGAGTCGAAGGCCCATACGAGAGTTCCGTCGTCGATCTCGACGTCGGTGAAGTCGGCGGCCAACCGTTCGGTCGCGATCGCGGGATCGCCCCACTGGTCGGGGGTGAAACCCCGGTCGGGCGGGGGCCCGAGCGCTTCGACGATCGGATCGAACAGCGGGTTGCCTGCGGTGCGCACCCAGGATGAGAAGGCAAGCACGCCAGCCGGTTTCAGTACGCGGGCGATCTCGGCCACCTGTCGCCCCGGCTCGACGAAGATGACGCCCATGTTGGACACCGCGGTGTCGAACGCGGCGTCGGGCAGCGTCGTCTCCGTCGCGTCGGCGACCACCCACGTGATGTCATGGCCGGCGTTCGCGGCCTTGCGCTCGGCAATGGCGACCAATTCGGGCGTCAGGTCGACGCCGGTGACCACCGCGCCGCGTGCGGCCGCCGCCAACGCGGCGCTGCCGGTGCCGCAGGCGAGGTCGACCAATGCGGTGCCGTCAAGCGGTCGGCGGCGCTCCGCGGCCGCGACGGTCTCGCCGGCGACGACGGCGATGCGTTCGGCCACCGACTCGTAGCGGCCCCCGGCCCACATCAGGAGCCGTAGCCGGGCGGGTTGGGCGTCTCGACCCACAGGTCGACGCCGAGTTCGGATCCTGGGACGCAGTCGTACACCGAGAGGTCGGTGACGCCCGAGTCGACCAGGACGTCCTCGCACAGCACGCTGTTGCCGGTGTACTCGCGGGCCGGCTTGTTGAAGACGACGTAGGCGGCGTCGGCGTAGACGTCGGGCTTGCGTGCGCGGCTCATCGCCTCCTCGCCGCCAAGGAGGTTCTGGACGGCCGCGGTGGCCACCAGCGTCCGCGGCCACAACGTGTTGGAGGCGATGCCGTCGGCCCGCATCTCCTCGGCGATGCCGAGCGCGCACAACGTCATGCCGTACTTGGCCATCATGTAGGCCGTCGGCTTGAGCCACTTGGACTCCAGCAGGATCGGCGGCGACAGCGTGAGGATGTGGGGGTTGTCCCGGCCCACCATGTGCGGAATGCAGGCCTGTGACACGGCGTAGGTGCCCCGGACGTTGATCCCGTTCATCAGGTCGAACCGCTTGAGCGGCACTTCGGTAATCGACCCCAGGTTGATCGCCGACGCGTTGTTCACGCAAACGTCGATCCCGCCGAACTGTGAAACCGCTTGCGCGACCGCGGATTCCACGGATTCACCGTCGCGGACGTCGCCGAGGATCGGCAGTGCGTGACCACCGGCGTCCTCGATCTCCTTGGCGGCGGTGTAGATCGTGCCCTCGAGCTTGGGATGGGGTTCTGCGGTCTTGGCGACCAGGGCGACGTTGGCTCCGTCGGCGGCGACGCGCTTGGCGATCGCCAGCCCGATGCCTCGGCTCGCGCCGGAGATGAACATGGTCTTTCCCGCTAGCGACATGGCTTCACCCTAGAACGTCACGCCGCGAGGACGTCGCGGGTCACCGCGTTGGTCAGTCGCACCAGATCGGCAGGGGCGACGGCCACCTGCAGCCCGCGCTTGCCTGCGCTGCACAGCACTCGGTCCCAGGCGTACACCGAGTCGTCGACGACGGTCGGCAGCGGCTTGCGTTGGCCCAAGGGGGAGATGCCCCCGATCACGTAACCGGTGGACCGCTCGGCGGCGGCGCGGTCGGCCATCTCGGCGCGCGGGGCGCCGAGGGCTGCGGCGGCGGCCTTGAGCGACAGCTTGTACGGAACCGGGAGAACGGCGACCGCGAGCCCCGACGGCAGCGTGATCACCAACGTCTTGAACACCTGCTCGGCGGACACCTCGACCCCGGCGGCGGCCAACGCGGCGACGGCCTCGTCGCCGAAGGCGTCGTTGCGGGGATCGTGGTGGTAACTCAGCACTTCGTGGGGGACGTTCGCCGCGACGAGCGCGGCGATCGCGGGGGTTGCTGCGCGGGCCACGGCCTCACGATAGTGCGAATTTTCCTGGGAACATTCACGGCCACTCCCGCTGTTGTTCTGCATCGATGGGCGCTGTGAGGCGACTCCGTCGGTACGAGCCACTAGGATCGGAAGTTAGGAGACACCTCGGTGCCAACGCTTTGCCTGGAACGGCCGGTCTACGAGCTGGTTCTGTTCGACGGTGCCGCGAGAGAAGGGACGGTGTCCACCCAGATGACCGATCTCGACGGAGCAGCGCCAGCCGCGGCCGAAGAGCCTGCAATCGAGACCGACGCCGAACTGACGGCGCGTTTCGAGCGGGATGCCATTCCGCTGCTGGATCAGCTGTACGGCGGCGCGTTGCGAATGACCCGCAATCCAGCGGATGCCGAGGATCTCCTTCAGGAGACCATGGTCAAGGCGTACGCCGGCTTTCGTTCGTTCCGCGCCGGAACGAATCTGAAGGCGTGGCTGTACCGAATCCTGACCAACACCTACATCAACAGCTACCGCAAGAAGCAGCGGCAGCCGGCGGAGTACCCGACGGACGAGATCACCGACTGGCAGCTCGCGGCCAACGCGCAGCACACGTCGACTGGTCTGAGGTCCGCCGAGGTCGAGGCGATGGAGGCGTTGCCGGACACCGAGATCAAGGCGGCGCTGCAGGCGCTGCCCGAAGAATTTCGGATGGCCGTGTACTACGCCGACGTCGAGGGTTTTCCCTACAAGGAGATCGCCCAGATCATGGACACGCCCATCGGCACGGTGATGTCTCGACTGCACCGTGGCCGGAAGCAACTCCGTGAACTACTGGCCGACGTCGCGAGGGATCGCGGCTTCATCAGAGGACAGATCGACGAGCCCGAGGAGGTTTCTTCGTGAGCGACGACCTTTCACGCCCCGAAGAGCACACGTTCCGCCCACCGGTGGGTCCCGTCGACCCCAATCACCCGGAATGCGCGTCGGTGATCGCCGAGGTGTGGACTCTGCTCGACGGCGAGTGCACGACGGAAACGCGTGACAAGCTGCGCCATCACCTCGAGGAATGCCCGACCTGCCTGCGGCAATACGGCATCGAGGAACGCGTGAAGCGCCTCATCGCCACCAAGTGCAGTGGCGATAAGGCGCCGGATTCACTGCGGGCGCGGCTGCGAGTGGAGATCAGCCGCACCACCATCATTCGTGGTTAGGTAACTGCCTTCGAACCGCAGTTGGGGCGCTTGCCGTGGTTGGCCTTGGTGTGCTTACGGTCACGCTTCTTACGGCCACGCTTGGCCATGGCATCCTCCAATGAGTCAATTGCTTGCCCGTTAGTGTCTCACGCTCGCGCCGCTGCATTCCAATCCCGTGCGTGTGGTTCGATAGACACCGCAGGGGCGGCTCTAGAGACGAGTGGGTGAAGATGGCCGAGGACGTTCGCGCTGAGATCGTGGCCAGTGTGCTCGAGGTCGTGGTCAGCGAAGGCGACGACATCAACGAGGGCGACACCGTCGTCCTCCTGGAATCCATGAAGATGGAGATTCCGGTGCTCGCCGAGGTTGCCGGAAAGGTGACCACGGTCAACGTCGCCGTGGGCGACGTCATCCAGGCCGGCGATCTCATCGCCGTCATCAGCTAGGTCCCCGACACCGAGAGGCAACACCCGTGTCGACCCTCGGTGACCTGCTCGCCGAGCACACGATGTTGCCCGGCAGTGCCGTCGACCACTTGCACGCCGTGGTGGGCGAGTGGCAACTCTTGGCGGATCTGTCCTTCGCCGACTACCTCATGTGGGTGAACCACGACGACGGCTCCCTGGTGTGCGTCGCGCAGGTACGACCGAACACGGCGCCGACCGCTCTGTTGGCCGACGCCGTGGGCACGGTCAACACCGCCGCCGACATGCCGGTGGTGGTCACCGCGTTCGCCTCCGGCCTGATCGGCCGCGAAAGCGATGCGGGACAAGCGGATTCGCCGGAAGGTCGGTGGCTCGACGTCGAGGCGGTGCCCGTCCGACACGGCGATCAAGTGGTCGCGGTGCTCACACACCAAACCGCATTGGCCGACCGGCGCAAGGCCAGCCCGCTGGAGCGTGCCTATCTGGACTGCGCCGCCGACATCCTGCACATGCTCTCGGAGGGAACCTTCCCCAACGTCGGCGACCTCGCGATGTCCCGGTCGAGTCCACGGGTCGGCGACGGCTTCATCCGGCTCGACGAGGTGGGCCAGGTCAGCTTCGCCAGTCCGAACGCGATCTCGGCGTATCACCGCATGGGGCTGAATGCAGAACTCGAGGGGCACAACCTCGTCACCGTCACCCGGCCGCTGATTTCCGACCCGTTCGAAGCCCAGGAATTGGCCAACCACGTCCGGGACTCGCTCTCTGGCGGGTCCAGCATGCGCATGGAGGTCGACGCCGGGGGAGCAGCGGTGTTGCTCCGGACGATCCCCATGGTGGTCGACGGCAAGGCGGCGGGTGCCGCCGTGCTGATCCGCGACGTGACGGAGGTCAAACGGCGTGATCGCGCGTTGCTGTCCAAGGACGCGACGATCCGTGAGATTCACCACCGCGTGAAGAACAACCTTCAGACCGTCGCCGCGCTGCTGCGCCTGCAGGCCAGGCGGACCAACAACGCCGAGGGGCGAGACGCGCTCATCGAATCGGTGCGCCGGGTCTCGTCCATCGCCCTGGTGCACGACGCCCTGTCGATGTCGGTCGACGAGGAAGTCAACCTCGACGAGGTCGTGGACCGCATCGTGCCGATCATGAACGACGTGGCGTCGGTGGGCAGACCCGTCAGGATCAACCGTGTAGGCGATCTGGGCGTCCTCGACGCCGACCGGGCCACCGCCCTGGTCATGGTGATCACGGAGCTCGTCCAGAACGCCATCGAGCATGCGTATGACTCGACCTCGGAGAACGGCAGCGTGACGATCAGGGCGGAGCGCTCTGCTCGGTGGCTCGACGTCGTGGTCCACGACGACGGTCGCGGGCTGCCCGACGGGTTCAGTTTGGAGAAGTCGGACAGTCTGGGCCTGCAGATCGTGCGCACGCTGGTGGCCGCCGAATTGGACGGATCGCTGGGCATGCACGCCGTGCCGACCGGCGGAACCGACGTCGTCCTGCGGGTCCCCGTCGGCCGCCGCGGCAGGTTGGCGCAGTAACGCACTCGAAATTTCCCGGAAACAATCCTGGAAACACCCGTCCGGACAAAAATTTACGGCCCCGGCGAAAGCCGGGGCCGTAAACAAAGGGAATCGAGTGGGCTAGACGCCCGTGCGAGCCTTGGTCCGTGCATTGCGGCGCTTGAGCGCGCGACGCTCGTCCTCGCTCATGCCGCCCCAGACGCCGGCGTCCTGTCCGGACTCCAAAGCCCAGCTCAGGCACTCCGTGGTGACCGGGCACCGGTTGCAGACGATCTTTGCATCAGCAATCTGGGCGAGTGCCGGGCCACTGTTTCCCACCGGGAAGAACAGTTCCGGATCCTCGTCACGACAGACTGCCTTATGCCGCCAATCCATTTCTATTACTCCTATTCCGGTGCGCAGCAAGGCGCACGAGCTTTTCTTCGGCTGTTAACGCGTGCACACCAAATGTTTCTGCACTGTTGCAAACGATGCTTCCACAGGCTGGACAGATGTCAATAGAGGCGCGTTCACACGTGGGCAATCTCACTGGCATCGTTAGAGGGGGCCGGGTTGCCGGACCCCCCTCACGTTTGTACTACACTCACATCACTTGCGCCCTAATTCGCGGCACTTCACAGCGGATTACCAGGTCAGGGCTTTTTGGCCAGTGGCGCTACCACTCCAAGCGCATCCCGAACCGACGTGAACGTCATCCTTTCGCGCTGGCCGACGTAGTCTCCGTCAATCTGACAGCCAACGGGCGTGTCTGCGGTCACTCGCACCCACGGCACGTCGTCGTCGCGCACCAGATGCTTGGCGTCGAGGCGCGGATTCTTCGCCAACATCTGGCGCACCAGCCCGAGATTCGCCCAGACGTTCATGCTCGTGGTCGCGAAGACGCCGAGGCCCGTCTCGAAGCTGGTGTCGGGGTTGGTCCACACCGGCCTGGTGTTGGCGTAGGTCCACGGGCTCGAGTTCGACACGAAGGCGAAGTGCACCCCGGTCACGGGGGCACGGCCGGCCAGCTCCAACGTCATCGACGGTTCACGGCGGGCGCTGGCCAGCACCTCGCGGGTGGCCACCTTGATGTAGCGCGACGCGGTGACCTTGCGGCCCTTTGCCCGCTGCGCCTCTACGGCGGCCACAACGTCGCCGTCGACCCCCATGCCCGCGGTGAAGACGCCCCATCGGTCGCCGCAGTCCATCAGCCCGATGCGGCGCCACTTCACGCCGCGACGGTAGGCGCCGAGCAGGTCGACGAGTTGGTTGGTCGCCTCGACGGGATCGGGGCTGATGCCGAGGGCGCGGGCGAACACGTTGGCCGACCCGCCGGGCACCACCGAGATCGCGGGACCCTTCTTGGGCGGGGTCTGACCGCAGTCGCCGAGGATGCCGTTGACCACCTCGTTGACCGTCCCGTCGCCACCGTGGACGATCACCACGTCGGTTCCGTCTCGCGCTGCGTCCCTTGCGATTTCGATCGCGTGGCCGCGGTGATTGGTGTGGACGACGGTCAGCTTCACGCGGCTCTCGAGTGCGTGCGCCAGCAGATCACGCCCCGCCGGAGTGGTCGACGTGGCGTTGGGGTTCACGATCAGGACGGCACGCACGGGGCTCAACCCTATCGGCATGCCGCACCGTCGCGCTCTACGCTCTTCGATGTGATCGTGCCTTCGCCGTCAACCATTCGTCTGGCGGCCGCCCTCGTGGCGTTGGAGGGCCTCGCACTGGTGGTCGTGGCGGTGGTGTTCGTCGTCCGCGCGCTCGAAGGTGCCCACGAGGTGTCGATCAGCGGCTACGGCACCGCGCTCTGGTACGTGGTGATGGGCGCGGCGGTGCTCACCGCGGCGTGGGCGCTGTGGACGGGGCGGCGGTGGGGTCGCGGCATTGCGGTCTTCGCGCAGCTCCTGCTGCTGCCGGTGGCGTGGTACATCGCCGTGGGCTCGCAGCAATGGTCCTACGGCATTCCCGTCGCGCTCGTCGCCGCGGCCGGGTTGGCGCTGCTGTTCAGCCCATCTGCAGTGCAGTGGCTGGCTCAGTCCGATGAGGACTGAGGAGTCGCCCCGTTGGGGCCCGCGGCGAGCGCCGTCAACTCGTCACCGGTCACCCGGTAGGTGATCCACTCGGTTTGTGGCCGGCCGCCGACGGAGTCGTAGAGGGCGATGGCGTTGGAGTTCCAGTCGAGCACGGCCCAGGTCAGCCGGGAATAGCCCTTGTCGACGCATTCACGGGCCAACGTCGACAGTAGGGCGCGGGCGAGGCCGTGACGGCGGAAGCCGGGCCTGACGAAGAGGTCCTCCAGGTAGACGCCTGCGACGCCGTCCCAGGTGGAGAAGTTGTAGAACCACAGCGCCATGGCGGCCGGCTCTCCGTCGACCTCGGCCACGTATGCCTGGACCGTGGCTGGATCGCCGAACAGCGCCGCGTGCAACTGACTCTCGGTGACGGTGCACTCTTCGGCGGCGTGCTCGAACTCGGCCAGTTCTCGCACCATGGCGACCAGTTCGACCTCGTCACCGGGTCGGGCCCGACGAATGGTCACGCTCATGTCCTCACTCCCAACGCGGTCAGAATGGTG
This sequence comes from Mycobacterium sp. AT1, assembly GCF_002043095.1. Taxonomy (GTDB): domain Bacteria; phylum Actinomycetota; class Actinomycetes; order Mycobacteriales; family Mycobacteriaceae; genus Mycobacterium. The sequence goes on along the minus strand of NZ_MVOC01000027.1, from coordinate 40,698 downwards.
CGGAACTTCGTATTGGTTTCGGCGACTTCGTCATCCGGATCTGATTCGGCGACGATGCCGCCGCCGGATCGGGCGACGGCGACGCGGCGGTCGGCCGACAACTCGGCGCAGCGGATGGACACCACCCACGTGCCGTCGCCCCGCTCGTCGCACCATCCGACGGCGCCTGCGTAGAAGCCACGATCACCTTCGAGTTCGGAGATCAGGTCGACGGCCTCGGCGGTGGGCACTCCGCCGACGGCTGCGGTGGGGTGTAGTGCGATCGCGAGATCCAGTGCGGTGACCGACGAATCGCGCAACCGGGCGGTGATCGGGGTGTTCAGGTGCCAGACGGCGGATGTGCTGCTGAGCTCGGGGATGGGGGCGACGTCGAGGTCGACGCACAGCGGCTGCAACGCCCCCCGAATCTGGTCGACCACCAGTCGGTGCTCGTGCAGGTTCTTCGCGGAGTCGGCCAGTGCGGCGCCGTTGGCCCGATCCGTCTCGGGGTCGGCCGAGCGTGGCGCCGACCCGGCGAACGGCCTGCAGGTCACCACGTCGCCGTGCCGGGCCACCAGAAGTTCGGGGCTGGCTCCGACGAGTGCGGTGCCGACGAAGCTTCCGCCCGCCGTACTCAGGTCGACGAAATACGTTGTTGCCGAAGCATCTTCGGCAAGACGGCGAATGATCGCACCGGGGTCGATGGGGTCGTCGGCGACGAGGTGCAGCGCGCGGGCGAGCACCACCTTGTGCAGCGGAGAGCCGGGGTCCCGCAGATGCTCGAGTGCCGTGGCGATGCGGGCGCGGTGTTCCTCGGGGGCGGGCACGGTCTCGGTGATGCGGACCGCGGGCATCGTCGGGGTGGTCCGGTCGGGCAACGTGTCGGTGCGGCGAATCTGGGTCGGGCTCATCAGCGCCGCCGGACGGGTGACGTCGAAGGGCAAGGCACCCAGAATCATTGGGCATTCGCCAGCGGCCAGTGCCGCGCGCGCGTCGTCGAGGGCGGGATACGACCCGGCCACGCCGTCGGCGACGAGGACGCCGTCGCGGCCGGCCATGACGAACGTCGGTTCGACGGTCAACGGGGCAGGCACGGATTGACGTGGCCAGCCAGGCCCAGCGCGGTGATCTGCCGGACCCCGTGTTCGTAACCGCAGATCCCGACTGACGCGGCGGCCATCGAGAATCGAATGCCCTCGTACAGCGGCTGCTCTATCCAGCGGGTCAGTACCGAGCGGGAGAAGTGACCGTGCCCGACGAACACCACGTCGCGGTGGCGCATGTGCCCCAGGGCCATCGCGATGGCCTCATCGGCACGGCGGGACACCTGCGCGACCGTTTCGCCACCAGGGCAGCCGTGCGTCCATACCAGCCAGTCGGGCACTGCTTTGCGGATGTCCTCGGTGGTCGTGCCCTCGTAATCGCCGTAGTCCCATTCGGCAAGGAGGTCGGACACCTCGTCGACCTTTAGTCCGGCAAGTTCGGCCGTCACCAGCGCGCGGCGTCGTGGGCTGCTGATCACCAGTGGATCGCGCAACTGCAGGTCCGCGAGTGCCCCTGCGGCCAGCCTGGCCTGTTCTCGGCCCTCGTCGGTGAGGTCTAGTTCGGTTCGGCTCGTGTGTTGACCGGTCTTCGACCATTCGGTCTCGCCGTGTCGGAGCAGTATCAAGCGGTGCCGTTCGGAGGAACCCACCTCGGCGATTCTGCCTCGTGCCGGACGCGATGGTCCGCAGGCATGCCAGGATGAACGGGGTTAGGGCGAGCGAAGCGACGGGACTATATGACGCGAGTACTGGCAGTCGCCAATCAAAAGGGCGGGGTTGCCAAGACGACGACGGTGGCGTCGTTGGGTGCGGCGATGGCCGAGCAGGGCCGGCGCGTGCTGCTCGTCGACCTCGACCCACAGGGATCGCTGACGTTCTCCCTTGGTCACGACCCCGACAAGCTGGCGGTGTCCATCCACGAGGTGCTGCTTGGCGACGTGGAGCCCGACACCGCGCTGCTCGAGACACCGGAGGGCATGACGCTGCTGCCCGCCAACATCGACCTGGCCGGTGCCGAGGCGATGCTGTTGATGCGGGCCGGGCGGGAGTACGCGTTGAAGCGGGCGCTGGCGAAACTGGCGACCAGTACCGATCCCTTCGACGTCGTCATCGTCGACTGCCCGCCGTCTCTCGGCGTGCTGACCCTCAACGGTTTGACCGCCGCCGACGACGTCATCGTGCCGCTGCAGTGCGAGACGCTCGCACACCGAGGCGTCGGGCAGTTCCTGCGGACCGTCGACGACGTCCAGCAGATCACCAACGCCGACCTGGTTCTGCTGGGCGCGCTACCCACTCTGTACGACTCGCGGACCACGCACAGTCGCGACGTGATCCTCGACGTCGTCGACCGCTACCAGCTGCCGGTGCTCGCGCCGCCGATCCCGAGGACGGTGCGCTTCGCCGAGGCGAGCGCGTCGGGTGCCTCGGTGCTGGCAGGTCGAAAGAACAAGGGCGCCATGGCTTATCGCGAGCTCGCCGCCGCGCTGCTGAAGCACTGGAAGTCGGGCAAGGCGCTGCCGACGTTCACCCCAGAGGTGTAGTCAGGCCAGTGCGACGAGGGTGTCGCCGCGCTGCTCGAGCACGGTGGTGCCCGCAACGTTGGGGATGACCGCAGTCTGACTCGGCGGGCGCTGCACGGCGATGTGCGATTCGCCGGCGCCGGTCTCGGGGTTGAACACGTCGTAGCCGGAGGTGACGGGAACCAGCAGTCGGCCCGCCATCAGGGTCGCGGGTCCGACCGGCGCCTGCCCGTTGACCGGTGTCACGGTGTACTTGTACTTCAGGCCGTTGGCCTCGAAGACCATCACCGCGTCGCCGGTCCACCACGTCACCAGGTCACCGGCGCGAGACGCGACGGCGTGAGACGACACCGGCCCCGGCAGCGCGGTACTGGAGATGGTCGTGCCCGTGTCGTCGACGACGTTGACGACGGGCGTCGGCGTCGGAAGGTAGACCGCCGTCGTGGTGTCGGAGACGGCGATCACGCGGGCGTCGGAGTCGGCGGGCACGCCGGGTAGCTGGACGATCTTGGTGGTGGGTTCGTCTTCCTGGTCGGCGGGGACGAGGAGGGTGAGGCGCAGGTCCGCCTGGCCGGGGCACTTCTGCAGCACCGACACCGCGGTCGAACTCGCCGCCGCGGACACCATGCCGCAGAGCGGTTGGGCGGGCACGTCGGGCTTGATCCTGGCGTCGAGCGTGCCGTACCCGATCATCCGGACCATGTCGGAGCGCCACAATTCGATCCGGCTGTCACCGGCCGACAACACGGTGGAGCCGTCCGAGGACAGGGTCACGGCCGGATCGGCGTAGGCGGTGCGGGAGTAGTGCCGGCGCCCGGTCTGCCCGTCGATGGTCGTCACCTGGCCGCAGCCCCGGTCGTCGGGGTAGACCGCGACGGCGTCGTTGTAGACGTAGGTGACACCGCACAGCGGCACCCCGCGGGCATAGCTCCAGAGCACGTTTCCGGTGGCCGGGTCTCGCCCGTCGACCTCGGTCCCGTCGCCGGTGACGACGGAACCGCCCGCGACGACGGGCCTGCTCGTCTTCGGGCTGGCGGCCGTCCACGCTTCCCGCAGTGACGTCGGGACGTCGCGAGCGGCCTTCAGCGCGGGGACCTGTTCGGCGGCGGGCTTGCTCAGCGTTGCCCTGGCGTCACTGCTCCACCAGATCAACCCCGCGGCGACGGCGAGGACCACCACGATCGCAGCGGCCGCCAGCAAGTCGCCCCTGGTGCGGCGTTCCGGTTGAACCATCGGGAGGTGGGCGCCCCGGTCAGCTGGCGGAGGTCGGGGCGGACGTGCTGGGACGACGGCGCCTGCGGCGACGCTTGGCCGGGCCGGTGGAGTCGCCTGCGGGTGCCGTCTCGGTGTCGCCGGAGGCCGAGGTGGCCTGGCCGGCCTCGGTGGTCTCGACCGTTTCGGTCGTCGACTTGGCGGCGCCGCGGGTGCGCTGTCTGGTGCGGTCGCGATCCCGGTTGCGGGCGGGCCGGTCGCTGCTGCTCTCGCGCGTTTCGCCGTCGCGGGACTCGCGCTTGGGTCGGTCCTTGGACTCGGGGGAGCGCGGTCCGCGGCCGATCGAGCCGGTGGCTTCGGCGGGGATCTTCATCTCCTCGTACAAGTGCGCGGAGCTGGAGTACGTCTCGAGTGGATCGGGGTTGTCAAGGCCGAGGGCCTTGTCGATCATCGTCCAGCGGGGCAGCTCGTCCCAGTCGACGAGGGTGACCGCGATGCCGGTCTTGCCCGCGCGGCCGGTACGGCCGATGCGGTGGACGTAGGCCTGCTCGTCCTCGGGGATCTGGTAGTTGATGACGTGGGTGATGTCGTCGATGTCGATGCCGCGGGCGGCGACGTCGGTGGCGACGAGCACGTCGACGTCACCGTTGCGGAAGCCCTTGAGCGCCTTCTCGCGAGCAGCTTGGCCGAGGTCGCCGTGGACGGCGCCGACCTTGAAGCCGCGTTCGGCGAGTTCGTCGGCGACCTTCTGGGCGGTCCGCTTGGTGCGGGTGAAGATCATCGTCGCGCCGCGGCCGTCGGCCTGGAGGATGCGGGCGACCATTTCGACCTTGTCCAGCGCGTGGGCGCGGTAGGCGAACTGCTCGGTGCTGTCGTGGGTGGCGTTCGAGTGCGGTGCCTCGGCACGGATGTGCGTCGGCTGGTTCATGAACGTGCGCGCCAGCGTGATGATCGGATCGGGCATCGTCGCCGAGAACAGCATGGCCTGGCGGTCGTCCGGGGTCTGCTTGAGGATGCGCTCGATGTCGGGAAGGAAGCCGAGGTCGAGCATCTCGTCGGCCTCGTCGAGCACCAGCACCGAAAGGCCGCCGAGCTGCAGGTGGCCCTGCTGGGCGAGGTCGAGCAGCCGGCCGGGGGTGCCGACGACGACGTCGACTCCGCGCTGGAGGGCCTCGATCTGCGACTCGTAGGGGCGGCCGCCGTAGATGGACGTGACGGCCATCTTGCGGTCGCCGACCCTGAGGTACTTCGCGGCGTTGGCGAGGTCCTCGTAGACCTGGATGCACAGCTCGCGGGTGGGCACCACGATGAGGGCGCGGGGGATGCCGGTGAGCGGCCGCGTCTCGTCGGTGACGATGCGGTGCAGCAGCGGTACGCCGAAGGCGAAGGTCTTGCCCATGCCGGTGCGGGCCTGACCGATGAGGTCGTTGCCGGTCAGCGCGAGGGGGAGGGTCAGTTCCTGGATGGCGAAGGTGTGTTCGATGCCGCCTTCGGCCAGCGCGCGCACGATTTCCTCGCGCACGCCGAGCTCGGCGAAGGTGGTGGTCTTGGGTGCTGCCTCGGGGGCTTCGACCACGACGACGATGTCGGGAGTCGCTGCGTCGGATTCCGGGCCGTTGGGGTTAGTGGTGAGTGAAGTCATGCGTTTGCCGACGTAACCTTTCGTTTGTCAATCTCGCGGCGTCCACACGCGCACACGAGTTCGACTAAGGAACGTTGGGGGCCTCGGCTTCGGTGAGAAGCGGACCGACACGTGCACGCACATTTCTTGGTAGCAGCGGGTAGGAGACGTGCCGCTTCCGTCATCCATGATAGCTGGCCGGGAATCCGATGCGGTCGCCGCGCCGATCGAGGTGCCTTGCCCGTCTAGAGTCGAGCCATGACTCCGACGCAGCCTGGGGCCTCGCCCGAGCAGACGGTGACCCCCACGCCGACGCGGCATGCGGGCGTCGACCAGCTGTTTGCACTCCTGGCCTACGGCGAGGTGGCCGCCTTCTACCGGCTCACCGACGAGGCGCGCATGGCGCCGAACTTGGCGGGCCGGATCAACATGGCCAGCATGGCGGCGGCCGAGATGAACCACTACGAAATCCTTCGTGAGGCGCTGGCCAAGCGCGGCGTCGACATCGTCTCAGCGATGACCAGGTATGCCTCGGCGTTGGAGAACTATCACCGGCTGACCACGCCGAGCACGTGGCTCGAGGCGTTGGTGAAGACCTACATCGGCGACGCCCTGGCCGCCGACTTCTATCTTGAGATCGCCGACGCGCTACCCGATGACGCGGCCGACGTCGTGCGCGCGGTGCTGTCGGAGACGGGGCACTCGCAGTTCGTCGTCGCCGAGGTGAAGGCCGCGGTCACCGCCAGCGACAAGCAGCGCCATCGGCTCGCGCTGTGGTCGCGGCGACTGCTCGGCGAGGCCATCACGCAGGCGCAGTACGTGCTGGCCGAGCACGACGAGTTGGTCGACTTCGTCGTGTCCAGCGGTGAGGGCATCGGTCAGCTGACCGAATTCTTCGACCGCCTGCAGAACACCCACAACGCCAGGATCCGGGAACTCGGTCTCGGCTGACGAGGTGGGGTCCGGTCGCTACTTGGTGCAGGTGGCGATCATCGACCCGCTGTTCTGGGAGACCAGGGTCACGCCGTTCGCATCGGTCACCGAGCAGTTCAGCTTGCCGGTCAGGCTGGTGGCCGTGACCGACGTCAGCTCGACTCCCGGATCCAGCGTCACCGAGCGCACCCACGGCAGCGCGACGTTGAACTGCGTCTGAAGTGCGCCCTGGCCGTCGGTGTAGACCACCGTGACCAAGTCCAGCAGTGACCGGGTGCCGTTCACCTGATAGGTGACGGTGCGTGGCGAGACGGCCGGGACCGGGGCGGCTTCGGCGGGTGCCGGTGCGGCGCCGACGGGCGGGCTGCCGACGGGCGGGGTCGGGGCGACGGTGGTGACGGTCTCCGGTGACAGCGAGGCGACCGGCGGCGGGGGAGGAGCCGACGTGACGACCGACGGGGCCTTCGTGATCGGGCTGGGGACGGCATCCTGGGCTGCCGTGGTGGGGGTCGGCGCGGCGATCGTCTTGGACACCGAGCCGCTGTCGCCGCCGCCGAGGATGACCACGGTGCAGATGATGGCGACGAGCAGGATTGCGGCGGCGACCCCGGCGACCCAGATCCACCGTCGGTCGATGGGTTCTTCGTACTCGTAGACGTCGTCGTCCAGGTAGTCGTCATGGTCGTCGGTGGCGCCATAGGAGTCATAGGCGTCGTAGTCGTGGACCTCGCCACTGCCGCCGGAGGGCTGGCCGTACCCGTAGCCGGATCGGTAGTCGTACCCCGATGACGAGCCGTAACCGGAATCGGCCCGGCGCCGGTACGCCGCGCCGCCGTCGACGATGTCGGTCTCGACGTCGGTGAACCCGCCCGGCCGGGGGCCGCGGGTGCTGGTCGCTCCGGCGTTGCGTGCCGTCGTCGACGTCCTCGAATACGTTCCGTAAGGCCTGTCCATTACCGCAATCCCGTGAGTCGTTTCATGGTTGTCAGGCGATGCTAACGAGGCTCAAGTGACGCACGAGGTTGACGCGCCTGGGGTCAGATCACGGTCCGGCCTCGGTTGGCTCACGGCCCGTGACGTGCGACGCCGAACCGGGCGGCGCTGCGCTGTCCGCGAAGTGCCGCCACCGCCAGCGCGCAGGGCGCAGACCGTCCACTAGCCTTCTCAAGGGAAAGACCATCGAAGGAAAGGGTTCACGTGGAGGTCAAGATCGGCATCACCGACAGTCCGCGCGAGCTGGTGCTCCAAAGCGCGTCCACCCCTGCTGAGGTGGAGGAGCTGGTGACGGCAGCGCTCGGCAAGGACTCGGGCGTGCTCGCACTGACCGACGAAAAGGGTCGTCGCTACCTGATTCAGAACACCAGGATCGCCTACATCGAAATCGGCGCCGCCGACTCGAGGCGAGTCGGCTTCGGCATCGGAGCGACGGCCGCGGCGGTGGCCGACAAGCTCAGCTAGAAGCGGGTCAGCGGCACGTGTGACAGTCCGCCCCAGGCGAACTGCACCGTGCCGTCGACCGCGGCCTCCTTGGAGATCGGTCGGTCTGAGTTGAGCCAGTAGCGCGCGCAGTCCACGCTCGTCGACACCAGGCCGACGGCGATCATCCTGGCCCGGTGCGCTTCGAGCCCGGAATCGCTGCTGATCAACTCGAACACCGCGTCGGTGCACGCCTCGGTGGCCACCTTGACCTGAGCCGACACCTGAGGCTCGGTCACGTAATCGTTCTCGAAGATCAGCCGGTACCCCTGGCCGTCGTGCTCGATGAAGTCGAAGAACGCTCCCACGGCGGCGCGGAGCCGCTGACGGTTGTCGGTGGTGGTGCGCAACGCCTGCTGGACACCGGTCACCAGATTGTCGACGTGACGCTCCAAGACCGCCAGGTACAACTCGAGCTTCGACGAGAAGTGTTGATACAGAACCGGTTTGCTGACGCCTGCCCGGTCGGCGATCTCGTCCATGCCTGCGGCGTGGTAGCCGCGGTCGACGAAGACCTCACTCGCGGCGACCAGAAGCTGCCCACGTCGCTCGTCGCGGGGCAGACGGTTTCCGCGCCGATTTCCGCCGGTGGCCGCTCCGGTCGAACCGTCGCCACCTGCGGACTGGGCACCCTTCCTCTCGGCGATTTCGCTCATCACTCCTCTGTCAGGATTTGGTACTGCGGCCCGCTGCGGGCCGCCCCGGTGGGAGCCGTTTATCCGGCTGGTCATCGATCCGACACTACTACCGGTCGTCGAGGCCGGGTGTCATCTGAGGCAGTGGGCGGGTGGCGCGCCACAGCCTCTCCTCGGCGCGGCTGTGCCATTCTGGTGCGGTGACCTACGACCCGGGGCGTCGCCGGGGCGAGCGCAGCGAGGGGAATTTCGCAGGTGGCGGTCGTCAGCCCGTCCTGCGCAACGAGTTCAGGGAACCGTTGCGCGCTCAGCGCGACCCGTTGGCCGAGGCCGGCGGGCGGGTGCGCTCCAACCGAGACGACCATCAGCGCTGGCGCAAACAGTCCTGGCTGGGACGTTTCGTCTCCACCTACGGGTGGCGCGCCTACGCACTTCCGGTCCTGGCCGTCATCACGGTGTTGGTGGTCTTCCAGGCCGTCACCGGGACCACCGCGCCGAAGCCGGTCGTCGCGGAAGGACCCGTCCAAGGCCCGCCGACCATCGGCGCCACGGGTACGGGGATCATCGGTGCCCCGCCGAAGGGCATGACGCAGTTCGACGCGAATCTGCCGACCGGAATCCTTCCCGAAGGCGGACCGTTCACCGAGGCTGGCGCCAAGACGTGGCACTTGGTCCCCGGATCGACGCCCAAGGTCGGTGTTGGCACCACCAAGTCGTTCACCTACACCGTCGAGGTGGAGGACGGCGTCGACACCACGGCCGTCGGTGGCGACGAGGCGTTCGCACGGATGGTCAGTGAAACCCTGGACAACCCGAAGAGCTGGACGCACAATCCGCAGATCGCCTTCACCCGGATCGACGACCCGACGCTGACGCCGGACTTCCGCGTCTCGCTGACCTCGCCGATGACGGTGCGCGAGGGCTGCGGCTACGACATCCCGCTCGAGGCGTCCTGCTACAACCCGGCCTACCTGGGCGACCAGTCCCGGGTGTTCGTCAACGAGGCCCGCTGGGTGCGCGGTGCCGTCCCGTTCCAGGGCGACATCGGCTCTTACCGTCAATACCTGGTCAACCACGAGGTCGGTCACGCCATCGGGTACCAGAAGCACGAGCCGTGCGCCGAGAACGGTGCGTTGGCCCCGGTCATGATGCAGCAGACGTTCTCGACCAGCAACGACGACGACGCGCGCTTCGATCCGGAGTCGGTCCAGGCCGACGGCAAGACGTGCCGGTTCAACCCGTGGCCCTACCCAATCGCCTGATCCCCGGCCTTCTTCCCCGCGAGTGTGCGCGTCTGCGGGCGACACGCCCAGCGAATTCCGGAGTTGGCGCACGCTCGCGCTCGCTCGGAAGTGATTACCGTTGGGGCGGCGAGCCTGGTGTGATCGTCACGAGGTTCCACGTCGACTCGAGGGGCGGCCCGTTGTCCACTTCGCTACCACCGTTGGTTGAGCCCGCGGCAGAGCTCACCCGCGACGAGGTCGCCCGCTACAGCCGTCACCTGGTGATGCCCGACCTCGGCGTCGACGGGCAGAAGCGGCTGAAGAATGCGCGCGTATTGGTGATCGGCGCAGGCGGGCTGGGCTCACCGACGCTGTTGTACCTGGCCGCCGCCGGCGTCGGGACCATCGGCATCGTGGAGTTCGACGTCGTCGACGAGTCCAACCTGCAACGCCAGATCATTCACGGCCAGTCCGACGTCGGCCGCCCCAAGGCGCACAGCGCCCGCGACTCGATCGCCGAGATCAACCCGTTGGTGAAGGTGCGGCTGCACGAGATCCGGCTCGAAGCCGACAACGCGGTGGACCTGTTCTCCCAGTACGACCTGATCGTCGACGGCACCGACAACTTCGCGACCCGCTACCTGGTCAACGACGCCGCGGTGCTGGCGGGCAAACCGTACGTCTGGGGTTCCATCTACCGCTTCCAGGGCCAGGTGTCGGTGTTCTGGGAGGACGCCCCCGACGGGCGGGGCCTCAACTACCGGGACCTGTACCCCGAACCGCCGCCCCCCGGCACGGTCCCGTCGTGCGCCGAGGGGGGCGTGCTCGGCATCCTGTGCGGCTCGATTGCGTCGGTGATGGGCACCGAGGCGATCAAGCTGATCACCGGCATCGGCGAGACGCTCCTTGGCAGGCTGATGATCTACGACGCCCTGGACATGACCCATCGCACCATCGGCATCCGCAAGGACCCCGAGACGCCGAAGATCACCGAGCTGGTCGACTACGACGAATTCTGCGGCGTGGTGTCCGAGGCCGCCGTCGACGCGTCCGTCGACTCCACCGTCACGCCTCGCGAACTGCGCGACATGCTGGACTCCGGTCGACGGATCGCGCTGATCGACGTCCGCGAGCCCGTGGAGTGGGCCATCAACCACATCGACGGCGCCGAGCTGATCCCGAAGTCGACGATCGACGCGGGCGACGGGTTGGCGAGGCTGCCGCACGACCGAACGCCGGTGCTGTACTGCAAGACCGGTGTCCGCTCGGCCGAGGCGTTGGCTGCCGTGAAGGGGGCGGGTTTCGCCGATGCGGTGCACCTTCAGGGCGGAATCGTGGCGTGGGCGCGACAACTCGAACCCGACATGGTGATGTACTGACGGCTCGTTGGCCGGACCACGCCTTAGGCTGACCCTGTGAGTGCCGACATGCCGCCCGACCACGTCCTGGCGGCGTTTGGCCTGACGGGTGTTCGCCCCGTACCGCTCGGCTCGAGCTGGGAGGGCGGCTGGCGCTGCGGCGAAGTCGTGCTGTCGATGGTCGCCGAGCACGCCCGCGCGGGGTGGTCGGCAAAGGTGCGCGAAACGTTGTTCGTCGACGGTGTCCGCCTTGCCCGCCCCGTCCGCTCGACCGACGGTCGCTACGTCGTCGCCGGGTGGCGCGCCGACACGTTCGTCACCGGAACGCCGGAACCCCGCCACGACGAGGTCGTCTCGGCCGCGGTCCGCCTCCACGAAGCGACGGCCAAGCTGGAGCGCCCGCGGTTCCTGACCCAGCCGCCGTCGGTGCCGTGGTCCGACGTCGACGTGTTCGTCGCCGCCGACCGCGCCGCGTGGGAGGACCGTCCGTTGCACGGCCTGCCGCCCGGTGCCCGCGTCGCCCCCGGTGGGTCCGACGGGCAACGCTCCGTCGAGCTGATCGCCCAGCTGGCCACGTTGCGGCGGCCGACGCGCAGCCCCAGCCAACTCGTCCACGGCGACCTGTACGGCACGGTGCTGTTCGCGGGGACCGCCGCTCCTGGCATCACCGACATCACGCCCTACTGGCGGCCGGCGTCCTGGGCGGCCGGGGTCGTCGTGGTCGACGCGTTGGCGTGGGGCGAGGCCGACGACGGTCTCGTCGAGCGGTGGGCCCCCCTGCCCGAGTGGCCGCAGATGTTGTTGCGCGCGTTGATGTTCCGGTTGGCCGTCCATGCGCTGCATCCGCGCTCGACCGCGGCGGCGTTCCCCGGGTTGGCGCGCACGGCGGCACTGGTGCGCCTGATCCTTTAGGGGTCGTCGGTCAGAACGCGTGCCGTACCTCGGCAAGCGGGACCCGGCCGTCCTTGGCGAGCACGCCCTCCGCCCGCAGCAACTCGAGTTGCCGCGTTTCCAGGTGTGGCGCGGGCCGCCCCGACGCCCGGATCACCCGGTGCCACGGCAGATCCGACGAATCGGTCCGCATGATCCACGCGACGATTCGGGGACTGGGAAGCTCTGCGGCAGCGGCGATGTCGCCGTAGGTCGAGACCTTCCCGGCCGGTATCGAGGCCACCAGCGCGCGGACGGTCTCCACCTGCTCGTCGGTGATGGCGGCGATCGCTCAGCCCACCAGGTCGCGGATCAGCTGCGCCGTTTCGGCCGGCCTGGCGAGCGGCACCATGTGATCGCAGTCGAGGTCGACGAGGGTGAAGTTGGACCCCAGTTGGGCGCGCAACGTCGCGATGAGTCGATCGGTGACATACGGGGGCTGGGTTCTCAGCGCCCGGACCACCGTCGTCGGCGTGCCTTCGGCGGGAACGGCGACCGGTCGCGCCAGCTCGCTCCAGTAGGACATGACCGCCGGGATGCCGATGCGCCAGCCGACCCGACCGTTGGGCAACGTGACGAGGTGTTCGTCGAGTTCGCGCTCCAACTCGGCTGCGTCGACCTCTCCCCACGACCCCGAGGTCTTGTCCGCTCGCGCCTCGTCGCGGTCGGCGAAGTCCGGGGAATCCAGCATGGCGTCGGCGATCTCGCGCATCCACTCGCCGTCGAGGCCCACCGCGGGATCCAGCAGGACGAGCCCCTCGACGAGGTCGGGTCTGGTCGCGGCGAGGCGCAGCGCGACGGCTCCGCCGAAGGAGTGGGCGACCACCAACACCGGACCGTCGGCGTCTTTCTCGAGGAGCTTTGCGAGTGCGTCGACGTTGGCGTCGATCGTCCACGGCGCCGCCCACGTCGACCGGCCGTGGCCGATCAGGTCGGGCGCCAGAATCGCGTACTCCGGGAGGTGCTGCACCGCCAGGTGCTCCCAGCGCTGACCGTGCCCGGTCAAGCCGTGGAGCGCCAGGATCCGGGGCGGTTCCTGCGGGCCGAAGCGGCGCACGCTCAAGACGTCGTTCACGGCGTCGATGCTGCCAGCAGCCGGTCAGCGGGTGTTGTCGTACCCCCGTGATGACATGTCCCCATGCCCGCTTCCCGCATCGCACCGACTTCCACCGTGCTGACCGATCCCGGTCTGCGGGGCACCGTGCGGCTGGTCGGTGGGCCGGGGACGGGCAAGACGTCGCTTCTCGTCGACGCGGCGGCGACGCGCATCGCGGCGGGCGTCGCACCGGAATCCGTTCTGCTGTTGACGGGTTCGGCGCGGCTCAGCGCCCGGGCTCGCGCCCTGGTCACGGCCCAACTGCTCGAGAACGGCCCGGCTGCGGTGCGGGAACCGATGGTGCGCACCATCCACTCCTATGCCTTCGCGGTGCTGCGGCTCGCGGCCCAGCGCAACGGCGACCCGCCACCACGGTTGGTCACCAGCGCCGAGCAGGACGGCATCATCCGGGAATTGCTCGCCGGTGACCTCGAGGATGGTCCCAACGCATCGGTGACGTGGCCACGGCATCTGCTGCCCGCCCTCGCCACGGTGGGGTTCGCCAACGAACTGCGTGACCTGTTGGCGCGCTGTACCGAACGGGGCGTGGAACCGGCTGTGCTGCAACGCATCGGCCGGCACGCGGGTCGCCCGGAGTGGGTGGCGGCGGGACGGTTCGCGCAGGTGTACGAGCAGGTGATGCTGCTGCGATCCGCGGTCGGCATGGCGGCACCGCAGGCCACGGTCCCGGCGCTTGGCGCCGCCGAACTGGTGGGCGCCGCGCTCGACGCCTTCGCCGCCGACCCCGACCTGCTCGCCGCCGAACGTGCCAGGATCCGTCTGCTCCTGGTCGACGACGCACAGAACCTGGACCCGCAGGCCGCCCTGCTGGTCCGGCTGCTGGCCGCCGGCGCCGAGCTCGCCGTCCTCGCGGGCGATCCGAACGAGTCGGTGTTCGGTTACCGCGGCGCGGACCCGGCCCTGCTCGGCGCCGGTGATCACCCGACGATCGTCCTCGGAGAGTCACATCGGTGCGCCGCCGCCGTGGCCCGCGCCGTCACCGGCATCGCAAGCCGGCTCCCCGGCGTCGACGACGCCAGGCACCTGATCTCGGCTGGCGAGAGGGCGGGATCGGTGGCGGTCCGGATCGCCGCCTCCGAGCGCGCCGAAGCGGCGGTCATCGCCGACGCGCTTCGCCGCGCGCATCTGGTCGACGGCGTGCCCTGGTCGCAGATGGCGATCGTCGTCCGATCGGTGCCGCGGGTCGGTGCGGGGTTGGCGCGGGCCTTGACGGTGGCGGGCGTTCCCGTCGCACAGCAGGGCTCGATCGGTCCGCTGGCCGAACAACCCGCCGTGGCAGCATTGTTGACGGTGCTCGACGTGGTCGTCGCCGGTCTGGACGGGGACCGGGCCTTGGCGCTGCTGACCGGCCCGATCGGCAGGGTGGACCCGGTGTCGCTGCGACAGCTTCGTCGCACGTTGCGCCGCGTCGACGCGAGCAGCCCACCGCGGGAGTTCGCCGATCTGCTGGTCGACGCCCTCGACTCGCGCCGGCCCGTCGCCGGTGACGTGCCTGACCAGTTGGCCAGGGCGCTGAAGCTGGTCCGCAAGGTGCTGGCCGCCGCGACCCGCAGCGAGGCCGAGGGGCTCGATCCGCGGTTCACCCTGTGGCAGGCATGGCATCAGACCGGTCTGCAGCGGCGGTGGCTCGCCGCCGCCGAGCGTGGCGGCACGTCGGGGATCCAGGCCGGCCGTGACCTCGACGGCGTGACCGCGCTGTTCGACGTGGCGGAGCAGTACGTCACCCACACGACCGGGGCGTCGTCGACGGGTTTCCTCGACCACGTCCGGTCGATGGTGCTGCCGGTCGGCGGTGACGATTCGGCCGGTGACGGTGAGGCGGTCGCGCTGCTGTCGGCCCACGCGTCGCTGGGCCGGGAGTGGGACTTCGTCGTCGTCGCCGGGCTGCAGGAAGGGTTGTGGCCCAACGTCGTTCCGCGCGGCGGAGTGCTGGGCACCCAGCAGCTCGTCGACGTCCTCGACGGGATCGCCGACGGCACGTCCACCAGGGCCCCGTTGCTCGCAGAGGAGCGCAGGCTGTTGATCGCCGCACTCGGAAGGGCGCGCTCGCGGGTCCTGGTGACGGCAGTCGACGGTGACGAAGGCGACGACGCGATGATGCCGTCCCCGTTCTGCGACGAGCTCGCCGCCTTGGCGACCGAGCCGCCCGACGCCGACGCCGAGCCGCTGCGCGCACCACGCGTCTTGGCCCCCGCCGCGGTGGTCGGCAGGTTGCGGGCGGTGGTCTGCGCACCGGACGGCGTCGTGGCAGACGGCGTGCGTTTCTGTGCGGCACGGCAATTGGCGCGGTTGGCAGAGGCCGGAGTGCCAGGGTCGGCTCCGGCGCAGTGGTACGCCACCACGGCGATGTCGACCGAGCAGCCGCTGTGGTCGGGCGACGAACACGTCGTGACGCTGTCGCCGTCGACGCTGCAGACGCTGTCGGACTGTCCGCTGCGGTGGCTGCTGGAACGGCACGGGGGCGACGACGGTCGCGACGTCCGGTCGGCCCTCGGCACGCTGGTTCACGCGCTGGTGTCGGACGGGGAGAAGTCGGAGGGCCAGATGCTGGCCGAACTCGAATCGGTGTGGGACGAGCTTCCGTTCGACGCCGCGTGGTTCGCGGCCAACGAGCTGGATCGCCACCGGGCCATGTTGACGGCGTTCCTCGAATGGCGTGCCCAGACCCGTCACGAACTCACCGAGGTGGGCACCGAGGTGGACGTGGAGGGCCTCGTCGCGCCGGGCGTGCGGGTCCGTGGCCGGGTCGACAGGTTGGAGCGCGACGCCGAGGACCGGCTCGTCGTGGTGGACGTCAAGACGGGCAAGAGCCCGGTCAGCAAGGACGACGCCCAGCAGCACGCGCAGCTCGCCATGTATCAGTTGGCCATCGCGGAAGGTGTTCTGCCGCAAGGTGACCAGGCCGGGGGTGGTCGACTGGTCTACCTCGGCAAGATCGGGGTGGCTGGCGCTGCCGAACGCGACCAGAACCCGATGACCACCGAGGGGCGTGACGAGTGGCAGGAGCGGGTCCGGCAGGCCGCGGACGCGACGCAGGGCCCAGAGTTCGTGGCGCGCGTGAACGACGGTTGTGCGCACTGCCCCGTGCGGGCGACGTGCCCGGCCCAGGCGGCGTTGGGGGGACGGTCGTGACCGATCGCTACAGCCCGGCCGAACTGGCCGACGCGCTCGGTATCTTCGCCCCCACCGAGGAACAAGCCGCGGTGATATCGGCGCCTCCCGGTCCGCTGGTGGTGATCGCGGGCGCGGGGGCGGGCAAGACCGAGACGATGGCCGCCCGCGTGGTGTGGCTGGTCGCCAACGGGTACGCCCGCCCCGGCGAAGTCCTCGGACTGACGTTCACCCGCAAGGCGGCGGGTCAGCTTCTCCGTCGCGTCCGCACCCGACTTGCCCGCCTCGCAGGTGCGGGTCTGGTGCCCGGCGAGCGGGCGGAGGTCGACGAGCATCCGTCGATCGGCACCTATCACGCCTTCGCGGGAACGCTTCTGCGTGAGCACGGACTTCTGCTGCCGGTGGAGCCGTCGACCCGCCTGATCGGTGCAACCGAACTGTGGCAGTTGGCATTTCGCGTGGTGTGCGACCATCCCGAGCTCGACACCGAGAAGTCGCCTGCCACGATCACCGGCATGGTGCTGCGGCTGGCCGGCCAGCTGGCCGAGCACCTCGTCGACACCGACCAGTTGCGGGACACCCACGTGGAGCTTGAGCGGTTGGTGCACACCCTGCCAGCCGGGCCCCGGCAGCGCGACACGGGTCCCAACCAGTCGCTGTTGAAGCTGCTGACCGTGCAGTCCGAACGCACCCAACTGGTGCCCATGATCGACGCGCTGCACGAGCGGATGCGCGCGGAGAACGTCATGGACTTCGGCATGCAGATGGCCGCAGCTGCCAGACTCGCCGCAACGGTCCCTCAGGTCGGCGAGCAGCTGCGGCAGCGCTACCGGGTGGTGCTGCTCGACGAATATCAGGACACGGGCCATGCCCAGCGCGTGGCACTGTCGGCGTTGTTCGGCGGCGGCGTCGACGACGATCTCGCCCTGACCGCGGTCGGTGACCCGATCCAGTCGATCTACGGCTGGCGCGGCGCGTCGGCGACCAACCTCCCTCGGTTCACCACCGACTTCTGCCACTCGGACGGCAGGCCCGCACCGACGCTGGAGCTGCGCACCAGCTGGCGCAATCCACCGAGCGCCCTGCACCTGGCGAACGCGGTCTCGATGGAGGCGCGGCGCCGATCGGTGGCCGTCCGAGAACTGCTGCCCCGCCCCGGCGCCCAGCCGGGCACGGTCCGGTGCGCGCTGCAGAGCGACGTGAGCGTCGAAAGGGATTGGCTCGCCGACCAACTCGCCGAGGTGTACCACGGGGCGGTCGACGCAGGCACCGACGTTCCCACGACGGCGGTGCTGGTGCGCCGCAACGCCGACGCCGCGCCGATCGCCGAGGCGTTGACTGCCCGCGGCGTTCCGGTCGAGGTGGTCGGAGTGTCGGGCTTGCTGTCGGTGCCCGAGGTGGCCGACGTGGTCGCGATGCTGCGGCTGACCGCCGACCCCACGGCGGGCTCGGCCGCGGTCCGCGTGGTCACCGGGCCGCGCTGGCGGTTGGGAGCCGCCGACGTCACCGCGCTCTGGCGCCGGGCGGTGGAGCTGGACTCCGCGAGCAAGGTCACCGGTGACCGGTCGTCGACGACGCACATCGTCGCGTCCGCCAATCCCGACGCGGACAGCGCGTGTCTGGCCGACGCGATCTGCGATCCGGGTCACCCGGACCGCTATTCACCGGTGGGGTACGGCCGCATCGTGGCGCTGTGCCGCGAGCTCACCGCGTTGCGCGCGCAACTTCACCACCCGCTGCCCGACCTGATCGCCGAGATTCGATGGATGCTGGGCGTGGACGCCGAAGTTCGCGCCACGCAGACGGTTTCGGCCGGCTGGTGTGGCACCGAGCACCTCGACGCGTTCGCCGACGTCGTCGCCGAGTTCGCGGCACGGCCCTCGGCGTCGGTCGCCGGACTGCTCGCGTTTCTCGACGCGGCGATGGAGGTGGAGAACGGACTGGCCCCGGCGGAGATCACGGTGTCCAAGGACCGCGTCCAGATCCTGACCGTGCACGCCGCCAAGGGGCTGGAATGGCAGGTCGTCGCCGTTCCGCACCTGAGCGCCCGCGTGTTCCCGTCGACCGGCACGGCGCGGACCTGGCTCACCGACGCCGGTGACCTGCCGCCACTGCTGCGCGGTGACCGCGCCGAGGTCTCCGAGCACGGCGTGCCCGTGCTGGACACCTCCGACGTCAACGATCGAAAGGCGTTGTCGGACAAGATCACCGCGCACCGCAAGACGCTCGATCAGCGTCGGATCGACGAGGAGCGCCGACTGTTGTACGTGGCGCTCACCCGTGCCGAGGACACCCTGCTGCTGTCGGGTCATCACTGGGGCGCGACGGAGTCCAAGCCGCGCGGACCGTCGGACTTCCTTCTCGAGATCAAGGACGTGATCGACCAGGCCGCCGCCGCAGGGGATCCGTGCGGGGACGTCGAGCACTGGGCTCCTGCGCCCGCCGAGGGGGAGTCGAACCCGTTGCGCGACAACGTCATCGAACGCGTCTGGCCGGTCGACCCAGCCGGTGCCGACCGGGGCTTCGTCGACCGTGGCGTCGAGCTCGTCGGACGGGCCATGTCGGAGGGGCCGACGGAGGCCCCGTCGGGCGGTGTCGAGGAGGGCGATCTGGACGGCTGGGCGGCCGACGTCGACGCACTTATCGCGGAACGCGAGCAGGCGCTGGTGCGGCCCGCGCCGGTGCTGCCCGTGCAGTTGTCGGTGAGCGCGTTGGTGGACGTCGCCCGCGATCCCGACGGTGCGCTGCGCCGGTTACAGCGGCGGGTGCCGATTCGTCCGGACCCGCATGCGTTGCTCGGCACGGCCTTCCACGACTGGGTTCAACGGTTCTTCCACGCCGAGCGGCTGTTCGACCTTGAAGACCTGCCGGGTGCGGTCGACGGCGAGCTGGGGCTGGCGGAGGCGGAGCGTCTCGCCGAATTGCAGGCGGCCTTCGCGGTCTCTCCGTGGGCGGCCAGGACGCCGGTCGACGTCGAGGTGCCGTTCGACATGGTGATCGGCGGCACGGTCGTCCGCGGCAGGATCGACGCGGTGTTCGCCGACGACGACGGTGGGGTCACCGTGGTGGACTGGAAGACCGGCGATCCGCCGGCGACCGAGGAGGCGTTGCAGCAGAACGCCATTCAGCTGGCGGTCTACCGGCTGGCGTGGGCGGCGACGGCCGGGGTGTCACCCGACTTGGTGCGTACGGCATTCCACTACGTGCGCAGCGGTCGCACGGTGGCGCCCGACACCCTGCCCGACGCCGACGAGCTGGCCGGGCTGCTCGGCGCCGCTACCGAGGAGCGGTGCGGTACACCTTGAGCGCCTGGGTGATCATCGGGATCTGCAGCGGCAGCCGGGCGATGGTCCCGATCCGGGCGGGCCACCCCTTGTGCCACAACACCCGCACGGAGTTGATGTTCGCCGGGAACACCCCGATGTACAGAGCGATGGCGGCGAGCGCGCCGACGCGGCGGGTGCGGGGGGCGATGAGCATGACCCCCGTCGCGGCCTCGGCTACGCCGGAGGCCAGCGTGTAGAACCGCGCGTTGCCCGGGCATTCCTTGGGCACGATGGTGTCGAAGGGCTTCGGAGCGACGAAGTGCAGCACCCCCATGCCGACGAGCATCGCGCCCATCCGCTGGGCCGTGACCTGGCTTGGTGCGTTCTCGGATGATGCGGTGAGGGTCGTCATGGTTACATTGTGCTGTGCGGCGAGTTGGGCAGATGATGGGCCCTCGTGGCCAAGGGTAGATTGCGTCGCCGGATGGAGGCGCTCGACCAGACGCTGACCACCCAGCCCGACCACGCTCTGGTCGGAACGCTGCGCATCCCTGAGACGCCGGTCAGCCCGGCGCGCAAGATCGCGATGCGGGTGTTCTACGCGCTGCTGGCCCTGTTCTCGGCGGTGCTGATCGTCTATCTGGACCGCGACGGCTACCGCGACGTGCAGGACAACGAGCTCTCGTTCCTGGACTGTCTCTATTACGCCACCGTGTCGCTGTCGACCACCGGATACGGCGACATCACCCCGTTCACGCCGTCGGCCCGCTTGATCAACGTCCTGGTGATCACGCCGCTGCGCGTCGCCTTCCTGATCGTGTTGATCGGTACGACCGTGGAAACCCTGACGGAGGCGTCGCGTCAGACCCTCAAGATTCAGCAGTGGAGGAAGAAAGTGCGCGACCACATCGTCGTCATCGGGTACGGCACGAAGGGCAAGACAGCCGTCTCGGCCATGATCGGCGACGGCGCCAAGAGCGGTGAGATCGTGGTCGTCGACACCGATCGCGCCGCGTTGGACCGGGCCGACCGCGCCGGGTTGGTGACGGTGCACGGCGACGCCAACCGCGCCGACGTCCTTCGGCTCGCCGGCGCGCAGCACGCCAAGGCGATCGTCGTCGCCACCAACAGCGACCCGACCGCCGTTCTCGTCACGCTAACCGCGCGTGAGCTCGCGCCGAAGGCGAAGATCATCGCGTCGATCCGGGAGTCGGAGAATCAGCACCTGCTGCTGCAGTCGGGTGCGAACTCCGTCGTGGTGTCCTCGGAGACGGCGGGTCGACTGCTCGGCATGGCCGCGAACACCCCGACCGTCGTCGAACTCATCGAGGATCTGCTCACCCCCGACGCTGGATTCGCCATATCCGAGCGCGACGTGACCAACAAGGAGGTTGGCGGGTCGGCCCGTCACTTGCCCGAGATCGTGCTCGGGGTGGTCCGCGGGGGCAGTCTGTTGCGGGTCGACGCCCCGGAGGCCGACGCCATGGAGCTTGGCGACCGACTGCTGTACATCCGCAACGCGGACGCTGACCGATGACCGGCGGGCAGGAGCGCGGTGGGTTCACCCTGCGCAACGTCCCCCTGCTGTCGCGGGTCGGTGCCGACCGCGCCGACGAACTGCGCACCGACGTCGACGCCGCACTGGCCGGGTGGAGTGACGCCATGCTGCTGAAGGTCGACCAACGCAACCAGGTGCTGATCTCCGGCGGCCGGGTGGTTCTGGGACGGGCCGCGAAGCATTCCGCGGCGCCGGACGAACACGCGGTGTTCCTTGGCCGGATGCCGGACGGGGTTCACGTCTGGGCGGTCCGCGGTGCGCTGGAACCGCCAGAGGATCCGCACGCCGAAACCGAGGTCCTCGACCTGCGCCGCGCGGGCTTGGTGTTCGACGACACCAGCTCTCAGCTCGTCGCCACCGCCACAGCGCTGCTGAATTGGCACGAGAGCGCGCGTTTCAGCGCCGTCGACGGCTCACCCACCAAGAGTTCGAAGGCGGGCTGGGCGCGTGTCGACCCGGTGACCGGTCGCGAGGAGTTCCCTCGGATGGACCCCGCGGTGATCTGCCTGATTCACGACGGGCACGACCGTGCGGTGCTGGCGCGTCAGACCGCGTGGCCCGAGCGACTCTTCTCACTCATCGCGGGGTTCGTGGAGGCCGGCGAATCGTTCGAGTCGTGCGTAGTGCGCGAGGTGGCCGAGGAGATCGGCTTGAGCGTGACCGACGTGACGTACCTGGGAAGTCAGCCGTGGCCGTTCCCGCGGTCGCTGATGGTCGGCTTCCATGCGATCGGCGATCCGGAGCAGGAGTTCGTCTTCAGCGACGGCGAGATCGCCGAGGCGGGCTGGTTCACCCGGTCCGAGGTCCGCGAGGCGCTGACCGAGGGCGACTGGAGCAGCGACTCGACGTCGCGGCTGCTGCTGCCGGGATCGATCTCGATAGCCCGGGAAATCATCGAATCGTGGGCGTTCAGCCCCTAGATGGAGCCGTTCGCCGACTGACCAGGCTGACTCAGCCGGCGAGCTTGGCCTGAACCTGCTTGAGACTGGGGTTGGTCAGCGTCGACCCGTCGGCGAACTTCACCGTGGGTACGACGTGATTGCCGCCGTTGACCGACCCGACGAACTCGGCGGCGCTTGGCTCGGCCTCGATGTCGATCTCGGTGTACCCAATGCCCGCCGACTTCAGGGCGGTCTTGAGTCGTGCGCAGTAGCCGCACCACGTCGTCGAGTACATGGTCAGCTGCGTGTCTTTACCAGTCATAGCGCAGTCAACGTTACGGAAGCCCGCCGTATTGCACCAACCTGGGCATTGCACCAACCTGGGCCGTGGCGCCCGAGCATGGCGGAGCGGCGCGTGTCACCCATGCCTGACAGGATGGACGCCATGCCGTCCCAGGCTCCCGAGGCCGCCTCCACATTGCTCGACCGTCTGATCAAGGACCTCGACGACGAGCAACGCGAGGCCGTTCAGGCCCCGCGCGGGCCGGTCTGCGTGCTCGCGGGCGCGGGCACAGGCAAGACGCGCACGATCACCCGGCGCATCGCGTACCTGGTCGCCGCCGGTCACGTGGCGCCCAGCCAGGTGCTGGCGGTGACGTTCACGTCGCGGGCCGCTGGGGAGATGCGGGGCAGGCTGCGGTCGCTCGACGAGCAGGGTGCCGACGGCGTCGGCACGGGTGCGGTGCAGGCCATGACGTTTCACGCGGCGGCCCGGCGGCAGCTGCAGTACTTCTGGCCGCGGGTGGTCGGTGACACCGGGTGGGAGCTGCTCGACAGCAAGTTTGGTGTGGTCGCACAGGCGGCGAATCGGGCGTCGATTCAGGCCAGCACCGACGACGTGCGCGATCTCGCCGGTGAGATCGAGTGGGCCAAGTCGTCGTTGATCAGTCCCGAGGACTATCCGGCGGCGGTGGCCAAGGTCAGCAGGGACATCCCGTTGGACGCGGCCAAGGTCGCGAAGGTCTACGCCGGATACGAGGCCATGAAGGCCCGCAATAGCGATGTCCTGCTCCTTGATTTTGATGACCTGCTGTTGCACACCGCCGCCGCCATCGAGAGCGACGCGGCCGTGGCGCAGGAGTTCCGCGACCGATATCGCTGCTTCGTCGTCGACGAGTACCAGGACGTCACGCCGTTGCAACAGCGGGTGCTCAACGCTTGGCTCGGTGACCGGGACGATCTCACCGTCGTCGGTGACGCGAACCAGACCATCTACTCGTTCACCGGTGCCACCCCCGGGTATCTGCTCGACTTCTCGCGCCGCTTTCCCGAGGCGGCGGTGGTGCGTCTGGAACGCGACTACCGGTCGACGCCTCAGGTGGTGTCGCTGGCCAATCGGGTCATTTCGATGGCCCGCGGTCGCATGGCGGGCAGCAAGCTCCACCTGATCGGTCAGCGCGATCCCGGGCCTGCGCCGACGTTCAACGAGCACACCGACGAGGTCGCCGAGGCCACCGCCGTCGCGAAGGCCATCAAGAAACTCATCCACGACGGCACCGCCGCCGCCGAGATCGCGGTGCTGTACCGCATCAACGCGCAGTCGGAGGTGTACGAGGAGGCGCTGACCGCGGCCGGGGTGGCGTTCCAGGTGCGCGGCGGTGAGGGCTTCTTCAGTCGCCAGGAGATCCGGCAGGCGCTGGCCGCGCTGCAGCGTGCCGCGGAACGCGTCGACGCGGTGGGTGCCGACCTGCCGCCGGTGATTCGTGAGCTGCTGGAACCGCTGGGGCTCACCGCAGAGGAGCCACAGGGCGTGCGGGCTCGCGAGCGGTGGGAGGCCTTGACCGCGTTGGTCGAACTAGTCGAGGAGGAGGTGGCGCTGCGGCCGTCGCTCGACACGCGGTCGCTGCTGGCCGAGTTGCGGCAGCGTGCCGACGCGCGGCACCCGCCGGTGGTGCAGGGCGTCACGCTGGCGTCCCTGCATGCGGCCAAGGGTTTGGAGTGGGATGCGGTGTTCCTCGTCGGGTTGGCCGACGGCACGCTGCCCATCTCGCATGCGTTGGCCCGCGGGGCCGACAGCGAGCAGGTCGAGGAAGAACGCCGCCTGCTCTACGTCGGAATCACCAGGGCGCGTGTGCATTTGGCGCTGAGCTGGGCGTTGGCGCGGACACCGGGTGGCAGGCAGGGCAGGCGCCCGTCGCGCTTCCTCAACGGCGTCGCCCCGCAGGCCGCCTCCGACGACGGGCCAAGCAAGCCGCGGCGGCAGCGCGGCGCCACGCCTCGATGCCGCGTCTGCAACGGTGCCCTGACCAGCTCCGCCTCGATCATGTTGCGCCGCTGCGAGACGTGTCCGTCCGATCTCGACGAGGAACTGCTGGCCCAGCTGAAGGAGTGGCGCCTCGACACGTCCAAGGAGATGAAGGTGCCCGCCTACGTGGTGTTCACCGACAACACCCTGATCGCGATCGCCGAGACCCTTCCGGTCGACGAGGCCGCGCTGGTCGCGATACCCGGCATCGGCGCCCGCAAGCTCGAACAGTTCGGGCCGGATGTGCTCGCCCTGGTCAAGGCACGCCGATGAGAGAACGAAACCGCAGGTCAGAAAATTGCTTGTCGAATTACGCTCTCAGCGTTTAGTCTCATAACCGTCTAATCCAGTCGATTCGAAGGGAGGGGAGTCACGTGAATTTCACCCAGTACTACTCCGGCGTAGCCATTGCCAACGCTGTCGTCACGTCGTCGCCCCTCACCGTCGCAGGGCCCGCCATGCCGGCCGGGCATCCGTCGGTCGCGATGCATGGCGCCATTCCGGCGTACAAGCGACGCGCCGCCGCCGCGACCGTCGCGTCCGTGAATCGGGGGACCACCTAGGTACCCACGAAAGCCACATTGGCCACGGACCCGACACCACCGGATCCGTGGCCAGATTGCTTTCGGGGACACCCGAACTCCTGGTCTCAGATCCATCAGACGTCAGCTGATCGACTTGGACCAGGAAGAAGGTGATTCGGACATGTCTCCGCAGACATGCCGCGAAAGATCGTTCCCGGCAGTACCTTGCCACCTGAACGACCCAGACCTGTGGTTCGCCGAGAACCCGATGGAGCTCGAGCGGGCCAAGGTGCTGTGCGCCGAGTGCCCGATCCGCCGTCAGTGCCTCGCCGAGGCACTGGAACGTCAAGAGCCATGGGGAGTTTGGGGCGGCGAGATCATCGACCGCGGCACCATCGTGGCGCGCAAGCGGCCGAGGGGTCGGCCGCGCAAGGACGGGAAGGACCCGGTTGCCGACCCGGCAGCCGCGTAGCCGGCGCGAGGTTGCCTAGCTCCACGTGTTGCTGGAGCTAGGCAACCTCTGCAAACCCCGGAATGAGTTCGAGCGCAAGGGCTTTGGTCGGCACGTGGGCGTCGAGCTGACACGAGATCGCGACCACGGATGCGATGACCCGCATGGGGATGGCCAAGTTGGCAGGCAGGTCCATCGCGCGGGCGGTCCTGATCGCGTCGGCCGAGATGTCCATGTTGGCGGCGGCCATCTTCTGCAGCCACTTGCGGGTGTAGTGGAATTCGTCGACCTGCACCGGTTCGACGTACTGGCGCAACATTTCGTCGATTTCGCGGGGTGAGACCTGCTCACCCTTTTGGCCCTTCTGGATGAAGCCGATCTTCTCCATGGTGGGCAGCAGGTTGTCGTAGTCCTTGGCGAGTGCGTAACGCACCATGAGGCCGAGTTCGACGGGGAGGCCACCGGGCATCGGCGCGACGGCGCCGAAGTCGAGGATTCCCATCTTGTCCCCTGGCAGCAGCATGAAATTGCCGGGATGTGCGTCACCGTGCATCATTTCGATGCGACTCGGTGCGCCGTAGGTCAGTTCGAAGAGTCGCGTTCCCATGACGTCGCGCTGTTCGGGTGTGCCGGTGCGGATGATCTGGGCCATCGGGACGCCTTCGATCCACTCCGCGACGACGACCTTCGGCGCGCTCGCCACGACCGCCGGAACCACGAAGTGCGGGTCGTCGCGGTATCCCTTGGCGAAGGCGCGTTGGTTGGCCGCCTCCAG
This sequence comes from Mycobacterium sp. AT1, assembly GCF_002043095.1. Taxonomy (GTDB): domain Bacteria; phylum Actinomycetota; class Actinomycetes; order Mycobacteriales; family Mycobacteriaceae; genus Mycobacterium. The sequence goes on along the minus strand of NZ_MVOC01000027.1, from coordinate 14,780 downwards.
CCGGTAGTCGAGTTCCATCTCGGTGCGTTCGATCAGTTCGTCGACCACGCCTTGGACGTCGGCTCCCGGGGCGAGTTGGCGAAAGACCGAGACCATTCGCTTCATGGTCTTCAGGTCGGCGCGCAGGGCTTCGTCGGCGCCCGGGTATTGGATCTTGACGGCCACCTCGCGGCCGTCGGACCACACCGCCTTGTGGACCTGGCCGATGCTCGCCGAGGCGATGGGGGAGTCGTCGAAGGAGGTGAACCGCTCGCGCCACTTGGTGCCGAGCTGGGCGTCGAGCACGCGGTGCACCTTCGCCGCGGGCAGCGGCGGGGCGTCCTTCTGCAGTTTGGTCAACGCTTCGCGGTAGGGCTCGCCGAACTGCTCGGGTACGGCGGCCTCCATGACGGACAGGGCTTGGCCGACCTTCATCGCTCCGCCCTTGAGTTCGCCGAGGACGGTGAAGAGCTGGTTGGCGGCCTTCTCCATCATCTCGGCGTTGACTTCGTCCTTGGACGAGCCCGTCAGTCGTTTGCCGATTCCCAGCGCCGCGCGGCCTGCGATGCCGACCGGCAAGCTGGCGAGCTTGGCGTTCCTGGCTGCTCGTCCGCGCTTGATGTCTGCCACCCCACCATCATCCATTACGAAGCTGGGGACGGACCATCGAGCGTGGCTACGGAATCATGACTCGGTGGTCCGCCGGTTCGAGGTGGCGTCGTCGGTCGCGGGCTCGGTCGGGTCGTCGCAGGGGTCCTCGTGCCACTCGCCGAACGGGTCGGGGTAGTCGGCCCACTGCGCCGGTATGGCCATCTCGTCGTCGGTCAGCAGTGCCGCCTGGAGTGCGCTGCGGATGTCGTCGGCTGACGCGCCGCAGGCCAGGACCGTCATCGAGATGTGGCGGTCGCCGTGGTCCTCGGACCAGATCAGGTCGGCGAGTGCGCGGCGTTCCGGGTCGACGTAGGCCAGCTCGGAGGCGGTCATCGCAGCGAGCCAGGTGCCTGCGGGGTCGACGCGGAGCCCGCCGCCCGCAGACTGCAGCCACATCGCGTGCCGCGACTGGGTGGCCAGCCAGAGCCTGCCTCTGGTGCGGATCACCCCGTCGAGCAGCAGGTCGACGGCGGCATGTAGGCGCTGCGGGTGGAACGGCCGCCGTGCGGAGAACTCGACGAGCTGGACGGCGCCGTCACCGCCGAGCGGCGGCTGGCCGGCGAGCAGGGGTCCGTGCGGGGAGTCGCTGCGACCGCGGCGGGCGTCGGGTTCCAGGTGCGCGAGCGCCATCTCGACGTGGTCGGTTCCGACGGTGATGCGGGCGCGGGGGGCGAGGCGGCGCAGCACGGCCAACGTGGTGGCTTCGGGGTGGGACGGGACGAGGACGTCGGCGAATTCGGCTTGGCCGACGACGACTTGGGCGACGGTCCGCCCGTCGTCGAGTTCGTCGTCGCCGAGGGCCCGTGGCAGCCAGCGTTCGACGTCCACGCAGGTGATGACGGCGTGGACGTCGACGTCGCGGGCGGCGGGTCCGTCCAGGTACCCGGGGCCGAGGCTGACCTTGACGTGGTTGATCGCCCAGCAGATCGGCTCGGGTTCAAGCCATGGCGCGAGGTGGACCACGATCCGGTCGACGTCGTCGCGGCGGTGCAACCTCCGCAGCAGTACCAGCAGGTCGTTGCGGACGGTGCAGGCGACGCAGCCGTGGGCCAGCTCGAGCGCCGTCTCCGAGGTGTCGAGGACGCCGTGCACGAGCATCGCGAGAGTGCGTCGCACCACGTGTCCGTCGAATCTGTGCGCGACGACGAGGGTCCCCGGCCGCCGCATCAGCGTGGCGGTGACGGCGTCGGTGTCGCCCTGGCCGGCCGTCAGCAGCACGGGTGTGCGCACCAATTCTCCTCCTTGTTGGAAACGATTGTCATTAACTGGTGATGACGGTACAGTCCAAGACGGCGCTTGTCGAAAATCATTGTCGTTAAGGGGTGCCGTCGAAGGAGAGGGTTCCGTTGTCCGCTCATTGTCAGATCACCGGCCGCGCACCAAGTTTCGGCAACGCGGTGTCCCACTCGGGGCGTCGCACCCGCAGGCGTTGGTCGCCCAACATTCAACGCAAGACCTACTACGTGCCATCAGAGGGGCGGCGCGTCACGCTGCGAGTCAGCGCCAAGGGCATCAAGGTGATCGACCGTGACGGAATCGAAGCGGTGATCGGCCGGCTGCGCGCCTCGGGGCAGCGAATCTGATGGCGCGCAACGACATCCGCCGGAACGTGGCGACAACGCGGAATCCCTTCACCGTCGTCGTCTGCACGGCGTGCGCACCTGACGCCGGGTCGGCCGCACTCGACGCCTTGAAGGCGACGGTCCGCAGCTGCCCGCACGGAATGCTCGTCACCACCGGATGCCTGTTGGAGCGGCAGGCCTGCACCGGATCCGCCCCGGGCGGGGTCACCGTAGTGGTGCAACCGTGTGGAACCGATCGTCGACCAGAAGGTCCGGCCCGGTGGCTCGGCCCGGTCGAGGGTGCGAAGGAGGTCCGTGCCGTGTGCCGTTGGATCGAGCGCGGCGACTGGAGCGCCCCGCTCAGCGTGCGGTGGGACACGAGAAGCCATGTCGGAAGCCACAACTGAGACGTTCCCCTCCGACCGTCTCGACGAGATGTCGCTCGGAACGATCGAACTCAGCGTGCCCCTTCTGGACGGGATCATTCAGATCGGCGCGGGCGGTGAGGCCGACGTGGGCCGGATCCGCGTGACGAAGGAGTCGTGCACGGTCACGGTCGTCCGCGTCGACGGCGGACCGATCCAGGTCGACATCGTCGCCGACGCCCAGTCGAGCACCCGTGTCTTCGAAGCCGCGGTGCCCGCACTGCGGCTGGTCCGATTAGAAACCCGATGGCTGGTTGCGGAGAATGCGGTTGCCGCCGAACGCCTTTCGGACGTCAAGCGGTTCGCCGACGTCGTCGGCACCTTCGCCGCCGCAAAGCAGGGGCGAGCTCAGCACTCACACCGCGGGTGACGTGACCATCGCCTGCTGGTCGTCGACCCGGTGCGCACGTCGAATTCCAACGTCGTGTCCAGGGTCGGCGGCGGGTCACCAGCCCGGCTCGGGTCGTCGGATTCGTGGACGGCCTGGATGACGCGGTCCACCTGACTTAGGGCCAGCGCGGCGGTGCCGAGCATCGTGGCCCGGTCGGCGCTGCCGACGGCGTCGCGCAACTGGGCGGCGACCGCCGGCCACGCCGCGTCGCGGTCACTGCGGTAGAGGTCGGCGCATCCGAGGCAGCTGGTCACCCCGGGGATCACCAGGGGGCCGACCAAACCGGTGCCGTCCCGCACACACACCGGCAAATGCGGGATCCGGGCCTGATGTAGTTCACGCAGCAGGTGCGGGTCGGCGACCAGGAAGTCCGACAGCACCACCAGATCCGTCGTCCCCGGTCTGACACCCGCGTGGTTCAGCTTGCTCTGCCGCACGCGCGCCCCCGAACAGCGCAACGCGCTCGCGAGCAGATCCGACAGTGGGCCGCGGCCGTGGATGCGGATGGAGGCCGACCGTGTGCGCGGCGGGGTCGTCGTCGCGAGACCCTCGTCGACCAGCGAGCTGACCAGATCGGTCATCGCCGTGACGTCGCTGATGCCCCGGTTCACCGCCAGCGCGCACAGTTCCCCAGTGGTCACCCCGGCCTGCATCGCGCGCAACAGGTCCGCCAGCGCGCCGGCCGACAACCCGTCGGGTGGCTCGACGAGCATCGCGCGCCGCGGATCCCAGCCCACCTGCACGGCGCCGTCGGGCCTGACGAGCACCGGCATCACCGGATTGAGCGTGTGGCTCGACATGCGCCGACTCTGCCATGCGGGCGGGATGTGGCGCTTTAGTTATCCACAGGCCCCGCGTCGGGGCCCTTGTCCTCGTTGAAGTCCTTCTCGAGGTCGGCGATCGCCTGGTCGATGCCGCTGGTGTCGCCGCCGACGATTCGGTCGATGAAGCCCGCCGGTTCGTCGAGGTCGTCGGCGCCCGGCAGCAGGTCGGGGTGCTGCCACACCGCGTCGCGGGCGTCGGCGCCGACAGCCTGGGTCAGCCGCTCCCACAGCACCGCGGCCTCCCGCAGCTTGCGGGGCCGCAGTTCCAGACCGACCAGCGTCGCGAACGTCTGTTCGGCGGGCCCGCCGGTGGCGCGCCGTCGACGCAGCGTCTCGCTGAGCGCCACGGTCCCCGGAATGCGGTCGCCGAGGGCGTCGGTCACCACGGTCTGCACCCAGCCCTCGATGAGGGCAAGCAGCGTCTCGAGACGTTCCAGCGCCGCGATCTGCTCAGGTGTCGACTTCGGCTCGAAGATGCCCTGGTTGAGAAGCTGTTCCATCGCGGTCGGGTCGGCGAGCGAGGCGGGGTTGAAACCCTGCGCGAAGTCCTCGATGCCGCTCATGTCGACCTTCATGCCGCGGGCGAACGCCTCGACGGCGTTGAGGAGCTGCGTCGAGAGCCACGGCACGTGGCTGAACAGGCGATGGTGCGCCGCCTCCCGTGCCGCGAGGAACATCATGATCTCGCTGCGGGGCTGCTCGAGACCCTCGGCGAGCGACTCGATGGCCTCCGGCATCAGCGCCGCCACGCCCTTCGGGCCAAGCGGCAGGCCAATGTCGGTGGAGGTCAGCACCTCTCGCGACAGGGTGCCGAGGGCCTGGCCAAGCTGAGACCCGAAGGCCATGCCGCCCATCTGCGTCATCATCGCCAGCAGCGGGCCGGCCATTGCCTTGGCCTCCTCGGGCAGGGCCGACGCCCACACCGTCGACATCTGCTCGGCGACCGGGTCGCACAACCGCTTCCAGGTGGCGAGGGTGTTGTCGACCCAGTCGCTGGGCGTCCACGCGACCGAGCTCGTCGTGCCCGCGGGAAGGGGAGTGACGCCGTCAAGCCATGTGTCGGCGAGTCGCACCGCGTCGGCCACCGCCGCGCTGGTCTGCTCGGGCACCGGCTTGACGAACCCGATCGAACTGGACGCGAGCTGACGCGCCAAGTCGTAGTTGACCGGTCCCGCCCCCGCGCCGCCAGCCATCGGGTTGCCTGCGCCGCTGAACATCTCGCCGAGCTTGGAGAAGATCTGCCCGAGGTTGTTCATGTCGAAGTCGCCGCCACCGAATCCGAACGGATCCTGCGGCGACCCGGGGTTCGGGTCCTTCTTGCGGTCGTCGCGGTCGGGGTCGTCACCCTTACCGTCGGAGGCAGAGAAGCCGAAAGGCTGGTCAGGCATGGCGTCCACGGTACTCACCGGACGAGCTCGGCGTGGGGTCGCGGTCACGCCGAGAGTGAACAGGACAGGACGGACCCCTACTGTGGGCTCCGTGATGGGTGGATTGAACCGGCGCATGATGACGCTGGTGGTGGCGTTGGTGCCGATCGTCGCATTCGGTCTGCTGCTGTCGGCGGTGACGGTGCCGTTCGTGAGTCTCGGGCCGGGGCCGACGTTCAACACCCTCGGCGAGGTCGAAGGCAAAGAGGTCGTCGACATCAAGGGCACCGAGGTGAAGCCCACGTCGGGCAACCTGAACATGACGACGGTCAGCCAGAGTGACGGCCTCACCCTCGGGCAGGCGTTGCGCCTGTGGATGTCGGGCACCGAGCAGCTGGTGCCCCGCGATCTGGTCTATCCGCCGGACAAGAGCAAGGACGACATCGACAAGGAGAACACGACCGACTTCAAGCAGTCGGAGGACAGCGCGGAGTACGCGGCGCTGGGATACCTCAAGTACCCCAGGGCCGTCACCGTGCAGGGCGTCACCGACGGCGGTCCGTCGGCAGGGAAGTTGGAGGACGGCGACGCCATCGACCTCGTAAACGACAAGCCGGTGGCCAACCTCGACGAGTTCACGGCCCTCCTCAAGGCGACCAAGCCCGGCGACCAGCTGGTGGTCGACTACCGCCGCAAGAACGGCGACCTCGGCACGGCGACCATCACGTTGGGCAAGAACCCCGACCGCGACTACGGATTCCTCGGCGTCGGCGTGGTCGACGCGCCGTGGGCGCCGTTCACCATCGACTTCAACCTGGCCAACATCGGCGGCCCGTCGGCGGGACTGATGTTCAGCCTCGCGGTCATCGACAAGCTGACGACCGGCGATCTCAACGGCGGCAAGTTCGTCGCGGGCACCGGAACCATCACCGGCGACGGCAAGGTGGGTCCGATCGGCGGCATCACCCACAAGATCTACGCGGCGAAGGAAGCCGGGGCGACGGTGTTCATGGTGCCCGCCGAGAACTGCGACGAGGCGAACTCGGCCCACGAGGACGGTCTGCAGCTGATCAAGGTGGAGAACCTGACCGGTGCCGTCGATGCATTGAAGACCTATTCCTCCGGTGGCGAACCACCCCATTGCTGAGAGGACGCTTTGGGACGGATGCGTAGAGTTGGGGCACGCCGAATCGCGGCGTGACGACCGTTTGGAGTTGACGAGTGGGGATGCGGCCTGCGGCGCGAATGCCGAAGCTGACGCGGCGTAGCCGGTTTCTGATCGGGATCGCCCTTGCGGCGGTGTTGTTGCTGCTGATCGGCCCGCGTCTGATCGACACCTACGTCGACTGGTTGTGGTTCGGCGAGCTCGGGTACCGGTCGGTGTTCACCACGACCCTGATGACCCGGTTGATCGTGTTCGCGGTGACGGCGCTGCTCATCGGCGGCGTGGTGTTCGCCGGCATGGCGCTCGCCTACCGGAACCGCCCGGTCTTCGTGCCCACCGTGGGCCCCAACGACCCGGTGGCCCGCTACCGCACCTCGGTGATGGCGCGACTGCGGCTCTTCGGCATCGGCGTCCCCATCTTCATCGGTCTGCTCGCGGGCCTGGTGGGTCAGACCTACTGGGTGCAGGTGCAGTTGTTCATGCACGGCGGCGAGTTCGGCGTCACCGACCCCCAGTTCGGCATGGACCTCGGGTTCTACGCATTCGACCTGCCGTTCTATCGGCTGGTGCTGAACTTCCTGTTCGTCGCGACGTTCCTCGCACTGGTGGCGAACCTGCTGGGGCACTACCTGTTCGGTGGCATCCGGCTGTCGGGGCGGACGGGTGCGCTGAGTCGCTCCGCTCGCATCCAACTGGTCACGCTGGTCGGCACGATGGTGCTGCTGAAGGCGTTCGCCTACTGGCTGGACCGCTACGAACTGCTCAGTCACACGCGCGGCGGCAAGCCGTTCACCGGCGCCGGCTACACCGACATCAACGCGGTGCTGCCCGCCAAGCTTATCCTTCTGGCGATCGCCTTGATCTGCGCGGTCGCGGTGTTCTCCGCGGTGGTGCTCCGCGATCTGCGCATCCCCGCCATCGGCGTGGTGCTGCTGCTGCTGAGCTCGTTGATCGTCGGTGCGGGCTGGCCGCTGATCGTCGAGCAGTTCAGCGTCAAACCCAATGCCGCGCAGAAGGAAAGCGAATACATCAGTCGCAGCATCACCGCGACCAGGCAGGCCTACGGCCTCACCGACCAGAACGTCACCTACCGCGACTACAGCGGCGACGCGGCGACCACCGCCCAGCAGGTCGCCTCGGACCGGGCGACGACGTCGAACATTCGACTTCTCGACCCGACCATCGTCGGCCCGGCGTTCACCCAGTTCCAGCAGGGCAAGAACTTCTACTCGTTCCCCGACCAACTGGCGATCGACCGTTACGAGTCCAACGGCAACCTCCGTGACTACGTGGTGGCGGCTCGGGAACTCAACCCCGACCGGTTGATCGAGAACCAGCGCGACTGGATCAACCGTCACACCGTCTATACCCACGGCAACGGCTTCATCGCCTCCCCGGCCAACACGGTCCGCGGCGTCGCCAACGACCCGAACCAGAACGGCGGTTACCCGGAGTTCCTGGCCAGCGTCGTCGGCGCCAACGGCAGTGTGGTGTCGCCGGGTCCGGCGCCGCTGGATCAGCCGCGCATCTACTACGGCCCGGTCATCGCCAACACCGCCGAGGACTACGCGATCGTCGGCAGGAACGGCACCGACCGCGAGTACGACTACGAGACCAACACCGACACGAAGAACTACACCTACAACGGCAGTGGTGGAGTCCCGGTCGGCAACTGGCTGGCGCGCAGCGTGTTCGCGGCCAAGTACGCCGAGCGGAACTTCCTGTTCTCCAACGTGATCGGTGAGAACAGCAAGATCCTCTTCAACCGGGATCCGGCGAAGCGCGTCGAGGCGGTCGCGCCGTGGCTGACCACCGACACCAGCGTGTACCCGGCCATCGTGAACAAGAAGATGGTCTGGATCGTCGACGGGTACACCACCCTCGACAACATCCCGTACTCGGAGTTGACGTCGCTGTCCTCGGCGACCGCCGACTCGAACGAAGTGGCGCTCAACCGGCTGGCGCTGGACAAGCAGGTGTCCTACATCCGCAACTCCGTGAAGGCCACCGTCGACGCGTACGACGGCACCGTCACGTTGTACGCGCAGGACGAAGCCGATCCCGTGCTCAAGGCGTGGGAGGCGGTCTTCCCCGGCACGGTCAAGCCGAAGTCCGACATCTCACCGGAGTTGCAGGAGCATCTGCGCTACCCCGAGGACCTGTTCAAGGTGCAGCGGGCGCTTCTGGCGAAGTACCACGTCAACGATCCGGTGACGTTCTTCTCGACGTCGGACTTCTGGGATGTGCCGCTCGACCCGAACCCGACGGCCAGCAGTTTCCAGCCGCCGTACTACATCGTCGCCAAGGACATTGCGTCCAATGACAATTCGGCGTCGTTTCAGCTGACGAGCGCGATGAACAGATTCCGTCGCGACTTCTTGGCGGCCTACATCAGCGCGAGTTCCGATCCGGCGACGTACGGCAAGATCACCGTGTTGACCATTCCGGGTCAGGTGAACGGCCCCAAGCTGGCGTTCAACGCGATCAGCACCGACACCGCGGTGAGCCAGGACCTCGGCGTCATCGGGCGCGACAACCAGAACCGCATCCGCTGGGGCAATCTGTTGACCCTGCCGGTAGCGCAAGGTGGCCTGCTGTACGTGGCGCCGGTCTACGCCTCGCCGGGCGCCAGTGACGCGGCGTCGTCGTACCCCCGCCTGATTCGTGTGGCGATGATGTACAACGACAAGGTCGGCTACGGACCGACGGTCAGCGATGCGCTGGACGAGTTGTTCGGTGCGGGAGCAGGAGCGACGGCCACCGGCCCCGCCCCGACACTGCTGCCCAACGGCCAACCACCCGCCCCCGCGGCGAACCCGCAGCCCGGTCAGCCGCCGGCCCAACCCCCGGCCAACCAACAGGGTCAGGTGCCCGAGGTGTCCATCCCGGCGGCGGCGGTACCCAGCGGGCCGACGCAGCTGTCGGCGGCGAAGGCCGCTGCCCTGCAGGGGGTTCAGACGGCTTTGGACGCCATGCAAAGCGCGCAGCAGGGTGGCAACTTCGCGGAGTACGGCCAGGCGCTGCAAAATCTGGACGACGCCATGGCCAAGTACCGCGAGGCGAAGTAGACCCCTAGGTTCCTCCGGTGCGGTATCGGTTGCTCGGGCCACTACAGGTGGTGCGCGAGGAGTCCGAGGTCCAGGTCGACGTGGGCTCGCCGAAGCAGCGTGCCGTGCTGGCGGTGCTGCTGCTGGCGCGGGGTCGGGTCGTCTCGGTCGACCGGCTGACCGACGCGGTGTGGGGTGACGACGCCCCGGGCAGCGCGACGGCCAGCCTGCAGGCGTACGTGTCGAATCTGCGTCGAGCCCTTCGCGGCGGCGCCTCGACGGGGCGGCTGGCCTCGCCGATCGTTCGGCAGTCGCCGGGGTACTACCTCGCCGTCGGGCAGGACGACGTCGACCTGACGGTCTTCGGCTCGACGGTGGGTCGCGCGGCCGCGGCGGTGGAGGCGCACGACTGGACCGTGGCGCTCGAGCATGCCGACGTCGCAATGTCGTTGTGGCGCGGTCCCTTTCTGGAGGATCTCCGGGATCAGCCATGGGTGGGTCCGGAGGCGGCGGCGGCCGACGAGATGCGACGGGACTGCCTCGACTACCGCATCAGTGCGCTGTTGGCATTGGGTCGGGTGCCGCTCGCGCTGGCGTCCGCCGCACAGTTGAGTGCGGCTGACCCGCTCTCCGACCGGGCCTGCTGGTTGCACGTCCTGGCGCTGTATCGGGCTGGCCGTACCTCCGATGCACTGGAGGCCTACACGCGCCACGCCAGAACCCTCGATGCCGAACTCGGGCTGCAACCAGGGCCCGAGCTCCGCGAGCTGCAGACTGCCATTCTGCGGCAGGCGCCCGAGCTCGCCGCGTGGCCGCGGCACCCCGAGTGGACCGGAGCCGCCGAGGTGGCCACGCCGGCGGTGGCCGCCGTCGCGACGACGGAATCCACCGAGCCGCCGCGACGGGCCCTTCTCGTCGGCAGGCAGCGCGAGTTGGGCACGGTAACAGACCTTCTCGCCGACGTGGCCGGGGGAGCCACCCGGTGGCTGGTGCTGTCCGGGCCGCCAGGGATCGGCAAGACCCGGCTGGCCGAGGAGGTGGCGGGTGGGGTCGCCGAGGCTGGTGGTCGGGTCGTGTGGATCAGCTGTCCCGACGAGTCGGCGACTCCGCCGTGGTGGCCGATGCGTCAGCTGGTGCGCGCGCTCGGCGCCGATGCCGACGAGGTACTGCAGGTGCCGGAGGACGCGGATCCCGACACAGCGAGATTCCGTGTCTACGAACGGGTTCAGGGCCTTCTCGAGTCGGCGCCGGACGTGGGGGCCGTCGTCGTCGACGACGTGCAGTGGGCGGATTCGGCGTCGACGGGCTGCCTCGCGTACGTCGCCGGTGCGCTGCGCGACCATCCCGTCGCCATGGTGCTGACCGTCCGCGACGGCGAGCACACCCCTGAGCTGAGACGCCTGCTGGGCACGGTGGCCCGCGGCGCGCACAACCGTCACGTCGAGGTGCCCGCGCTGTCGTCGCACGACGTCGCCACCCTGGCCGCCCAGGTCGCCGACGAGGTGGTCACCGCGGCCGAGGCGGCCACCCTCGCCGAGCGGACCGGCGGGAATCCATTCTTCGTGTGCGAGTACGCGCGGTTGCCTCGAGACGAGCGGCAGGGCAACGAGATTCCCGTGGCCGTGAAGTCGGTGCTGGACCGGCGCTTCGCCGGATTGGACCCGGACGTCCTGCAGATGCTGCGCACCGCGGCGGTCATCGGGGACGACGTGGACGTGGCGGTGCTCGCGAAGGCGACCCGGCTGGACGTCGACGTCCTCGCGGACCACCTCGACGAGGCGGCCGACGAACGCATCGTCGTGCCGTCGCACGCCGGCGACGGGTACGCCTTCGCGCACGGTCTGCTGCGAGAGCAGCTCGTCGCGAGCATGCCGGCGCTTCGCCGACAACGCCTGCACGCCACGGTCGCCGAGGTGCTGGCCGACGGGGTCGGGGCCGACGCGTTGACGCGACGGGCACTGCACCTGGTGGCGGCGCAGCCGTTGGTGGAACCCGACGTCGTGGTCGAGGCCTGTCGCCGCGCGGCCGAGGACGCGACCGAGCGGTGGAGCTCCGACATCGCGGCGACGTGGTGGCAAGCGGCGCTGGACGCCTACGACCGGCTACCCGCCTCAGCCCGCGACGAGGCCGAGCAGGACGCGCTGACCGTGGCCATGCTGGAGGCCCATTCCCGAGCTGGCAGAGGACGATTGGTCCTGACGACCGTCGAACGGTACCTGACCGAAGCGCTCCGGGCGGGGCGGACGACCACCGCGGGTCTAGTGGCCAGCACGCTGCTGCGGGCCAGCGGAGCGTGGCCGTGGCTAGCACCGGGCGAGGATCCCGGTGACCTCATCGGGGTGCTTGAAGATGCGGCGAGAGTCGCCGATCGGGATGCGGCCGCAGGCGCGCGGGTGCTGGCCGCTCTCGCGGTGGGGCACTGCTACGACCCGCGCCCCGAAGTGGCTGCGGCACACCTGGACAGGGCCGAGCAGCTGGCCGAGTCGATCGGCGATCCCGACGTCCTCGCCGACGTGTTGACGGGACGCTTGATCACCTACTCCGGGGTGGCGACCGCCAGTGAGCGCACACTGGTTTGGGCGGAGCGACTGAATGGCTTGCGGCACAGCCGCTCCCGCGAGGATCGGGTGATCTCGAATTCGGTGTGCACGATGGCCGAGATGAACCTGGGCGACGTCGACGCGGCGGCCCGCCGACTGGCGGTGGGCATCGAGGGCAGCGAGGCGCTCACGCTGCCGGTGCTGCGCGCCCAGTTGCGGTGGATGGAAGCGGTTCTCGCGGTGTGGCGCGGCGACTTCGCCGAAGCCGAGCGGCACCACGGCATCGCCGCCCACGTCCACGAACAGACCGAATTGTACGGTGCGGGTAGCGGTTTGATGGCGGCGGTGTCACTGCTACGGGAGACGGGCGGCCCGATCGACCCGCAGTGGCTGGCGGTGGCGGCCACGCCGGAGACCGGTGGACAGACCATGGTGGACCTGGTCAGGACCGCCCTGCTGACCGTCGCCGACGGGCCGGAGGTCCCGTCCGCCGCGGAATCGCTGCTCTCGGAGTGGCTTGCCACCCGGGCGCGGCCCCACGTGTGGACGACGCTTGGCCACCTCGTGCTACTGGCGCACCTCGCCGCGGACAACGGGATGACGCGCTACGCCGGACCGCTGCTGGACGAACTGCACCCGTTCGGTGACCGGATCGCCGTGCTCGGCCAGATCGGCGTCGTGGGGCCGGTGGCCCTGGCGACGGCCCGACTGCGGCTGTTGGACGGGGACCGCGACCAGGCCTGGACTGAGCTGACGAGGGCCCGCGCCGTCGCCGAACGGACCGGTGCTGCACCGACGTTGGTGCGGTGCGCCCTGTTGGCGGCGGAGTTGAGTGAGTCCGCCGAGCAGCGGCGCGCCATGGCAGCCGAGGTCGCGGCCGACGCCCGGCGCCTCGGCATGCTCGCGGTGGAGGCCGCCGCGCTGAAACTCGCGTGAGCGCGGTTGGGCCCTTCTTGGAGCCGAGACCTCAAGAAAACTCCAAGCGCCCTGCGTGATCCTTCAGCCGACGACAACGTCCCCGTTGAAAGGATCCCCGATGAATTCCGTGACCATGACCGACTCCGACGGCTTGGAGCTGCTGCGCAGCTACGTCAGCGCGCCCGTCGCGCTGCCTGGAGAGCGCGTGTACGACCGGGCGACGCCCTGGAACCTGGCGGTGCCCGTGCGCCCCGCTGCGGTCGTCCTGGCGGCCTCGGCCAGCCATGTGGCCGAGGTGATGCGGTTCGCCGGTGAGCGAGGGCTGAGGGTGGCGGTACAGGCCACCGGTCACGGTGCCGTGCCGATCGGTGCCGACACGGTGCTGGTGCTGACCGCGGGGCTGACGGAATGCGTCGTGGACCACGTCGCGCGGACGGCCCGGGTGGGCGCCGGCGTGCGGTGGCAGACCGTGTTGGACGCGGCCACGCCGCACGGCCTGGCGCCGCTGTGCGGGTCGGCTCCAGGGGTCGGCGTCGTCGGCTTCCTCACCGGCGGGGGCATCGGCCCGCTGGTGCGCACCGTCGGATTGTCCTCCGACCACGTGCGGGCCGTCGAGCTGGTGACCGGTGCGGGCGAGGGCCTGCGCGCGACGCCCGAGGAGCACGCCGATCTGTTCTGGGGTGTGCGGGGCGGCAAGTCGATGCTGGGCGTCGTCACGGCCGTGGAGATCGACCTGCTGCCGATCGGCGAATTCTTCGGTGGCGCACTCTTTTTCGACGGTGTTCACGCCGCGGAGGTGTTGGGGGAGTGGCAGCGGTGGACGGCCGACCTGCCCGACACCGTCAACACGTCGATCTGCATCCAGCAGTTGCCGCCATTGCCGGGGGTTCCCGAGCCGCTGGCGGGCCGGATGACGGTGGCGGTGCGCTACACCGCGGTGGGGGACCTCGCGGAGGCGCAGCGACAGCTGCAGCCGATGCGGGAGGTCGCGCCGGTGCTGCTCGACGCCGTGGGGGTGCTGCCGTATGCGGCGATCGGCGCGGTGCACGCCGATCCGGTGGACCCGATGCCCACCCACGAGGACCACGCCCTGTTGCGCGAGCTGACCGCCGAGACGGTCGAGGCGATCCTCGCCGCGTGCGGGCCGGGGTCGCAGTCGCCGCAGACCCTCGTCGAACTACGACTCCTCGGTGGGGAATTCGCGCGGGAACCGCGGCACCGCAGCGCGTTCTGCCATCGCAACGCCGCGTACGCGCTGTCGGTGATCGGGGTGCTCGCCCCGCCGGTCGCAGACGCCGTCGCCGGGCACGCCGCCGACCTGGTCGCGGCGGTCGCGCCGTGGTCGACGGGAGGGCAGCTGCCGAACTTCGCGGCGTCGAACGACCCCGGCCGCCCCGCACGCTGCTACAACGACGACGCCTTGCACTGGCTGAGGGCACTCGCCGAACGGCACGATCCGGCCTCCGTAATGCGCTGACCACCCGATTTGGAGGTATGGGGCCCGCTCGGTAACCTTGTGTTCACCCGACGCGGGGTGGAGCAGCTCGGTAGCTCGCTGGGCTCATAACCCAGAGGTCGCAGGTTCGAATCCTGTCCCCGCTACTAGGTAAAACGGCTCCCGGAGATTTTTCCGGGAGCCGTTTTCATGCCAGTTGCGAACACTTTTGGGAACATTCGCAAAGCTAACGATTTTTGGGAACGTCTTTGCAGCGATCGGTTCCAGGTCTGGGACTGCACTACTGAGCCCCCGCGGAGATGAGGACTGGGGGCGTCCTTCGCAGTCCGTTAAGACAGGCTGTGGCGACGCCAGCTCTTCACAGCCATGGCCGCGCCATGGCGAGCTCCACAGCCGTATTGGATCCCGCGTACAAACGGGAGCCGTACGAGGTGACTAGCTGTTCTTCATGGGCA
>NZ_MVOC01000026.1 GCF_002043095.1 Mycobacterium sp. AT1 | reverse complement strand
GCCTGGTCGACCAGGCCCTCCTCGACTGCGACGGCACGCCCGACAAGTCCCGCCTCGGCGCCAACGCGATCCTCGGGGTGTCCTTGGCCGTCGCGAAGGCCGCCGCCGACGCCGCAGGCCTGCCGCTGTTCCGCTACCTCGGTGGCCCGAACGCGCACATCCTGCCGGTGCCGATGATGAACATCGTCAACGGCGGCGCCCACGCCGACACCGGGGTCGACGTCCAAGAGTTCATGGTCGCGCCGATCGGAGCCGCGTCGTTCAAGGAAGCCCTGCGCTGGGGCGCCGAGGTGTACCACTCGCTGAAGTCGGTGCTCAAGAAGCAGGGGCTGGCCACCGGCCTCGGCGACGAGGGTGGTTTCGCACCGGACATCGCGGGCACCGTCGCCGCGCTCGACCTGATCAGCTCGGCGATCGAGGGTGCCGGCTTCAAGCTGGGCTCCGACGTGGCGCTGGCACTCGACGTCGCCGCGACCGAGTTCTACACCGACGGCACCGGATACGCCTTCGAGAAGCAGAATCGCACCGCCGCGCAGATGACGGAGTTCTACGCCGGACTGCTCGACGCGTACCCGCTGGTGTCGATCGAGGATCCGCTGTCCGAGGACGACTGGGACGGCTGGGTGTCGTTGACCACCGCGATCGGTGACCGCATCCAGATCGTCGGCGACGACCTCTTCGTCACCAACCCCGAGCGTCTCGAGGAGGGCATCGAGAAGGGTGCCGCCAACGCGCTCCTGGTCAAGGTCAACCAGATCGGCACGCTCACCGAGACGCTGGACGCGGTGAACCTTGCGCACAGCAGCGGCTACCGCACCATGATGAGCCACCGCTCCGGCGAGACCGAGGACACCACGATCGCCGACCTGGCGGTCGCCGTGGGCAGCGGGCAGATCAAGACCGGTGCGCCCGCTCGCAGCGAGCGGGTTGCCAAGTACAACCAGCTGCTGCGCATCGAGGAGGAGCTCGGCGACGCCGCTCGTTACGCCGGCGACCTTGCGTTCCCGCGCTTCTCCGTCGAGACCAAGTAGCTCCGGTCGAAGTTCGTCGTTCATGCCCGACCCGAAGCGGCCCGACCCCAAGCGACGCGCCCCCGCGTCGCGACCGGGGAAGGGTGGCGGACGGCCGCGCGGGGCAACCCCGATCCGGCGGGAGCCCCGCGCCATCGAGGCGCGGCCAGCTCCCGAGCCGGCCCCCGAGATCGAGGAAGGCGACGAGCCGACCGGTGTCATCGAGCCGATCAGGAAGGCGATTGCCGACGCGGCCGAGCAGCAGTCCGAGCAGCGCTTGGGTTCGGCTGCCAGGCGTGCCGCGATCCTCGCGGTGGTGGTGTGCGTGTTGACGCTGACGATCGCCGGGCCGGTGCGCACGTACTTCGCCCAGCGGACCGAGATGAAGCAACTCGTCGATGCGGAAGCCCAATTGCGTTCGCAGATAGCCGATCTCGAACAGCAGAAGCTCAAGCTCGCGGATCCGGTGTTCATCGCGGCCCAGGCCCGCGAGCGGCTCGGCTTCGTGATGCCCGGCGACATCCCGTACCAGGTTCAGCTGCCGCCGGGAGCCGCGCCGGTGGAGGCGCCTGGCGTGGATCCGGCGAAGGCGCCGAGCGGGCAGCCGTGGTACACCTCGCTGTGGCACACGATTGCCGATGCGCCGCATGGGGTTTCGCAGATTCCGTCGGCCCCCGACCTGCCGGCCCCCGGTGTTCCCGAGGTACCGCCCGCTCCGATTCCGCCAGGTCCCGGTGGTTGACGCCGAAGATCTGGACGCCGTCGCGCAGCAATTGGGCCGTGAACCGCGAGGTGTCCTGGAGATCGCCTATCGCTGCCCGAACGGTCAACCCGCCGTGGTGAAGACGGCGCCCAGACTCCCTGACGGAACCCCCTTTCCGACGCTGTACTACCTGACGCATCCGGCGCTCACCGCGGCGGCCAGTCGACTGGAGTCCTCCGGGATGATGCGCGAGATGACCGAACGGCTGGCCGACGATCCCGAGCTGGCCGCCGCGTATCTGCGTGCGCACGAGTCCTTCCTGGCCGAACGCGACGCCGTCGAATCGCTTGGCACCACGTTCTCGGGCGGTGGGATGCCGGACCGGGTCAAGTGCCTGCACGTGGTCATCGCGCACTCGCTGGCCAAGGGGCCCGGCGTCAACCCCTTCGGCGACGAGGCGCTGGCCGTGCTGGCCGCAGAGCCCGCGATGGCCGGAATCCTTGACCGAGAGGTGTGGACGTGAGGGTCGCTGCGATCGACTGCGGTACCAATTCGATTCGCCTGTTGATCGCCGACGTCGTCGACGGACGCGTACACGACGTGCACCGCGAGATGCGCATCGTGCGGCTCGGTGAGGGCGTCGACGCGACGGGTGCGTTCGCCGAGCGCGCGCTGATGCGGACCCGCGCGGCCCTCGTCGACTACGCCGAACTGCTTAGGGAACATGCGGTGCCGACGGTCCGGATGGTCGCCACGTCGGCGACCCGTGACGCGGCCAACCGCGACGAATTCTTCGCGATGACCGCCGAGGTGCTGGGTTCCGTGGTGCCAGGGGCGGTCGCCGAAGTGATCACCGGCACGGAGGAAGCCGCGCTGTCGTTCCGCGGCGCCGTCGGTGAACTCGGCTCCGCCGCAGCGCCGTTCGTCGTCGTCGACCTTGGCGGCGGGTCAACGGAGGTGGTGCTTGGCACTGCGGACGGGGTCGACGCGAGCTATTCGGCGAACATCGGTTGCGTGCGGCTGACGGAGCGGTGCCTTAAGTCCGATCCGCCGACCGCACTAGAGATCGAAGCCGCCCGCACCGTCGTCCGCGACGCGCTCGACGCGGCCTTCGACGTGGTGCCCGTCGAGCAAGCGCGAACGTGGGTCGGGGTGGCGGGCACGATGACGACGCTGTCGGCGCTGGCGATGAACCTGGCGGCCTACGACTCCGACGCCATCCACCTGTCGCGCGTCGGCTTCGACGAGCTGTCCAAGGTGTGCGAGGCGCTGTTGGGCATGACCCGTCGCCAGCGCGCCGCGCTGGGCCCCATGCACGAGGGCCGGGTAGACGTGATCGGCGGCGGCGCGATCGTCGTCGAAGAACTGGCCCGCGCGCTCGGCGGCCGAGCCGGCATCAGCGAGCTGGTGGTCAGCGAGCACGACATCCTCGACGGCATCGCGCTGTCCATCGCGTGACGGCAACGTTTTGAACTCGCAGGCCCGGGGTAACAACCGTCCGTGACCGATCAGAAGACGAGATACAGCGACGATCCGAGCGCCGAGCTCCTGGCGACTGCCGGGCTGGTCACGATGCTCGGTGCGGTGATGGCCGCGGTGATCGCCGTCGTCACCCTCGGTGGCGGCAACCTTCTGCTGGCTGGCGCGCTCGGCAGCGTCGCGCTGATCAGCTTCGCCGTGAGCCTGGTGCTCTTCGCCTTCGACAGCAAGCGCTCCGAAGGCGCCCCACTGCCGTTCCCGAGCTGGCTACGTGCCGAGCCGGAAACGGCAGCAGAGGTTTCCTAGCGCCGCACGTTGCAGTTGGGCGGGTTACCGCAGTGATGGCCGCCGTCGCACGCATTGCAATGGCAGTTGCATCCGCCGGCTTTGTGGTCTGAAACGCTCATGGCAGTTCACCTCTGTCGACTCGGTCGAACATTCACCTATGACCATTCGAGAATAGGTCGAATCGCGCCTACGTGCGATCAAGACCTGAGGATGGGTGTCAGTGCGTCCAGCACGCTGGCGTCCTCGATGGTCGACGGCACCGGTTCGTCGCGGCCGTCGGCGATGCCACGCATGGTCTTTCGCAGGATCTTTCCCGAGCGGGTCTTCGGAAGTGCCGCGACGACGTCGACCCTCTTCAGTGCCGCGACCGCGCCGATGTTCTCACGGACCGCCAGGACCAGTTCTTCCAGCAGACCGTCGGCCGACGCACCCGACTTGAGCACGACGAAACCGCGCGGCACCTGGCCCTTGAGCTCGTCGGCCGCCCCGATCACCGCGCACTCCGCGACGGCCGGATGGGTCGCCAGGACGGCTTCGATGGAGCCAGTCGACAGTCGGTGCCCCGCGACGTTGATGACGTCGTCGGTGCGACCCATGACGAACAGGTAGCCGTCCTCGTCGAGGTAGCCGCCGTCTCCCGAGAGGTAGTAGCCGGGGAACGCGGAGAGGTAGGACGCGACGTAGCGGTCGTCGTCACCCCACAGCGTCGGCAACGTACCGGGTGGAAGCGGGAGCTTGATGCAGATCGAACCCTCTTCGCCCGCTTCGCATTCCGTGCCGTCGGGGCGCAGGACGCGCACGTCGTAGCCGGGCATCGGCACCGTCGCCGAGCCGGGTTTGACCGGCAACGCCTCGACGCCCATCGGGGCGGCGGCGATCGACCACCCGGTCTCGGTCTGCCACCAGTGGTCGACGACGGGGATGCCGAGCTTCTCGGCGGCCCAGTGGTACGTGCTGGGATCCAGCCGTTCGCCGGCTTGGAACAGGTACCGCAGTTTGGAGAGGTCGTGGCCCGCGAGTTGGGCGGCGTCGGGGTCGACCTTCTTGATCGCCCTGATGGCCGTCGGTGCCGAGAACAACGCCTTCACACCGTGTTCGGCGGCCACCCGCCAGAAGGCGCCGGCGTCGGGGGTGCCGACCGGCTTGCCTTCGTACAGCACGGTGGTCGCGCCGAGCAGCAGCGGGCCGTAGACGATGTAGGAGTGGCCGACGACCCAGCCGACGTCGGAGGCGGCCCAGTACACGTCGCCGGGCTCGGTGTCGTAGATGTGCTTCATGGTCCACAGCAGGGCGACGGCGTGGCCGCCGTTGTCGCGGACGATTCCCTTGGGCTTGCCGGTGGTGCCGGAGGTGTAGAGCACGTAGAGCGGGTCGGTCGCGGCGACGGGCACGGGGTCGACGGGTTCCGCGTCGGCCATGGCCTCGGTCCACGACACGTCCCTGCCCGGTGTCAGATGGCAGGGGTGCTGCTCGCGCTGCAGGACGACGCAGGCCGGGGTGTCGTGCTCGGCGAGGTGCAGCGCGGAGTCGACGATCATCTTGTAGTCGACGATGCGGGTGGGCTCGATGCCGCAGGACGCCGTCACCAGGACCGCTGGCCGGGCGTCGTCGATGCGGGCGGCGAGTTCGTGGGCCGCGAAGCCGCCGAACACCACCGAGTGCACCGCTCCGAGGCGGGCCGAGGCCAACATCGCGATGACGGCCTCGGGCACCATCGGCATGTAGATGACGACGCGGTCGCCCTTCTCGACGCCGAGGCCGCGCAGCACGCCCGCGAAGCGCGCGGTCTCGTCGAGCAGTTCGCGGTAGGTGTAGGTGCGCTTGGTGCCCGTGAGCGGCGAGTCGTAGATCAACGCGGCCTGATCCCCGCGGCCGTCGTCGACGTGGCGGTCGAGTGCGTTGGCGCAGGTGTTGAGCTCCCCGTCCGGGAACCACCGGTAGAACGGGGGATTGGAGTCGTCGAGGATGCGTTGCGGTGCGCGGGTCCACGTGACGGCCCCAGCCGCCTGCGCCCAGAACGCGCATGCGTCTTCGATACTGGCGTCGAACAGTTCGCGGTAGCCCGGCATAGTCGGGAGCGTACTGGTTGCGGCGGTCCCATAACCTGGACTTATGACTAGTCTTGTGCCGCCGATCGACGGTGTCCGCCGATCCTTCGTCCAGGCGCGCGGGGTGCGCTTCCACGTCACGGAGTCGGGGCCGGAGGACGGCAGGCCGGTGCTGGCGCTGCACGGGTGGCCGCAGCACCACTGGGTCTACAAGGGGCTGCTGGCCGATCCGCCGCCCGGGTTGCGGATCATTGCCCCCGATCTGCCCGGGTACGGCTGGTCGGGGCCTGCGCCGCACCGCTGGGCCAAGGACGACGTCGCCGCCGACGTGCTGGCGCTGATGGATGCTCTCGGGCTGGACCGCGTGTTGCTCGTCGGCCACGACTGGGGTGGCTTCGTCGGGTACCGGAT
Organism: Mycobacterium sp. AT1; assembly: GCF_002043095.1. Taxonomy (GTDB): domain Bacteria; phylum Actinomycetota; class Actinomycetes; order Mycobacteriales; family Mycobacteriaceae; genus Mycobacterium. Next base: position 12,909 of record NZ_MVOC01000026.1, on the reverse strand, counting down.
GCTGCTCGCCGCGCCGGAGCGGTTCGACGGCTACCTGGTGATGAACATGGCGCACCCGTGGCAGACGCCGAGGACGATCCTGCCGCACTTCTGGCGGTTCCTGGCCTACCAGCCGTTCGTGGCAAGCATCGGCATGGCGTTGCAACGGCGCACGCCGTACCTGCAGCGCGTCATCTTCGGTACCGGGCCCAAGGCGCACCGCGTCAAACCCGCCGACGTCCGCGTGTACACCGAGCGTTTCCGTGACCCGGTGGTGGCGCGCACCGCCACCGACACCTACCGCACCTTCTTGCTGCGCGAAATGCCATCCGCGGCGCGGAATCCCGAGGTGCGACGGTCGACAGTGCCGATCCGCGCGCTGTTCGGCATGGCCGACTTCGCAGTGCACCACTCGCTGGCCGCGCCCGAGACCGCCAACGCCGACGACTACACGTTCGAACCGGTCGACGCCGGACACTTCGTCGTCGACGAGCGCCCGGACCTGGTGCGGGCGCGCCTGATCGCGCTCGCCGAGGAGACCTCCTAATCTCCCGCGATCTCCCGCGAGCAGACGCAAAGGGCCCTGAAGCGGCCGCAATGAGGGCACTTTGTGTCTGCTCGCGAGGAATAGTGGGGGCATGACCGACGACTGGCGCACCGTCAATCTCGCCAACTGGGAGTCACGGGTGCCGATGCACACCGGCCCTGGCGGCTACGACCTCGCGAGCTTCGACGACCCCGAGTACCTCTCCGGTGTGGTGAGCTACGACCTTCCTCGGCTCGGGCGACTCGACGGCCTCGACGTCGTGCACCTGCAATGCCACATCGGCACCGACACGGTCTCGCTGGCCCGGCTCGGCGCGAAATCGGTTACCGGCCTTGACTTCTCACCGTCGGCCGTGGTGGCGGGGCGGGCGCTGGCCACCCGCGCAGGCAACGACGTGACGTTCGTCGAAGCCGAGGTGGCCAACGCGGTGGACGCCCTAGGTGCGGAGTGCGCCGACGTGGTCTACACGGGCATTGGTGCGTTGTGCTGGCTGCCCGACATCCGCGAGTGGGCAGGCGTCGTCGCCGCTCTGTTGCGTCCCGGCGGTCGCCTGTTCGTCAGGGAGGGCCACCCGATCCTGTGGGCGATGAGCGATCCGCGGCCCGACGGCCTGCTCGTCGTGGAGTATCCGTACTTCGAGACGCCCGGAACGCGCTTCGTCTACGAGGACACCTACGCGGGAACCGGGGTCGTCTCGTCGCCGGAGTCGATCTCGTTCAACCACGGCCTTGGCGAAATCTTCACGGCGCTCCTCGATGCCGGATTCACCATCACCGGGTTCGAGGAACATCGGGAATTGGCATGGAATTTCTTCGACGACGCGATGGTCGAGAGCCCCGACTTCGATGGTGAATTCGTGTTGGTCGACGGGGGCGAACGCCTGCCCTTGACCTACACGCTGCAGGCGGTCAAGGGGCCTGGTCACTGACCCTTTTCGAGGGTCCGGGCGGATCCAGTCCCCTCAGCTGGACCCGCCCGTTGCGGCAAATATAAACGCTCCCGTTCATAAATCGCAATCGCAGGAACCGCCCTGTGAGCGCCTACACTCAGGAGGCCCACAGAATCCACGTCCGACGGCAGCCAAGGCATGAGTATCAGCAAACGACTCAGACCCGGTCGGCATCAGCTGAGCCGCGATGAAGTCAGAGAGCACCAGCGCGAGCGAATCTTCGCGGCGCTGGAAGCCGAGATGTCCGTCAAGGGTTACGGCGACACCAGCGTCGCCGACATCGTCAAGACGGCCGGAGTTTCGCGGCAGACCTTCTACGAACAGTTCGATTCCAAGCAAGCCTGCTTCCTCGCGAGTTACGAGCGCCGGCAGGGGGCCGTGGTCGGCGCGATCTTCGAGACCCCGCTGACGGATACCCCGTTGGTACGGTTCGCCTCCCTGCTGGGGACGTACCTCGACGTCATGGCCCGCAAGCCCGAGATCTCGCTGCTCTATCTCAGTGGCATCAACGCCGCGGGCCCTGAGGCTGCCGCCATTCGCCTCAAGAAACAGGGGGAGTTCGTCGACGGCATCGCGATGGTGTTCGACGCCCGCACCGAGCAGCAGCTGTTCGCCTGCCGGACGTTGGTGGCGGCGATCTCGGCGCTGGTGATCAACGCCCTGGTGGACGACGACCCCCAAGCCCTGCAGATCCTGCACGCGCCACTGGTCAGGGTTGCCGCACGGTTGATGGAGGTCGAATGACCGGCGGTCACTGCGCGAAGCGGTAACCCATCCCGGTTTCGGTGATCAGGTGGCGCGGGTGGGACGGGTCGTCCTCCAGCTTGCGGCGCAGCTGAGCGAGATACACCCGCAGGTAGTGGGTTTCCTTGGCGTACGCCGGGCCCCATACCTCCTTGAGCAACTCCTCGCGGCCGACGAGCTTGCCGCGGTTGCGCACCAGCATCTCCAACATGCCCCACTCGGTGGGGGTGAGGTGGACTTCGGCGCCGTGCCTGGTGACCAACTTCGCCGCGAGATCGACTGTGAAGGAATCGGTTTCGACGACGGGTTGATCGGTCTCCACCGAGGCGGCGGCGCGCCGGACCGCCGCGCGCAGGCGGGCCAGGAACTCGTCCATGCCGAAGGGTTTGGTCACGTAGTCGTCGGCGCCCGCGTCGAGGGCCTCCACCTTGTCCGACGAGTCGGTGCGGGCCGAGAGGACGATGACGGGTGCGGTCAGCCAGCCCCGCAGGCCGTCGAGTACTTCGATGCCGGAGATGTCGGGCAGACCGAGGTCGAGGACGACGACGTCCGGCTTGTGCTCGGCGGCGACCTTGAGCGCCTGCGCACCGGTCTCCGCCGTGTGCACCTCGTAACCGCGCACCGACAGGTTGATGCGAAGGGCCCGCAGAATCTGCGGCTCGTCGTCGACCACCAACACTCGAATCATGGCGCGGCCAGCTCGATCTCGACGGTCAGGCCGCCGCCGGGTGTGTCACTGGCGGCGATGCTGCCGCCCATCGCTTCGACGAAACCCTTTGCCACCGATAGGCCCAACCCGACGCCGGTGGTGTTGTCGTGGTCGCCGAGCCGTTGGAAGGGGGCGAACAGTTCGTCGACTTGCGCGCGCCGGATGCCCGGACCCTCGTCGACGACGTTGACGAGCACCCGGTCGCCGACCCGCCCCGCGTTGACGCGGACGATGCCGCCGGGGGCGTAGCGCATCGCGTTGTCGACGACGTTGACCAGCACGCGTTCGAGCAGTCCGGCGTCGGCCATCACGGCGGTGTCGCCGACGTCGACCTTGATGCGGTCCAATCCGGCAGTGCCACGGGGTATTCCGAGGATGGCGCGATGGACGATCTCGTCGAGGTAGACCCGCTGCAACTCTGGCTTCACCACGCCGGCGGCCAGGCGCGACGAGTCGAGCAGGTTGCCGACCAGCGAGGTCAACTGGTCGACCGACTCCTCGACGGTGGCGAGCAGTTCCGCGGTGTCCTCGGGGGAGAAGCCGACGTCGTCGGCACGCAGGCTCGACACTGCCGCCTTGGCCCCCGCCAACGGCGTCCGGAGGTCGTGACTGACCGCCGAGAGCAGCGACCGGCGCAGTTCGTCGGCCCGCGCGATCGCCTCGGCCTGCCCTGCCTCGTCGATCAGTTCGCGTTGGCGCACCAGTCCCGCGGCCTGGGTGGCGACGGCGGTCAGCACGCGCCGGTCGCGGGCCGCGAGTTGCCGTCCACTCATCAGCATCCAGAACTCGTCGTCACCGACTTCGATGGCGGTGTCGGCGGATTCCACGTCGACGCACGGGTCGGTGCCGACGCACGCGATGATCCGCTGTTCACCGTCGCGCTCGCGCAGAATGCTCACCGCGCGTTGGGAATACGTTTCGCGGACACGCTCGAGGAGCGTGTCGAGGTTGGCGCCGCGCAGCACCGACCCGGCGAACAGGGCCAGCAGTTCGGCCTCCTGAGACGCGCGGCGGGCCTCCCTCGCGCGCTTGGCCGCGTTGTCCACCAGGGCGGCGACGGCCACCGCGACGAGGATCAGCACTACCACCGTCACGGCGCTGTCGGGCTGGGCGATGGTGAAGGTGTACCGCGGCGCGACCAGGAAGTAGTTCAGCAGCATGCCCGACAAGAGCGCCGACACCGTGGCGGGGCCGACGCCGCCGAGCAGGGCGACGACGACGACGCCGACGAAGAACAGCACGCTCTCACCGGCGATCCCGAGAAACCGGTCGAGCAGAAGGGCGATCACGGCGCACAGCGCCGACGGGACGACGGCCGCGGCGACCCAGGACGCCAGCCGTCGGTTGCGCGGCGCCAGTTCCCACGACGGCCCGCTCTTGGCCTGTTCGTGGGTGACCATGTGGACGTCGATCTTCCCGGACCGCTGCACCGTCTCCGCGCCGATGCCCTCGTCGAAGATGCGGGCCCACCGCGACCGTCGCGACGTGCCGAGAACCAGCTGGGTGGCGTTCATCTCGCGGGCGAAGTCCAGCAACGCGCCAGACACGTCGTCGCCGGCGACGGTGTGCAGCGTCGCACCGAGGCTGGCGGCGAGCTCGCGGATCTTGCCCATCTGTGGCGCCGAGACGCCGGACAGTCCGTCGCCGCGCACGACGTGCACGATCATCAGCTCGGCGCTGGACCGCGACGCTATGCGAGAAGCCCTGCGTACCAACGTTTCCGACTCCTCGCCGCCGGTGACGGCGACGGCTACCCGTTCGCGGGCCTCCCAGGTGTCGCTGATCTCGTGGTCGGCGCGGTACTTGGCCAGGGCCGCGTCGACCTGATCGGCGAGCCACAGCAGCGCCAGCTCGCGCAGGGCGGTGAGGTTGCCCTGGCGGAAGTAGTTGCTCAGCGCCGCGTCGATGCGTTCGGGGGCGTAGACGTTTCCGTGGGATAGCCTGCGCCGCAACGCCTCCGGGGTGATGTCGACGAGCTCGATCTGGTTGGCACGCCTGACCACCTCGTCGGGCACGGTCTCCTGCTGTTCGATGCCCGTGATCTGCGCGACGACGTCGTTGAGACTCTCCAGATGCTGCACGTTGACGGTGGAGATGACGGCGACGCCTGCGTCGAGCAGCTCGCCGACGTCCTGCCACCGCTTGGCGTTCTTCGATCCGGGGGTGTTGGTGTGGGCCAACTCGTCGACCAGCACGACCTCGGGGTGGCGGGCCAGCACCGCCTCGACGTCCAACTCGGCGAACTCGGTGCCGCGGTAGGTGATGAGGCGCGGTGCGACCAGTTCGATGCCGTCGAGCAGTTGGGCGGTCCGCTTGCGACCGTGGGTTTCGACGACGGCGGCGACGACGTCGGTGCCCCGTTCGATCCGGCGGTGCGCCTCGCCGAGCATGGCGAAGGTCTTGCCGACGCCCGGCGCCGCGCCCAGGTAGATCCGCAGCTCACCCCGCTTGGCGCGGTGCGTGGACGCAGGCGGTCGGGGACTCACCAGCCCATCATCCACCTACCCGCTGCCCGTCCAGTGCAAGGTTGACGGCCAGCACGTTCACCGAGGGCTCGCCCATGAACCCGAGAGCCCGGCCGTCGGTGTTGGCCGCGATGACGGTCCTGACCTGATCGGCGCTGATGCCACGGACTTTGGCGATGCGGTCGACCTGAAGCGCGGCGTACGCGGGGGAGATGTCGGGGTCCAACCCGCTGCCGCTGGCGGTCACCGCGTCGGCGGGCACGTCGGGGCTGGCGGTCGAGGCGCCGTGGATCGGCACCAGCTGGCCGATCGAGTAGTCCTCGTCGGGCTTGGCGCACTCGACGCGGACGCCTTCGTAGGTGGCCAGGAAGGGTGCCTGCGTGGTGGCGCACGGTTCGTTGACGCTGACCACCCGGACGGGGTGGGTGACCTGACCGGCCATGGGGCCGGACGTGTCCCGCGGGCCGATGACCGACAGCACGGCACCGACGCCGTCACCGGTGCAGAACGGCCGGGAGCCGTTGACGCCGTCGAGCTTGGCGACGTCCTGGCTGCGCGTGCACACCATGGTCAGCAGGCTTGGCTTGTCGGCGTTGTCCACGATGTTCTCCGGGCCAAGGTTGCTGGCGCTGGTGGCCATGGGGTCGTACCCGTCGCCCGCCATCGACGGCCGGCTCTGCAGGTACTGCGGCAGCGGGGTGCCGTCGGCGGCGGTGAAGAGCTGGCCGATGAGGCTGCTGCCCACCGGCTTTCCGTCGGCCTGGACGATCGAGCCGTTGGCCTTGGCGTCGAGGCCTGGCAACTGGGCGGCGAGCCAGACGACCAACGGGTAGGCGCCGCCGACGATCACGGTGAGCACCAGGAGGGCCCGCAGGGCCGCGACGTGTTGACGAACGAGACTGGAGAGCTTCATGTTTAGGACATCCCGGGAATGAGTTGGACTACCAGGTCGATCAGCTTGATGCCGATGAAGGGGGCGATGATGCCGCCGAGGCCGTAGACGTACAGGTTGCGGCTCAGGAGCTTCGAGGCGCTGCTGGGGGTGTATCGAACGCCCTTGAGTGACAACGGGATCAGCGCGATGATGACGACGGCGTTGAAGATGACTGCGGACAGGATCGCCGACTGCGGGCTGTGCAGCCGCATCACGTTGAGCAGGTCGAGCCCGGGGAACAGCGTGACGAACAGCGCCGGGATGATCGCGAAGTACTTGGCGATGTCGTTGGCGATCGAGAACGTGGTCAGGGCGCCGCGGGTGATCAGCAGTTGCTTGCCGATCTCGACGATCTCGATGAGCTTGGTCGGGTCGGAGTCGAGGTCGACCATGTTGCCGGCCTCCTTGGCCGCCGACGTGCCGGTGTTCATCGCGACGCCGACGTCGGCCTGCGCCAGGGCGGGCGCGTCGTTGGTGCCGTCACCGGTCATCGCGACGAGCTTGCCGCCCTCCTGTTCGCGCTTGATCAGCGCCAGCTTGTCCTCGGGGGTGGCCTCGGCGAGGAAGTCGTCGACCCCAGCCTCGTCGGCAATCGCCTTGGCGGTCAAGGGGTTGTCGCCGGTGATCATCACCGTGCGGATGCCCATCCGACGCATCTCCTCGAACCGCTCCCGCATGCCGGGCTTGACGACGTCCTTGAGGTGGATGACGCCGAGCGCGCGGGCCGTGCCGTCGCGTAGTTCACCGACGACCAATGGCGTGCCGCCCTCTGAGGAGACCTCGTCGACGATGGCGCCGAGTTCCTGGGGGACGGTGCCGCCGTTCGCGCGGACCCAGTCGGCGACCGACGCGGCCGCACCCTTGCGCAGCTGGTGGCCGTCACCGAGGTCGACGCCGGACATGCGCGTTGCGGCGGTGAACTCGATCCATTGCGCGTCGACCAATTCGCTTGCGGCGCGGGCGCGCAGACCGAAACGCTCCTTGGCGAACACCACGATCGAGCGACCCTCGGGCGTCTCGTCGGCCAGGCTGGACAGCTGGGCGGCGTCGGCGAACCGTTCGGGCGTGATGCCCTCGAGTTGCAGGAACGCACCCGCCTGCCGGTTGCCGAGGGTGATGGTGCCGGTCTTGTCGAGCAGCAGCACGTTGACGTCACCGGCGGCTTCGACGGCGCGACCCGACATGGCCAGCACGTTGCGCTGCACCAGGCGGTCCATGCCCGCGATGCCGATCGCGGAGAGCAGGGCGCCGATGGTGGTCGGGATGAGGCAGACCAGCAGGGCGACCATGACGATGCCGCTGATGCCGTCGCCGTTGAGCGCCAAGGAGTCCGGGACGCCGGGGTTGTTGGCCTTGGAGAAGATCGCCAGCGGCTGCAGGGTGGCGACGGCGAAGACGAAGATCAGCGTCAGCGCCGCGAGCAGGATGTTCAGCGCGATCTCGTTGGGGGTCTTCTGCCGGTTGGCGCCCTCGACGAGCGCGATCATCCGGTCGATGAAGCTCTCGCCGGGCTTCTGGGTGATCTTCACGACGATCCGGTCGGACAGTACGGTCGTGCCGCCGGTGACGGCGGACCGGTCGCCACCGGACTCGCGGATCACGGGGGCGGACTCGCCGGTGATGGCGGATTCGTCGACCGAGGCGATGCCCTCGACGACGTCACCGTCGCCGGGAATCACCTGGCCCGCTTCGACCACGACGACGTCGCCCTGGCGCAGCAGCGGGGCCGCTACTTCCTCTTCGGTGCCGGGCACCGACGGGGCCCAGCCGACGAGCCGGCGGGCGACGGTGTCGGCCTTGGCCCGTCGCAGGGAGTCGGCCTGGGCCTTGCCGCGTCCCTCGGCGACCGCCTCGGCGAGGTTGGCGAATATCACCGTGAGCCAAAGCCATCCGACGGTCAGCCAGCCGAACCACGACGGTTCGGCGACGGCCAGCACGGTGCTCCAGACGGCGCCGACCTCGACGACGAACATCACCGGGTTGTGCCACAGCGTCCGCGGATCGAGCTTCTTCACGGCGTCGGGGATGGAGTGCAGCAGCATCTTGGGGTCCAGCAGCCCGCCGCCGACGCGCTTGGTGGTGGTGGCGTCGCCGAGCGTGACGTCACCGTGGTCTTCGTCGTGATTTCCCGCCGTGGCGTCACGTTCGACGCGCGGGGTGGTCTTTGTGGTCATGGTCAGTGAATTCCTTCAGCGAGGGGTCCGAGCGCCAGCATCGGCAGGAAGGTCAGCGCGACGAGGATGAGCGTCACGCCGGCGACCAAGCCGACGAACTGGGGCCGGTGGGTGGGGAGGGTGCCGACCGACTCCGGTGTGCTGCGTTGCGCGGCAAGGGAACCGGCCAGTGCGAGCACCAGGATGATCGGCAGGAAGCGGCCGAACGCCATCGCCAGTCCGAGGGCGACGTTGTACCACTCGGTGTTGACGGAGATGCCGGCGAACGCCGAGCCGTTGTTGTTGGCCGCGGAGGTGAAGGCGTAGAGCACCTCGGACAGGCCGTGCGGTCCGGTGTTGAGCATGCTCGCCCGTTGGCCGGGCATGGCGATCGCGACTGCCGTGCCTGTCAGCACGATCAGCGGGGTCACCAGGAAGTAGGCGGCGGCGAGCTTGATCTCCCGCGGCGTGATCTTCTTGCCGAGGTACTCCGGTGTCCGGCCCACCATCAGGCCCGCGACGAACACCGTGATGACGGCCAGGATCAACATGCCGTAGAGGCCCGAACCCGTACCGCCGGGGGCGATCTCGCCGAGCTGCATGTTGAACATCGTCATCAGTCCGCCGAGGCTGGTGTAGGAGTCGTGGAACGAGTCCACCGCGCCGGTCGAGGTCAGCGTCGTCGCGCCGGCGAAGACCGCCGAGTCCGGGACGCCGAAGCGTTGTTCGACACCCTCCATCGCCGAGCCGATCGCCGTCGGCACGGTGCCGTGTGCCTGGATCTGGAAGAACATCGTCAGCGAAACACTGCATGTGGCAATGAGTCCCATCACCGCGACGATCGCGTACCCCTGCTTGCGGTTGTCGACCATCCGGCCGAACATCCGCGGCATCGAGAACGAGATGACCAGCAGCAGGAAGATCTCCACCCAGTTGGTCCACGCCGTCGGGTTCTCGAACGGGTGCGACGAGTTGGCGTTGAAGAAGCCGCCGCCGTTGGTGCCGAGCTCCTTGATGGCTTCCTGGCTGGCGACTGGTCCGCCCGGGATGGTCTGCTGAGCACCGGCAATGGTGGTGACCACCTGGTCGTGCAGGTGGAAGTTCTGGATGGCGCCGCCGGCGATCAGGACGAGCGCGGCGATCACCGACAGGGGCAGCAGGATGCGCAGTGTGCCGCGCACCAGGTCGACCCAGAAGTTGCCGAGGTCGCCGGTACGGGTGCGGGCGAAGCCGCGCACCAGGGCCACCGCGACGGACATGCCGACGGCGGCTGAGACGAAGTTCTGCACCGTCAGGCCGGCCATCTGGACCAGGTGGCCCTGGGTGCTCTCGCCGGAGTAGGCCTGCCAGTTGGTGTTGGTGACGAAGCTGACGGCGGTGTTCCACGCCAGTGCCGGGGTCATCTCGGTGGCGGGGTCGTGGAGGTGCAGTGGCAGCTTGCCCTGCACCAGCTGGAAGGCGAACAGCGCCAGCACGCTCACCGCCGAGAACGCCAGCACGCTGCGGGCGTAGGCGCCCCAGCCCTGCTCGGACTCGGGGTCGGCGCCAATGGCGCGGTACAGGAAGCGTTCGACGCGCGAGTGCTTGTCGGAGTCGTACACCCGGAACATGTAGTCGCCAAGCGGTGCGTGCACCGCGATGAGCGCCAAGATCAGGGACGCGAGGAACAGGACCCCCGCGAAGGTGGACGTCACTAGAACCTCTCTGGGAACAGGAGCGCCGCGGCCATGAAGACCGCGAGAAGGATGGCGAGGACGAGTCCGACGAGGTTGGCGAAGCTCATCGCTCGAACATTCTCTGGACTCCACCGAGCACCGCGAAGATCGCGATGGTCAGCAGCACGAACACGACAATGGACATGTGGCCGACGCTATGACCGCCTACCAGGCACGGCGTGATCCCTTACGGTTTCTTGACACCCCGCTGACGCCGTCTTTACGCGTCCTTTGCGGCGCTGTGCCGGCCGTCACCGGCAGATCGGTTCGATAGGTCAACCTGAGAGCCTGCTTGGGGTTACTGTCACATTCGTCAATATCCTTGGGGGTTGGAGTAAGCATGGACGTTTCCGTTCGACCGTGGTTCACCACGGGAGTTGCACTCGTCGGGGCCGGTGCGATCGCACTGACCCCCATCAGTCCGATGGCGCCGGTGCGCCCGGTGGCGGACGTGGCGCAGGTGACCGCCGCGGTGTCGCGCGATGTTCAGCTGGCGGCGCTCGACTGGCCCTACATCCTGTCGTTGCCGATCATCCGGCAGAACATCCTCAACACCATCGACGACTGGGCGGTCTACCTGGCGGGCTTCGCCAAGGCGGGCGTCGGGCTGACGCAGTCGCTGCTGGCCATCCCCGGGGTGACCGTCGAGGTAATTCAAGAAGTGTTGGCGCTCAACTTCGTCGGCGCCTTCGACACCGTGGCGACCGCGATCCGTGACTCGGTGATCGCCGTCGGGCAGCCGCTGCTCGACTCGATCATCTGGCGCAGCCAGAAGGCGGCGCTGGTGCAGGCGGCGTTGAGCTCGGCCCTGCCAGTGGCGTACATCAGCGTGATCAACGGGTTCCTTGCCGCCGCGAATGGTGTGACGACGTCGCTGATCGTCGGCACCCAGGACTTCGTCGCCGCTCTGCTGACCTTGAACCTCTCCAACATCGTCAACGCCGCCCTGGACGGGACGAGGAACTTCGTCGCGGCCCTCGGTGCGGGTGCCGGAGCCATCGTCGACGGGATCGAAGACGCGCAGCGCGGCATCGTGGCGGCGCTGGCTACCACGCCGCCGCCCCCGCCGACGTTCGCCGTGTCGGACGTGTCGACGATGAGCACGTTCTCCGCCGACAACACCCTCACGCTGTCGCGGTCCGCGGGTAACGCGGGTGGCACCGACACCGAGGTAGTCGACCCCGTCGTGGTCGACCCGGTGGTGGCTCCGGTCGTCACCCCCGTCGTTCCGGACGTCGCGCCGGTGATCGTGGACGAGGCGCCCGTGGTCGACGCCCCGGCCGACGTCGTGCCCGAGAAGACGCCGGCGGCGCCTGCCCCGGATCCGACACCGGTGAAGGACGTCGACCCGCCGTCGGATCCCGTCACCCCGCCCGCCACCCCGGTGAAGGACACGGTCAAGGACGACACCGACGTGAAGGACGCGACGGACGTGAAGGACACGGTCAAACCGCCGAAGAAGGTCACGGCCGGTGCGCACTCGGGTGGCAACGCCAAGCACGCCAAGCCGACGTCGGACGCCGACGGAGCCGGTGCGGCTGCCAAGCCCGCATCGGATGGTGGCGACGGCGAGTCGTAACCGGTTGCACCGCAAGGGTTTCGGCGGGCGGGTCACCTAGCTCTTGGTGATCCGCCCGTCGGCCGTGCGGACGCCGACCTTCTCGAACCGGTTCAGATAGTCGTGCTGCTCACCGGCCAGCACCGACGCGAGTAGGTTGACGGCCTCGCGGCCGAACGTCCACGGTGCCAGGTCGACGGCCGTGATCAGTGGGTTGCCCAGTTCCGTCGTCGGGTCGCTGCTCAACGCTGCCAGCCCGAACGCGGGGCCGACGGGGCGCCCGACGGATTCCAGGATCGCCAGCGATCGTCCGGCGAACCCCTGTGGCGCGCACACCAGGGCGTCGACGTCCGGCGGTGCCACCGCCGACCGCACGGCGGCGCTCAGCTCCTCGGTGGTGGCGCCCAGCGGGCAGTCGAACGCGGACGGCTCGACGTCGTGTTCGGTGCACCAGTCCAGGTAGGTCTGCCGCACGTCGTCGGCCCACGACGAATAGAACTGTTGATCGGACCCCACGAAGGCGGGTCTGCGAAAGCCGCTGTCGCGCAGTTGATTCAGGACGGTGCGGGCGAGGTCGGCGTGCGGCGCCTCGATCACGGCGGCTACCGCGTCGGCGAGGGCTGCGGGCGGGCGCCCTGCGGTCACCATGGGGACGCCTGCCTCGACCAAGCGCTCGAGCATGGGGTCACCGGGCAGGGGGTCGACGGCGATGACGCCGTCGACCTGAAAGTGCCGCGGGCCGACGTCGGCGTCACGCGCGAATAGGGTCAGGTCGGCGTCGTGCTCGGCTGAACCGTGCGCGGCGCCGAACGCAAACTCCATGTAGAAGTTGAAGTTTCGCGCGACGGGCGGGATGTAGATGCCGAACGCGCCGACGCTGCGCCCACGGAGTTGGCGGGCGGCGCGGTTGGTCACGTAGCCGAGTTCGCGAGCGGCGGCGGTCACCCGGGCGGCGGTCGAAGGGGAGACCCGCCCACCGCCGTGCAGTGCGTCGGACACCGTCGTCTTGGACAGACCGACGTGCTGGGCGATCTCCACGATCGTCACCCGTCGCGCAGCCATTGGGCCATCGTAGCCAGCGGGCGATTCTGGGTCGGCCTCTTGACAACGGGAGCTCGTGGCGCAAGTCTCAGTGATGCCGGAACGTTCCGGCAAG
>NZ_MVOC01000025.1 GCF_002043095.1 Mycobacterium sp. AT1 | reverse complement strand
GACCGCGGGTGCACCAAACCGGGCTGCACCGTCCCCGGCTACGGGACCCAGGTGCACCACACCAACGGGTGGGCCAAGAACGGGCAGACCAACATCGACGAAGTGGTCTTCGCCTGCGGCGGGGACAACCGCCTCGCCGAACAAGGCTGGACCGTCACCGTCGGCCCCGAGGGTGTCCAGTGGATACCCCCACCACCACTCGACGTCGGGCAAGCCCGACTGAACTACCTCCACCACCCCGAACGACTCCTCGCCGAACCAGGCCCGTAACCGAAACGGCAGGCAGGCGTCGACGCCGACGCGGCACCGGCATTGATAATCAACCGGTGTCGCTACCGATGATCGCGATCTACCTGCTGCTCGCCGTGGCCGCCGCCGAAGCCTGCGCCATCGCCGTCCTGTGGCAGCGGGTGAAGAAGCGCGACGAGGAACTGGGTGAACTGCAGCGCCGGCTCGACACCCGGACCAACCTGGTGTCCGGCGGACGCGAAGCCGTCAAGACCGTCTGGCAAACCGCAAACATCTTCCGCAAGGAAGGATTCGGCACAGCCGTCCGATCCAACATCGAGGACCTCGCCGACTGGGCGGCCGTCGAACGCCCCGACCTGGCCCGGCTGGCCCCGAACGGACGGGTCGCCATCGTGTTCTCCGACATCGAAGGGTCGACAGCGCTCAACGAACGCATCGGCGACCGCGCCTGGGTCCGCCTCATCGACCGGCACGACAAGACGGTGAGCCGCCTGGTCAAACGTCACTCCGGCTACGTCGTCAAGAGCCAGGGCGACGGATTCATGATCGCCTTCGCGCGACCCGAGCAGGCGGTCTGGTGCAGCATGGACCTACAGCGCGACCTTGCCAAGCGGCCCAACGGAATCCGGGTGCGCATCGGCATTCACGCCGGCAAGTCGGTGCGCCGCGGCGACGACCTGTTCGGCCGCAACGTGGCGATGGCGGCCAGAGTCGCCGCGGCAGCCGACGGCGGCGAAATCCTGATCAGCGAGTCCGTGCGCGACGCCCTTGGCGACGACGTCACCGTCGACGGGGGCAGGGACGTCGAACTGAAGGGATTCAACGGCATTCACCGGCTGTATGCGGTTGCGAGCTAGAGCTGCTACTCCCTGGCGCCGGACTCTTCCAGTCGCTGGTGCAGCTTTGCCCGGATGTCGTCGGGCGTGTAGGCATTTCGCTTGCGCTGATCCCGCGCGACCAATGCGCCGCCCGCCATGACTCCGGCGACACCGGCCAGCCCGATCCACTTCCAGATGCCTCGCATCGCCATAGTCTGGACCATGGCCCCGGGTCGCTTCGCTCCTGCCCGCCGAACCTAAGCTGCCATGGTGAATGCGAACACGGTGACGCTCGAACGCGCATTGGCCGAAACGCGAACCGGCGACATTTGGCTGTTCCGCGGCGACTCCGGCCCCGATCGCGCAATCCAGACCATGACCAACGCCCCGGTCAACCACGTCGGCATGACGGTGGCGATCGACGACCTGCCGCCGCTGATCTGGCACGCCGAACTCGGCGACAAGCTGGAATGCCTCTGGAGCGGCGGCCACCACCGCGGCGTTCAGCTCAACGATCTGCGGCAGGCCGTCGAGCGGTGGATGCTCACCTACGGTCAGCGGTGCTGGCTGCGGCAGATGACGCCTTACGCCACCCGCCAGCAGGAAGACGACCTACTGCAGGTCATCGCCCGGATGGACGGCACCGCGTTCCCGACGACCGCCAAGCTCACGGCGCGGTGGTTCCGGGGCCGGGTGCCCACGTTGCACGACTGGACCAAGGGGATTCCGATTCTGGACGACCGGGTTCTGAAGCTCACCGGCCGCAAGCGCGAGGAACGCCGCAAGGTGGGGCTGGAGACCGCCTACTGCGCCGAGACCGTCGCCGTCACGTATCAGGAGATGGGGCTGCTGGCGACGGACAAGGACACCAACTGGTTCGATCCCGGCAAGTTCTGGAGCGGTGACACTCTCCCCCTTGCCCCGGGCTATGACCTGAGTGACGAGATCTCGGTCGTCCTCTGAGCCACAGCTGGGTACCGTAGCGTCGAGGCATGTACCGAATCGTCGCGGTGTTGGCCGCCATTGGTGTCGCGCTCGCGGGTTGCGCGGGGATCGGCGACGAATCCACGACGTGTCACGACTTCACCGGCATGACTCAGGACACCCGCAGTGCCACCATCGCGAATCTCCTCAAGGCTCGCAACGGCCGCAACGCCTCCACCTCCGACGTCATGACGCGCGTCGCGGCCACGCTCGAATTTTGCGGCAAGGATGCCAATCGCGACAAGACCGTCGGCGACCTCAGGTGACGCGCAGGGCCGTCGACAGTGCGCGCACCACCGAGTGCTTGCCAAGGTCGACCTTGAACCCGTTCTGGCCCAACGGCTCAGCCCCCGCCATGATCCGCTCCGCCGCGGTCCGGAAGACGGCGTCGGTCGGCGGCTGACCGATCAGCCCGGCTTCGGCCTCGACCACGCGCCACGGCATCGGGGCGACCCCGCCCAACGCCACGGCGGCGGCGCTGATGACGCCGTTCTCGACGCGCAGCCCGGCTGCGACGGACACCAACGCGAAGGCGTAGCTGTGCCGGTCGCGGACCTTGAGATACCAGGAGTTCTTCTCGAACGGCGACGGTGGCAGCTCGATGCCGACGATGAACTCTGCGGTGCGCAGGGTGTTGTCGCGCTGCGGCTCGTCACCGGGCAGACGGAAGAACTCCGCGATGGGCACGTCTCGCCGGCCGTCGGGTCCCTGCACGTGGACGGTCGCGTCGAGGATGGCCAGTGCGACGGCCATGTCGGACGGATGGATCGCGACGCAGGACTCGCTGGCTCCGAACAGTGCGTGTTCGCGGTTGAAGCCGTCCTTGGCCGCGCATCCCGAGCCGGGATTGCGCTTGTTGCACTGCGCAAAGGCGGTTTCCATGAAGTACGGGCACCGGGTGCGCTGCATCAGGTTGCCGCCGGCGGTCGCCATGTTGCGTAGTTGGGTCGTCGCACCCGACAGGATCGCTTGCGACAGAACGGGATACCGAGAGCGGATCGACGGGTGGTTGGCCAGCGCGCTGTTGGTGACGCCCGATCCGATCAGGACGCCGCCCGATTCGGTGGCGGTGACGTCGCGCAGCCCAAGCCGCCGGACGTCGACGAGCGCCGTCGGCGCTTCGACGCCCCCCTTCATCAGGTCAAGCAGGTTGGTCCCACCGGCGTAGTACTTCCCGCCCGTCGCGACGACGCGGTCGACGGCACCGTCGACGGTGGTGGCGTGCTCGAACTCGAAGGTCTTCACTTCTGCCCCTTCGCCACGCTCGCGATGGCCTCGACGATGTTGGCGTAGGCCCCGCAGCGGCAGATGTTGCCGGCCATGCGTTCGCGAATCTCGTCTTCGAACAACACCTTCGGACCGTGGCACACGGTGGCGCGGCCCGCCTCGAACGAAGCCGTGGACAGGTCGCCTCTGGCGTGTTCGTGAAGCATGGCGTGCGCCGACGAGATCTGGCCCGAGGTGCAGAAGCCGCATTGAAAGCCGTCGCAGTCGACGAGCGCCTGCTGCAGCGGATGCAATTGGTCGCCGTCGGCGATGCCTTCGACGGTGAGAACCTCACTGCCGTCGACCGACGCCGCGAGGGTCAGGCAGCTGACGACCCGCTCTCCGTCGACGGCGACGGTGCAGGCCCCGCAGAGGCCGTGGTCGCACCCCTTCTTGGTGCCGGTGAGGTGCAACGTCTCCCGGAGCAGGTCGAGCAGCGTCGACCGGACGTCGGCGGCCACGGTGCGCGACTCCCCGTTGACGCTGAGCGTGACGTCTCTCATGGGGTGCCTCCGGGGTCGGATTCGTCGTCGAACGGCTTCATCAGGTTCTCGAGAGTGATCGGCAGGTTGCGCAGCCGCTTGCCGGTGGCGTGGAAGATCGCATTCGAAATCGCCGCGGGCACACCGCAGGTGCCGATCTCGCCGATTCCCCGCACCCCGACCGGGTCGAGTCCGTAGTCGGGGACGTCGACGAAACCGATGTCGAACGCCGGCCGGTCGGCATGGGTAGGCAGGTAGTACTCGCCGATGAGCTGCGCGGTGTGCGCGTCGTAGGGCACCTGTTCGAGCAGTGCCATGCCGAGCCCAAAGGTGATGCCGCCCATCACCTGGTTGCGCGCCAGCTTCGGGTTGAGCACCCGCCCGCAGTCCATCATCGCGACCCAGCGGGTCACCGACACCCGGCCGATCTCCTCGTCGACCGTGACCTCGCAGAAGTGCGCGCCGAAGGACTGGGACGTCGGACCACCGTCGGCCGCGCCCTCGCTGGTCGTGGTGAAGTTCAGGGTCTCGAGTTGACCGGGGGTGAGGCGGTCCAGCTGACCGCCCATGCCGTCCAACCGCTTTCGCCACTCGGTGGCGGCCTGATGCACCGCCGAGCCGACGGTGGCCGTCGTCTGCGAGGCCCCGCTGTAGGGCGCGTCGGGGAACAGCGAGTCGCCAGAGTCGAAGCCGACTCCTCCGACGTCGAGGCCCGCGGCCTCGGCGGCGATCTGGGTCATCACGGTGCGGACGCCGGTGCCGACTTCGTGGGTGGCCGACGCGAACCGCACCGTGCCGGAGGCGTCGGTGGTGACGCGGCAGCTCGCCGGCATCCGTCGCCCGGGGTAGGTGGCGGTGGCCATCCCCCAGCCCACCCGGAGACCGTCACGGTGCAGCGACCGAGGGGCCATCGGGCGATCGCCCCAGCCGAAGCGCTCTGCGCCCTGCAGGTAGCACTCGCGCAAGTGCTTGCCCGACCACGCCTTGCCGCTGGCCTGGTCGTGGTCGGTGTCGTTGCGCAGACGGAGTTCCATCGGGTCGACGTTCGAGGCGTAGGCCAGCTCGTCCATCGCAACTTCGAGGGCGAACAGGCCCGGCGCCTCCCCCGGTCCTCGCATGAAACACGGTGTGGGGTAGTTGATCCGGGCGACGGTGTGGGAGACGACCAGCCGTGGCGAGTCGTAGAGGAACCGGGCCGAAAGGCCGACGGGTTCGCAAAAGTGCGCGACGGTGGAGGTCTCGGTGAGGGTGTGTTGCTCGGTGCTCAGGATGTGCGCCGCGTCGTCGGCGACCAGGGACAGGTGCTGCTCGGTTCGGGGGCGGTGGCCGGTGGAGGAGAACATCTGGTCGCGGGTCAGCACCAGCTTGACGGGACGCCCGACTTCTCGCGAGGCGACGGCGCACAGCGCGACGTGCATCCAGAGGAAGCTCTTCGATCCGAACGCGCCGCCGACGAGTGGGGACAGGATGCGGATCTTGGCCTCGGGGATGCCGAGATAGGCGGCCAGCGCCATCCGCTCCCCAGTGATCCAGCGAGTGGTGTCGTGGACGGTGAGGAAATCGTCGTCCCACTGGGCGATCGTCGCCGACAGCTCGATCGGGTAGTGGGCGTTCAGCGGTGTGGTGTAGGTGGCCGAAACCCTTGCGGCCCCTGCCGGTTCGTCGGCGGCGCCGCGGCTGTCCTGCAGCTTCTCCTCTTCGAGTTTGACGAAGTGGTCCGGCTGGTAGACGCCGTGGCGGACGGCCCCGTCACCCTCACCGTCCCGGTCCCCGGCGCGTGCCCCGTCGTCGAGCACCTCGCGCGCGCTGAGCTGGGGTGGGGCGGCCTCGTAGGCCAGTTCGAACGACGACGCCGCGGCCGTGGCGTTCTCCAGCGTGTCGGCGACGACCAGCGCCATGTGTTGCCCGACGTGTTGCACGGTCAGATCGGACAGCGGCGGCCGTCGCTCCAGGGGCAGGTCGTCGCTCATCTGCCGTGGCGGGGCGTGCAGCCCAGGACAATTCAGCGGCGTCAGAACGTGAAGCACCCCCGACGCCGCGAGGGCGCGTTCGGTGCTGGCGCGCAGCGAGTCGGCGGTGACGGTGCCGTGCGGGATCTCCGATTGCACCAGCATGGCGTACGTAACTTCCGGGACGACGACGTCCGCGGTGTAGGTCGCGTGCCCGGTCACCTTCTCGATGCCATCGACTCGGTTCATCGGGGCGCCGATGATCCCCATCGCGTCTGCGGTCGGCGTCATGTCATCACCCTCGCCTCTCAACACAGTTCACGTCGATGCTGCTGGTTGCCATCACCAATACCCGCTAGCGGGTATCGACGCATGCCAAATGATCGGGGCCGGCAGGGCCGAGCAGTGATTGGGCGGCCAATCGGATACCCGACCGCGCCACCGATTCGAGGTGTGTCAACCGGTGCGCCTCCCACGACCCGAGCCGCTGTTGGGGCAGGCTCGCGGGCGGCATCCAGCCGTGGATGGCACGCGCCAGAGTCGCGGCGTCGCCGAGAGCCTTCGACGTGCCGGAGGCGGTGTGCGGGCGCACGGTTCCCGCCGCGTCGCCGAGGAGCATCACGCGGTCGGCGACCATCCGCGACGGCGGCAGGTCGAACACCGGCTGCATGAAGACGTGCGACTGCCCGATCAGCTCGACGAACGGGCCGGGCAGCATCCGTTCGGCCAGTGTGGTCACCTCGGTCAGATTCTCCGCGGTGAGCTCCCCCGGTGGCAGGAAGTTGTCGTAGCGCCGGCCGGACGTGCCGGTGAGCAGCCGTCCGAGGCTGCTCTCGGCGGTGTTGACGTACCAGACCCAGTTGACGCGCCGCGAGCCACGCTCCAACTCGCCGTTCGCACCGGGAACCAGGTAGCAGAGCATCTGCATGCCGGGGGCGCCGAATGAGGTGAACCGCTCGGCGAGCAGGTCGACCAAGCCTGCGGGAAGGTCTGCCTCCGGCTCGAGTCCACGCCAGGCGACGTAGCCGGCGTAGGCGATGTCTCCTGGCAGTCGAAGCAGGCCGCGCGTGGTGGACCCGACACCGTCCGCCCCGATCAGAAGGTCGGTCGTCGTCCGGTGGCCGTCGACGAATGTCGCGGTGACACGGTCACTTTCGACGCTCAGATCGTGGAGTTCACTGCCAAGGCGGTAGCAGACGTCGCCGAGCGGCGCCCGCAGCGTGGCGTACAGGGTGTCCCAGGCCGTCATCCACTGCGGCGCCTCGTAGCGGCCGATCCGGCCGTCGCGGTGCAGTTGCTGACGTTCCTGCAGCTGCACGCTGACCGACGGCACCGAGACACCGAGGCGGGACAGCAGCGACTCGACCTCGGCCTGCATGACGATGCCTGCGCCGCGCGGTTGGGTTCGGTCGACCGACCGCTCGTAGACGGTGACGTCGGCGCCGACGGACCGGAGTTCGTGGGCGGTCGCGAGTCCGCCGACGGACCCGCCGACGATCGCCGCCGTGAACGAGTGGGCGGCGGCAGTGGTCATGATGCCAGCCTCGTCGGCAGGGTCACGCTCGACAATGTCGCCGTGCACACACCTTCGGCAGAGGTATGTGCCCGACTACACGCTCGCCACGTCCAGCACCGTCAGCGCGGCACTGAACTGCAAGGCGACCGCCGGGTCCGCGAGGGCGACGCCGCAGAGCTGTTCGATGCGGCGAAGCCGCTGGGTGACGGTGTTCGGGTGGATGTGCAGGGCACCGGCCGTCCGGCTTCGGTCGAGCTTGCAGGCGAAGTGGGTGCGCAGCGTGTGGACGAGGTCGGTGCGGTGGACGGCGTCGTAGTCGAGCAGCGGACCCAGCGTGCGCCCGGCGAAGGCCACCAATTGCGTGGAGTCCTCGAGTTGCAGCAGCAGGCCGAGCACGCCCAGCTCCTCCAGTCGCACAACGGTGTTGGTGCGCCCGGCGCGCATGGCGATGTCCAGTGCTCCCTTCGCCATGCGATACGCCTCGCCGTAGCCGTGCTCCCCCGGCGCAGAGACCGCCACCGTCGCGTCGGCTGACCGCGACACCGAACCCATTGCCCTGCGGATCAATTCGGCCGCGTCATCCCCGGGTTCACCGTCGGCGGGCCACAGCGTGACGACGTTGCCGCGATGCATCGCGGTGAGTGGCCGCGGCCGCCGCGAGTGGGCGAGTTCGGCGACGAGCGTCAGCGACCGTTGGTAGAGCCGGCTCTCGGCGGGCTCGTCGGCCGAGCCCAGTGAGCCAACCACGACGACGTGGGGTCGCGTCGGGTCGTGGCCCAACCGCTGGGCGCGCTGCAAGAGCTGCTCGGAAACGATTGGCCCGCTGCTGAACAACTCGGCCAGCAGCTCGCCGCGCAATCGGTGCTCCACCTCGGCGGCGGTCCGAATGCGCAGCAGCTCCAGCGAGATCACGATCGACGCGTGCTCGACGGCGCGCACGCCGACCGGGTCGAGCGCGGATTCCCCACGGGGGAACCAAATTCGGGCCACGGCGTCGTCACCCAGCCGGGCGACGGAGACGAAGTACGCCGAACCCTCGAGACCCTCGAGCAGCACCGGCGCCGACGCCACCGACCCGTCGACGACGGCCGCGGCACGCCAGTCGTCGTCAGGCAGCTCGGCGGCGTCACCGGCGGCGGCGAGGACGACGTTACGGGCGTCGTCGATGAGCACCGCGCGCCCGATCAGCTCGGCGATCACCGCGGCGATGCCACTGAGTCCGCCCGACCTCAACGTCACCGACAGCAGTCGCTCGTGAATCTGTTCCGAGCGTGTCAGCGCGTCGCGTTGTTCGCGCAGCGACTCGTTGAGTTGGCGCAGCTGGTCGAGCCTGCTGGCCGACGTCAGCGCGATCGCGGCGTGGTTGGCCAACAGGGTCAGCCGTTCGACCTCGCTGCCGGTGAACGTGTGAACAGGGGCGTAATACCCGTTGAGGGTGCCAAGGACTTGCTCCCCGGCGACGAGCGGCACACAGATGATCGCGCGGTACCCCTGCTCACGGGCGACGCCACCCCACGGCGTGAACTCGGCTTCGGCGTCGATGTCGCGGATGGCCACGGGCTGGCCGGTTTCGAAGGCTTGGCTCGACGGTGAGCCGCTGCCGAGCCGGACCGGACGATCGGTGTTGACGCGGCTCACGTATTCGTCGGACAGTCCACTCCACCCCATGATGACGAGGGCCTCGCCGGCCGCGTCAGGCGTCAGCACGCCGCAAAAGTCATATCCGAGAAGAGATCTCGCCGTGTCGGCGACGAGGTCGAGGACCTGACGAAGGTCGCCAGCCGACGTCGACGCCGAACTCAGCTCGCGCAGCGCGCTCAACCACGTGACCAGCTCGGCCGCCGGCTGCCGCTCCGCATCCACCGCCATGCGGACCAGCATCCCACGTGAGTGTTCTGAAGCACACAGCATTGGCCGAATGATGTCTTGCTCGACATTGAGGGCCACGTGGACTGTGACGACACTCATATCCATGACCACCACCGTCCCTGGCACGACCGCCACCCACGCCGACGTTCGCGACATCCTCAACCCCGCAACCGGCGCCGTCATCGAGACGGTCGCCGAACACGGCGCTGCCGGCGTCGACGCGGCCGTCGCCAAGGCGAAGGCGGCATTCGAGAGTGGGCAGTGGCCGGCGCTGGTTCGCAGCCAACGGGCCCGCCTGCTGCTGCGCATCGCCGACGCGATCGAGGCCAACGCCGACCGGCTCTACACGCTGGAGGCCGAGAACAACGGGCGGCCGATCACCGAGACCCGCGCGCAGTTGTCCCGGGTGCCGGAGTGGTTCCGCTACAACGCGGGACTGCTGGCCGCTCAGCGCCAGGCGGTCCTGCCCGGTGACGGCCCGTACCTGACCTATCAGGAGCGTCGCCCGCTCGGCGTCTGCGGCATCATCACCCCGTTCAACCATCCCCTGCTCATCCTTGCCCGCAGCGTGTCCGCCGCCTTGGCCAACGGCAACACCGTCGTGGTCAAGCCGTCGGAGCTGACGCCGCTGACCACCCTGGTGCTGGCCGACATCATGGCCGAGGCCGGCCTGCCCGACGGCGTGGTCAACGTGGTCACCGGTGCCAGGGCGGCCGGGGCCCGGCTCACCCAGCACCCCGACGTCGCAAAGATCACGCTGACCGGCGGCACCGAGGCGGGCCGCGCGGCGGCGATCGCCACGGCCTCCCGGTTCGCCAGAGTGACAGCCGAACTCGGCGGCAAGACCCCCGTCATCGTGTTCGACGACGTCGACCCCGTGGTCGCCGCCGAGGGCGCCGCGTTCTCCGCCTTCGTCGCCGCGGGTCAATCCTGTGTCGCCGGATCACGATTCCTGGTGCAGCGCAACGTGTACGACCAGTTCGTCGCCGCCCTTTCGGAACGCGCCCGCGCCATCCGCATCGGTGACCCCACCGATGCCGACACCCAGCTGGGCCCGCTGATCAGCGCGCGTCAACGCGACAAGGTTCAGGCTCTGATCCAGACCGGAGTCGACGAAGGCGCCCAGCTGGCCGCGGGCGGCGGAGTGCCCGAACTGCCAGAAGCGTTGCGGGAGGGCTTCTTCCTCGAGCCGACCGTGATCGCCGACGCCACCATGGCCAACACCGTCGCCATGGAGGAGATCTTCGGTCCGGTCGCCGTCGTCATCCCGTTCGACGACGAGGACGAGGCCGTGCGGATGGCCAACGACAACCGCTACGGCCTCGGCGCCGGAGTGTGGACCACCGACGTCGGTCGCGCCCACCGCGTCGCATCCAACATCGTGGCGGGCATGGTCTGGGTCAACGACCACCATCGCCTCGAGCCGTCCCTGCCATGGGGCGGAGTGAAGGAATCGGGTCTCGGCAAGGACGCCGGATCCGAGTCGTTCGACGACTTCTCCTGGATCAAGACCGTCGTCGTCCGCACCGCCGCCGATCACGTCGACTGGTACGGCGGTGGGGAAACCGGCCGGTTGAACTGATCCACCATCGAATCACTCGTCGCACGAAAGGAATTCACATGACGTCCAGTACCGCACCACCTCAGGGGTGGCGCAAGGAGATCACCCGCACCCAGTGGCTCGTCCTCGCGGGCACCACCCTCGGCTGGGGTCTCGACGGCTTCGCAGGCAGCCTCTACATCCTGGTCCTCGGGCCGGCGATGAGCGAGCTGCTCCCCAACAGCGGGCTGCAGGCCGGCCCCGCCACGATCGGCTACTACGGCGGCATGACCGTCGCCCTGTTCTTGATCGGGTGGGCGACGGGCGGCATCCTGTTCGGCGTCCTGGCCGACTACTTCGGTCGCACCAGGGTGCTGTCGCTTGGCATTCTCACCTACGCCGTCTTCAGCGCGTTGGCGGCCTTTGCAGACACCTGGTGGCAGCTCGGAATCCTGCGCTTCATCGCGGGATTGGGCTCCGGAGTGGAGGCACCCGTCGGCGCCGCCCTGATCGCCGAGACCTGGCGCAACCGCTACCGCGCCCGGGCAGGCGGAATCATGATGTCGGGCTACGCCGCCGGCTTCTTCGCGGCCGCCGCCGCCTACGCCCTCTGGGGTAGCCACGGCTGGCGACTGATGCTGGCGCTGGCCGGACTGCCCGCGCTGGTGGTGTGGTTCATCCGCCGCTACGTGCCGGAACCACCCGAGATCAACGCCCACCTGACCGCCCGCCGGGAACGAAAGAACAACGGCACCAGTACCGCTGCCGACCAGTTCGTCCTTCGCAGGCTGCTGGTACCGCCGTTCCGGCGGCCGATGCTGATCTGCACGGCCCTCGCGTCCGGAGCGCTCATCACCTTCTGGAGCGTGTCCACCTGGTACCCACAGATCATCCGCCAGCTCACCGCGGCCGAGAACTTGCCGACCGGGCTGGCCGATCACCGGGTGGCCACCGCCGCCATGCTGTTCAACGCCGGTGGCATCGTCGGCTACGCCTCATGGGGCTTCCTTGCCGATGCGATCGGCCGACGCAAGGCCTTCCTCGTCAGCTTTGGCGTCTCTGCCGTGACCGTGGCGTGGACCTTCCCGTTCGACCGTGCCTACACCGAATACCTCTTCGTCATGCCACTTCTCGGCTTCGGCTTGTTCGGCGCACTGTCCGGGACGTTCATCTACGCCCCCGAACTGTTCCCGCCGAGCGTCCGCGCCACCGCACTTGCCGTGTGCAACAGCGTGGGCCGTTACGTCACCGCTCTCGGCCCGCTCGCTGCCGGCGCCATCGCCACCTCGTGGTTCGGCGGCAACCTCGGCATCGCCACCGCGGTGGTGGCGGCCTTCGGCCTCATCGCCGTCGTCGGCCTGGCGTTCTGCAAGGAGACCCGCGGGGACGCCCTTCCGGTCGACGCCATTCCCGCACAACCCCTTCAGTCCACCGAGAAGAGCGCTTCATGACCGACTACTCCAACTCACACGCCATCGTCGTCGGTGGATCGATCGGCGGTCTCACCGCCGCACTGCTGCTGCGCGACCTCGGATTCACCGTCGACGTCTACGAGCGGACCCCCACCGCGCTCGACGGCCGGGGCAGCGGCATCGTCCTCCAACCGGACACCGTGCGCTGGTTCACCGAACGCAGCACGCAGAACCTCGCCGACCTCAGCACGTCGACCTCCGCGGTCCAATACCTCACCCCGGAGGGTGACGTGGAGTACCGCGAGGAGTGCACCTGGACCTACACCTCGTGGGGCACGTTCTACCGCGCGCTGCTCGCCGACTTCGGCACCGAGCGCTACCACTACGGCGAATATGCCTGCGGATTCAGCGAACACGACGACGGGGTCACCGTCCGCTTCGTCAGCGGTCGGCGGGAATCCGCCGACCTCGTGGTCTTCGCCGACGGCGTCACCTCGGTGGCGCGTGAACGGTTCGACCCCGAATCCGGGCTGCACTACTCGGGATACGTCGGGTGGCGGGGCACCGTCGCGCTGCGCGACCTCGACGCCGCGACGCGGGAAGTCCTGCAGGACGCCATCACCTATCAGGTGATCCCCAACTCGCACATCACGATGTACCCGATCCCCGGCGAGAACAGCCTCAGCATCGAAGACCGGCTGATGAACTACGTCTGGTACCGCAACGTGCCCGCCGGGCCCGACCTGACCGAGATGCTGATCGACAAGCGCGGTTTCGCCGGCTCAGTGTCCGTGCACCCGGGCCAGGTGCAGGACCGCTACGTCGACGAGATGAAGCAGACGGCCTCCGAGCGCATGGCACCGGCGATCGCGAGCGTCATCCGGGCCACCAAAACCCCTTACCTACAGGTCGTTTCCGACAGCCGGTCGGCCCGAATGGCGATGGGTCGGGTGGCGCTCATCGGTGACGCCGCCTGCGCGGCCCGTCCACACGCCGCGGCGGGAACGGCCAAGGCTGCGGCCGACGGGTGGGCGCTGGCCTCCGCACTCGCCGACGCCGGCGGTGACGTCGCGGCAGCACTGGTGAAGTGGGAGCCCGCCCAACTCCAGATGAGCGACGCCCTGTTGCGCCGTGTCGTGGCGATGGGCGAGCGTTCGCAGTTCAGCAACACCTGGACTCCTGGCGATCCCGACCTGCGCTTCGGGCTCTACGGCCCAGGCAAGTAACCAACCCGAAACATGAAGGACGACAACATGACCGACAGCAACTTCCTGTCCGACCTGCCCCTCGCCGGCGATCTCATCTCCACGAACTTCGACAGCTGGCCCGAATGGCTCAAGACCGAATTCACCGAGCACTCCCACGACGGCGAGGTCGGATCACGACTCCTCAGCGAGAACGACCGGGTGCGCGTGTGGGAGATCCGACTGGCCCCCGGCGAGCGCTGGCACGCCCACCGTCACGTGCTGGACTACTTCTGGACCGCGATCAACGCCGGTCGCAGCAGGCAACACACTTTCGACGGGACCGTGCGCGAGGTGTCCTACGATGCCGGCGAGACCCGCCACTTCCACTTCGGTCCCGAAGAATATCTGTTGCACGACATCGAGAACATCGGCGAGACCGAGCTGA
This sequence comes from Mycobacterium sp. AT1, assembly GCF_002043095.1. GTDB lineage: Bacteria > Actinomycetota > Actinomycetes > Mycobacteriales > Mycobacteriaceae > Mycobacterium. Next base: position 32,380 of record NZ_MVOC01000025.1, on the reverse strand, counting down.
TCTTCAGCACCGTCGAGCACCTCGACAGTGCCAACGCGCCGCTTCCGCTGACCCTCGGCCGAAAGTAGGAGACGTCATGTCGCACTTGTTCACCCCCCTCGTGCTGCGCGAGGTGACCTTCGCCCACCGGGCCTGGATGTCGCCGATGATGCAGTTCGCCGCGGCAACGGACGGCGAGGACGTCGGGTCGCCGTCGGACTGGCACCTGCAGCACCTGGGTTCGCGGGCCGCCGCAGGAGCGGCGCTGGTCATGGTCGAGGCCACCTCGATACACCCACGGGGGCGTAGCAGCGTCTACGACACCGGGCTGTGGAACGACCGTCAGGCCATGGCATTTCGGCGGATCACCGACTTCGTCTCGGCGCAGGGTTCCGTGCCGGGCATCCAGCTGGTCCACGCCGGCCGCAAGGGTTCGACCGGGCGGCCCTGGCCCGACGAGAGCCGTGAGCCCGAGTCCTGGCAGACCGTGAGCGCCAGCACGTTGCCGTTCGGCCGGTTGGAAAGCCCGGCCGAGCTGAGCGTCGACGAGATCGGTTCACTCGTCCAGTCATTCGCCGAGTCGGCACGCCGAGCCGCCGATGCGGGCTTCAAGGTCTTGGAACTGCATGGGGCGCATGGGTATTTGATACACCAGTTCCTCTCCCCGCACTCCAACGCCCGCACCGATCAGTACGGCGGCTCGCTGGAGAACCGCCTGCGCTTCGCGCTCGAGGTCACCACGGCCGTGCGTCAGGCGTGGCCCGAGGAGCTACCACTGTTCTTCCGTGTCTCGGCCACCGACTGGCTCGGCGGTGACACCGACGACGAGCGCCCGGGGTGGACGGTCGACGAGACGCTCGAACTCGCGGCGCGGCTCAAGACCCTTGGCGTCGACCTGATGGACGTCTCCAGCGGTGGCTCCGCACCGGACGCGAAGATCGTCGTCGGACCCAGCTACCAGGTCCCATTCTCCGCCCGGGTGCGCAAGGAGATCGAAATCCCCACCGCCGCAGTGGGACTGATCACCGAGGCCGAGCAGGCCGACTCGATCATCGCCGACGGGGACGCCGACGCCGTGTTCCTGGCCCGGGTGCTCCTTCGGAACCCCAGCTGGATTCGGCAGGCCGCCGACGAACTCGGGGCCACGCTGTCGCACCCACCTCAGTACGCGCGCGCCTTCGGCTAGGCGCGGTCGTCGGCGGAGTCGACGGGCATCTGCGGTTGGGGTACCCAACCGGCTGCGGTCGACACCACCGATCTCGCACGTCACCGACACGTGGCGTGCGGGCTGCTAGCGTGCGACCGATGGGCAACACCGGCGCCGTTCAGATCGTCGTGATGGACGGCGCAACCGCCTCCACACTCTCGCAGATCCTGCCCCTGCTACTGCTCACGCTGATGGTCGAATTGCGGCGAAGCGCGTTGCACCAGAGGATCTCTCGGCTGCTGTTCGGCGTGTTCTTCTTGGTGTTCGGCGTCATCGAGACAGTGCTGGTGTTGTCGATCGACGGCACCCTCTACCCATTCCAGTGGGGCGATCTTCTCTCCGCCCTGGCCATCTTCACGCTGCTCACGATGATCTTCGTGATTTCATTCATCGACCCGGGCACCAATGGTGACGGCAATCGCAGGACGTAGAGCAGCCGTTCGATCCGTCGCCGTCGCGCGCGCAGCTTGAGGGTCACGCGGATTCCGACGACGAGCGCGGCGACGACCACGACGATCCACAGGATCGCGGCGACCAGGACGATCACCTCGACAGCGGTCATGCCGACGACCCTGCCCCATCGGGGTCCCGCCCAGGTCACGGCCAAGCCACACCTCGGGGCCAATCTTCCGGCTAGCTGCAAATGGGAATGGGTGTCAGCAGCGACGACACGGGCGGTTCCGCGCAAGCAGGATTGGAGACGTCAAACAGACCGACCCACACCAGGAGCCATCATGAAGACACCGTTCACCTACGTCATCCCGGGACTGGCCGCCATCGCAATCGGCAGCGTCGTCGCCCTCGCCCCCGCCGCCAACGCCGCGCCCCTGCCTGCACCGGCCATCAGCTCCGTGACGGTGACCGCGAGCGGTGAAGGCGCCGATCCGCTGGTGCCCTATGGCACCGACCCGCAGGAACCGTCCCGCCTGGGCTACGTGGACTCCACCCACGACGAGCTCAACACCACCAATGGACAGGTAGACCTGCCGTTCTGACACACGTGAGAGGCGGCGGCCCGGTCGGCACGACGACCCCGCCGCCGCCTACGTGCGCTGTGCTGCAGGTGCTCTCATTCCGAGCCGATCGCAGACCTCCGCAACCGTGAGGCCGCAGGTGTCGACTTCCACGTACTCACCACTCCACGGCGCGTAACTCGTGGCGCGGTCGCACACCATCGGCCACGTCGGCTCGAGAAGACGGGTGAACTCCCGCCACCGCCCTTCCAGACGTCGCCGGTGCTCGACCGGGTCCGAACACGTCAGCACCACGAACGTCACCGGTTCGGCCACCCGGCCCCACGTGCCGCGCGCCGCCTCGCTGTCGTTCACCGCGTCGACGACGACGGTTCTGCCCAAGGCCAGGTTCGCCCTGGCCATCGACGCGACCGCTTCATAGGCGGCGACACCCAGCTGCCAGCCGGGTTCCAGACCGCAGGCCAACAGCGCGTCTTCGACCGGGTCCACCGACAGATGCACGCCGCCCACCCGTCTCGCGATCTCGGTGGCCACTGCGGTCTTTCCGACGCCAGGCAGCCCGGATACGACGAGCAACGCTCCCACTGCCGGATGGTCCACGGTCAAGGTCACTGGCTCCTGGTGTCTTCGGGGTAGGCGTGGACGAGCGCGGAGGTCAGGCGCGGAACCGCGTGCGTGAGTGCGTGTTCGGCGTCGTGGGCGATGCGATGGGCATCGGACAGCCCGAGGGTCGGATCCACGTCGAGTTCGGCATCGACATGCAGCGTATGCCCCAGCCATCGCATCTTCACGCTGCGCACCCCGGTGACGCCGGGTTCCGCCGCCAGCGCGGCCTCGGCCGCGTCGACGTAGGTCGGGTCGACCCCGTCCATGAGGCGACGGAAGACGTCGCGCGCCGCGGTGCGCAGTACCGCCAGGATCGCCGCCGTGATGACGAGCCCGATGATCGGATCGGCCAGTGGAAAGCCAAGGGCGACCGCACCCGCGCCGAGGAGCACGGCCAGCGAAGTGAAGCCGTCGGTGCGGGCGTGCAGCCCGTCGGCCACCAGGGCCGCCGATCCGATCCGCCGACCGACCCGAATCCGGTACACCGCGACGACTTCGTTGCCGACGAAGCCGACCAGGCCGGCCATCGCGACCCACCCCACGTGCTCGACGGGGACGGGGTCGACGAGGCGGCGGATCGATTCGATCCCGGCGACGACGGCAGACACGGCGATCATGGCCACGACGAACAGCCCGGCCAGGTCCTCGGCGCGGCCGAAGCCGTACGTGTAGCGCCGGGTGGCGGCCTTCGTGCCCATTGCGAACGCGATCCACAGCGGGATCGCGGTCAGCGCGTCGGAGAAGTTGTGAATGGTGTCGGCAAGCAACGCGACTGACCCGGAGACGGCGACGACGACGATCTGCGCGACGGCCGTCGCCCCGAGGGTCAACAGGCTGATCTTGACTGCTCGAATCCCGGCGGCGCTGGACTCCAGCGCGTCGTCGATGCTGTCGGCGGCGTCGTGGCTGTGTGGTGCGAACACGTCGCGAACGGCGGAGCCAAACGACCCGCCCCAGCCGTCGCGATGGTCGTGATGGTCGTGGTCGTGATGGTGGTCGTGCGTGTTGATCGGCTGGTGGGCCATCACGCGTTCCCAGCCCGAGGCGATGCGGATTCGGGATGTAGCGCGCGTAATTCGGCGGCGCCCGCGTGGTGCCCGGGGACGCCCGGTCCAGAATGTTCGGCGTTGAACACCGCGTCGGTGACCAGCTGTGCGACGTGCTCGTTCTCCAAGCTGTAGTAGATCGTGGTTCCGTCGCGGCGTGGGCGAACCAGCCGCGCCATCCGCAGCTTGGCCAGGTGCTGCGACACAGACGGTGCTGGCTTGCCGACGTGCTCGGCGAGTTCGTTGACCGACATCTCGTGGTCCACCAGCGCCCAGAGCACCTGCACGCGGGTCGCGTCGGCGAGCATCCGGAACACCTCCACGACGACGCCCACCTGGTCGCCGGGCAGCCGACGACGACATCCACCGTTACTTGCATTCATACGCAGATAATGTACGCGCCAAAGCGCTCAAGCCGAACCTGTGGATTTTCGTACAGTTCACTGTCGATTTGCCACAATCTTACTTTGCCGCTGTTTTACGAATAAAATCGTGGTTCCGCTCGACCATTTCGGTTAGCGAAGGGCGAGACACGATGATGCAGCCGGGCCGCACGATCGCACGCGTGGCGCGAAGACGCGCAGGACAGCTCCGCCGAGCCTCAGATCACCTGCGGCCGACGCCGCCGATTGACCGCATCGTGGACGACGCAGACACCTATTGGGCTGGACGAGACGACCCAGCGTGGGAGAGCAACGCGCACTGGCGTTCCGGGTTGGGTGAAGAGCACTGGCGCACCGTCGGCGCGGAGCACTTGGCGATCTTTGGCATGTTCGCGAAGGCGCTCGACTTGCCCGCGAAACCAGGCGTCGTCGTCGAATGGGGCTGCGGCGGTGGCGCCAATGCGGTGGCCTTCGCCCCCGCGGCCGACGAGTTCGTGGCCGTCGACGTCTCCAGCGACAGCGTCGACGAATGCGTGCGCCAGGTCGCGCTGGTGTGCGACACCCCTGTCGTGCCGCTGCCGGTCGACATCAGGGAGCCCGAGCGAGCAGCCGGCGGGCGCGAGAACAGTTGCAACACCTTCATCTGCCTCTACGTGTTCGAACTGCTTCCGAGCGTCGAGGACGTCAAGCGCATCCTGCGCATCGCCGAACGCATGCTGGTTCCGGGTGGCGTCGCGTTCGTGCAGTCGAAGTACCACACCGCCGACTGGCGACCCCGGGCGTACAAACGGGACTACGCGCACAACCTCTCGGAGATGACGTCGTTCGGCATCGACGAGTTCTGGTCGCTGACAACCGACATCGGACTCACTCCTCGACTGGTGACGCTGGTGCCGGAGAACCACCTCGACAACCACTACGCCTACTACGCCCTCACCAAGGACGCCTGGTAGGCCGGCGTCAGGCCCGTTCGCGAAAGCCCTGCTGACGGATGGCATCCCGGTCGATGAGCGAGTGGACTTCGCTGATCCGCCCGCCGTGGAACCGGTAGAACACGTGCTCGGCGAACGACACCCGTTGTCCCGTCGGCTCGAACCCGAGGAACTCGTGCTCAGGAGTGCACTGGAAGAAGAGCCGGCAGGACACGACGCGATCGTCGGCCAGCAGAATTTCCGGAACGAATTCGACGTCGGGGATCGCGTGCGTGTCAGACTCCAACATCGCGCGATACCCGTTCAGTCCCAGAGCGCGCCCGTTGTGCACGACGTCGTCGGCGACGTAGTCACCAAGTGCCGACCACCGCCGATCATTGAGGCACGCAAGGTAATTGCGATAGGTCTCGAGCAGGTCGTCGTCGTTCATCAATTAGCCACCTTCCCTTCACGTTTCGGTTCTGACCTCCGTAGCCGAGACGTCGGCAGGATTGGTGTTGGCCCCGCACAAAACGACACACGTCGTCTTACCCTCCACGAAGCCGGCCAGCTCCGGGCTGCGCAACCCCGCCAGCGCTGTCGCCGCACCGTGCTCGACGACGATTCGGTTGTTCTCCCAAAGGCTTTGGCGTGCACGAACGATGTCGGCGTCGGACACACGAATGCTGTGAACGGTCTCGTGCTTGGCCGCGTGAAGGGCCAGTGAAGTGGCCCGGCGAGCCCCGAGTGAATCCGCCGCAACGGAGTCGACGGGAACGTCCACGAGGTGTCCCTTCTCCACGGCAGCGTTCAGCGCGCGGGATCCCTCCGGCTCGACGGCCACCGTAGCGATGCCATGGTGCTGGGCCACCGTGGCGACCCCGGCGAACAGGCCACCGCCGCCGACGGCCACGACGACGACGTCGACGCCGGGAAGCTGGTCGTGGATCTCTTCCATCAACGTCCCGGCGCCTGCCGCGATGAGCGCATGATCGTAGGCGTGCGAGACCAATGCACCGCTCCGCGACGCGAAGTCGTTGCACGCGGCCAGGGCGTCCGCGTAGTCGGCGCCCTCCAAGCGGACGTCAGCGCCATACGCACGCAGCCGGTCGACCTTCACCCGAGGCGCGCTCGCCGGGACGAAGACGGTTGCAGTCGTTCCGTGTTGCGCCGCGGCCCAGGCGCACGCGAGTCCTGCGTTGCCACCCGAGGCGATCGTGATTCCCGCCTCGGGGAGCGCCCCTGATTCGAGGTGCGCCCTGACGAAGTTCTGCGCGCCGCGGGCCTTGAACGTCCCCGTGTGCTGCAAGAACTCGAGCGCCAGATGCGTCGAGCCGTCGCGCGCAATCGCCACGCGCCGCACCGAACCGGCGATCCGTTGAGAAGCCGCTCGGACGTCGCCGATGGTCAGCGCATCCACACCCGTCACCTCACCCTCGTTGCCAGAAGTCGAACCTCGACTTCTAACAATTCTGCGCTACCGATAAAGGCCACGGCGCCTGGTGACTGTCCGCCGCCGACCTCAGCGAGTGTGGGCCCTGCGTACGAAAACCACGCCGATCGCGTGCATAACCCCCACGCTCGACGCGAGCTCAGACGTTGAACCGGAACTCCACCACGTCACCGTCGACCATCACGTAGTCCTTGCCTTCGATCCGCACCTTGCCCGCCGACTTCGCCGCGGCCATCGATCCCGCGGCGACCAGGTCCTCGAAGGACACGATCTCGGCCTTGATGAAGCCCTTCTCGAAGTCGGTGTGGATGACGCCCGCCGCCTTGGGCGCGGTGTCGCCCCGGTGGATCGTCCACGCCCGCGATTCCTTGGGCCCGGCGGTCAGGTACGTCTGCAACTTGAGCGTGTGAAAACCGGCGCGCGCCAACGCATCCAGGCCCTTCTCGGTCTGACCGATGGACTCCAGCAACTCGGCGGCCGACTCGTCGTCGAGCTCTTGCAGTTCGGCTTCGATCTTCGCGTCGAGGAACACCGCGTCGGCGGGCGCGACCAACGCTCGCAGCTCGGCCTTCTTCGCCTCATCGGTCAGCACCGACTCGTCGGCGTTGAACACGTACAGGAACGGCTTGGTGGTCATCAGGTTCAGCTCGCGCAGCGGCGCGGTGTCGACGCCGGAGGCGAACAGCGTGGTGCCACCGTCGAGCGTCGCCTGCGCGGCCACCGCAGCCTCGTGCACCGGCTTGCGGTCCTTGTTGTTGCGCGCTTCCTTCTCCAGCCGCGGCACCGCCTTCTCCAACGTCTGGAGGTCGGCCAGGATCAACTCGGTCTCGATGACCTCGATGTCGGACTTGGGGTCGACCCTGCCGTCGACGTGGACGACGTCGTCGTCGGCGAACACCCTGACCACCTGACAGATGGCGTCGCATTCACGGATGTTGGCCAGGAACTTGTTCCCAAGGCCGGCCCCTTCGGAGGCGCCCTTGACGATGCCGGCGATGTCCACGAACGTGACCGGCGCCGGCACGGTCTTCTCCGAGCCGAAGATCTCGGCGAGTTTGTCGAGCCGCGGATCCGGCAGCGCGACGACACCCTCGTTCGGTTCGATGGTGGCGAACGGATAGTTCGCGGCGAGCACGTCGTTGTTGGTCAACGCGTTGAACAGCGTCGACTTTCCGACGTTGGGAAGTCCGACGATTCCAAGATTGAGGCCCACGGGTTGAACAGTCTAGGCGTCGACCGGCCTCGGTCCGTGGGCGCGCCAGCGCGCGCTGTTCCTGCACTCGTCGCGATTGCCGGTACGGTCGACGTGTGTCAGGACTGCGCGGACGGTCGGCGGTGGCCGCCGACCACAGATCGGCGCTGCCCCATGTCCCCGGAATCCCCTGGTGGGGAGCCGCGATCGTGGCAGCCACCCTCACGGCGATCGGCGTTGCGTTCGACGCGGGCGCTGGCGACAAGGCCCTCGGTGGCGTCTTCGCCGCGTGTTACGTGCTCGGCTGCCTGGCCGCCGTGCTCGCGGTTCAACAGTCGGGCGTCTTCACCGCGGTCATCCAACCTCCGCTCATCCTGTTCGTCGCCGTGCCGTTCGCCTACTTCGTGTTCCACGGCAGCACCTTCACCGGCATCAAGGACACGCTGATCAACTGCGGATACCCGCTGATCGAGCGATTCCCACTGATGTTCTTCACCTCCGCGACGGTGCTCGTCATCGGCATGGTCCGCTGGTATCTGGGGGCAGCAGCACGCCGCCTCGTCGCCACGGACCCCGAGCCGACCTCCGATGCCCCCGACGTGGCGGCAGCCGCCACCGCGCTGGCCGGCAAGTCACGTCGCAGCACCCGCAGCACCCGTAGCGCGGAGGCCCGCGCGGCCCGCGCCGCCGCAGCGGACTCGGCCGCGCTCGACGTCGACCCGATGGGCGACGAGGCACCACGACCCTCCCGCCGCACCCCCAGGACGCCCGCCACGGGTTCCGAGAGGGCCACGGGAGCGGCCGCCGGCCGGCCCCCGAGACGCTCGCGGCACTCGCGTCCGCCCGAGACCGAGATCATCGAACCCGTGCAGGACCGGCCCCGCAGGCGAAGCACCGCGCCCGTCGACCCGCCCGCCGAGCCACGCCGCCGTCCCCGCGCGACCGAGTCCCGTACCCGCGAGCCCCGGGAACCCCGTGAGCGGCGCCCAATGCCCCCGCTGGACCGCAGGAGTAGCGCCCTCGACCGCGACCGGCCGGAGCGTCCGCAGCGGCGTGAGCGCCCTACGGACTACGAGCGTGGCGAGCGAAGTGAACGGCCCGAACGTCGTCGGCCGCGCCCCACGGACTACGAACCGTATGAAGCTTTCGAGCCCCCGGTGACCCGCACCAACGGCGGCAGCGGCACGCATCACCCGATCTCGCGGGTGCGTTATCGCGGGTCGGAGGAAGACGAGTCACGGACCGAACACCGCACGAATCCGCGTCGGCCCCGCCATTCGGCGCCCGAATCCTGGGAGTGAGCGGCTAGGCGTTGCGCTTGGCGCGGATCGCCTTCGGCAGCGTGAACACCAACGTCTCGTTGGCGGTCGTCACCGGCTGCACCGTGCCGTAGCCGTAGTCGGCCAACCGTTCGAGCACGCCGCGCACCAGCACCTCGGGCACCGAGGCACCGGAGGTCACGCCGACCGTCGTCACGCCGTCCAGCCAGGCCGGGTCAATGTCCTCGGCGTAATCCACCAGGTACGACGCGTCCGCGCCTGCTCCGAGCGCCACCTCGACCAGCCGCACCGAGTTCGACGAGTTGCGCGAACCGACGACGATCACCAGCTCGCACTCCGGCGCCATCACCTTGACCGCCACCTGGCGGTTCTGGGTGGCGTAGCAAATGTCGTCGCTGGGCGGGTCCTGCAGTTTCGGGAAGCGCTGACGCAGCCGCTGCACGGTCTCCATGGTCTCGTCCACGCTGAGCGTGGTCTGCGACAGCCAGATGACCTTGTTCTCGTCCCGCACGGTGACGTTGTCGACCGAATCGGGGCCGTCGACCAGCTGAACGTGGTCGGGGGCCTCGCCTGCGGTGCCGACGACCTCTTCGTGGCCTTCGTGACCGACCAGCAGAATGTCGTAGTCGTCGCGGGCGAACCGCTTGGCCTCGTTGTGCACCTTGGTGACCAGCGGGCAGGTGGCGTCGATGGTGGTCAGGTTCCGCTCGGCGGCCTCGACGTGCACCGTCGGTGCGACGCCGTGGGCGGAGAACACCACGATCGCACCCTCGGGGACCTCGTCGGTCCGTTCGACGAAGACCGCGCCGGCCTTGGCCAGGGTCTCCACCACGTAGCGGTTGTGGACGATCTCGTGGCGCACGTAGACCGGTGCGCCGTGCTTCTCCAAGGCCCGCTCGACCGTTTCGACCGCGCGGTCGACGCCTGCGCAGTATCCGCGCGGCTCGGCGAGCAGGACGCGCTTACCCTCAACCGGCGCGACGACGGAAAGGGTCGCGCCCGGCATACCCATGTTGATCGTCTCCGGCATGGGTCCAGGGTACTTACCGTCGGGCTACCAGCACCACCTGCGGACTCGCCCGTACTCTTGCACCCATGGCTACTGCACCATATGGAGTCCGTCTGCTGGTCGGCGCCGCGGTGACCGCGCTCGAGGAAACTCGCAGGCTGCCGCAGACCGTCATCACCTACCCGATGACCATCGTCAGCCAGTTCGCCCAATTGGTGATGAAGATGCAGCAGGACGTCGCGGACCTGGTGAACCGGGGCGACGAAACCCTGGAACAGCTCTTTCCGCCGAAGGACGAGCAGCCCGAGTGGGCCACCTTCGACGAGGACGACGACGATTCCGACGAGCCCGAGGATGACGCTCCCCGCAACGGCGAGCGCCTCACCGAGGGTAGGTTCGCGCTGTACAGCACCGGCGAGCCGGGATCGCGCGACGACGCCGAACCCGAACCTGCGACGAGCGTCGACGCCCCGGTGCCCGGCGTGGTCTCCGACCTGGACTACGAGTCGTTGACGTTGGCCCAGCTGCGAGCCCGGCTGCCGTCGGTGAAGGTCCCCGACCTCGAGGCGCTGCTGGCCTTCGAGGAGGCGACCAAGGCGCGCGCCCCGTTCCAGACGCTGATCGCCAACAGGATCACCCGCGCGTCCGCCAAGTAATCCCGTGATTACCCCCGTCGCTTCGCTCGCCCTGCCGTGACAGAACCCGCCCAGGGCAAGTCCGCCGACAACCCGTGGCCGGTCCGATCCGTCGCAATGATGGTCAAGGACTGGATCGACAAGCTCGGCACGGTGTGGGTCGAGGGTCAGATCGCCCAGCTGAACGTCCGGCCGAACTCCTCCACGGCCTACATCACGCTGCGGGATCCGGCCGCCGACATGTCGCTGCAGATCACCTGCCCCCGCGACCTGGTGTTCAACGCACCGGTGCAACTCGCCGAGGGCACCCAGGTGATCATGCACGGCAGACCCAACTTCTTCGTCGGCCGCGGGTCGTTTTCGTTGCGGGTCAACCAGATTCGCGCCGTCGGCATCGGCGAGCTACTGGCCCGCATCGATCGGCTTCGCCAGCTGCTCGCCGCCGAGGGCCTGTTCGACCCGCGGCTCAAGCGTCCAATTCCGTTCCTGCCCAACACCGTCGGGTTGATCACCGGACGCGCGTCCGCCGCGGAGAAGGACGTCATGTCCGTGGCCGAGGCGCGCTGGCCCGCCGTGCGCTTCGCGTTGCGCAACACCATCGTTCAGGGTCCGAGCGCGGTACCCCAGATCGTCGAGGCTCTCCGGGAACTCGACGCCAACGCCGAAGTCGACGTGATCGTGCTGGCCCGTGGTGGCGGCAGCGTCGAGGACCTGCTGCCCTTCTCCGACGAGACGTTGTGCCGCGAGATCGCCAAGTGCACCACGCCGGTGGTGACCGCCATCGGCCACGAGCCCGACAATCCGCTGTGCGATCTGGTCGCCGACGTCCGCGCCGCCACGCCCACCGACGCCGCCAAGCGGGTGGTCCCGGACGCCGCAGCCGAGCAGGCGCGCGTCGCCGACCTCCGTGAGCGCAGCGCCAGGGCCCTGCGCAGCTGGGTGCACCGCGAACAGCGCACGCTGGATCAGCTGCGCAGCCGTCCGGTGTTGGCCCAACCCCTGGCCGCACTGACCGCACGAGTCGAGGAAGTTCACCGCGCCAGGGCGACGGCCCGCCGCGACGTCATGCGTCTGATCGAGACCGAGTCCCGCAGCGTCGGCCACCTGTCGGCGCGGCTGGCCACCCTGGGGCCGGCGGCCACCCTGGCACGCGGCTACGCGGTGGTGCAGATCGCGTCGGACTCCATGGCGGTTCTACGGTCGACTACGGACGCGCCTGCGGGAACCCGACTTCGAATCCGCGTCGCCGACGGCGCGATAACAACGGTGAGCGAGGGACCAGATGAAGCCCATTAGTCAACTCGGATACGAGCAGTCCCGCGACGAACTCATCGAGGTGGTGCGCCAACTCGAAGAGGGTGGACTCGACCTCGACGCGTCGCTCAAGCTGTGGGAAAGGGGCGAGGAGCTGGCCAAACGTTGCGAGGAGCATCTGGCCGGCGCCCGGGAGAAGGTGGAGCGGGCACTGGCCGCCAGGGACGACGCCGACGCCTGACCGCACGACCCCCTGACACCGCGGGGGTCGAAACTGGAACACGTTTCAGTTACTCTCCCCCTATGGGTGACACGACTCTGACCACTGACCTCGGCCGAGTGCTGGTGACCGGCGGCTCCGGCTTCGTCGGCACCAACCTCGTCACCGAGCTGCTCGACCGCGGCCACGCCGTCCGCTCGTTCGACCGCGCGCCGTCGCCGTTGCCCGCGCGCGACCGGCTCGAGACCGTCGTCGGGGACATCACCGACGAAGACGACGTCGCCCGTGCCGTGGGGGGCGTCGACACCGTCATCCACACCGCCGCGATCATCGACCTGATGGGCGGCGGTTCCGCGCCGGCACGTGAGCGCAGTTTCGCCGTCAACGTCGGCGGCACCAAGAACCTCGTTCATGCCGCCCAGTCCGCAGGGGTGAAGCGCTTCGTCTACACCGCCTCCAACAGCGTCGTCATGGGCGGACAATCCATCACCGACGGTGACGAAAACCTGCCATACACAACGCGGTTCGCCGACCTGTACACCGAAACCAAGGTGGTCGCCGAGAAGTTCGTGCTCGCCGAGAACGGCACGGCCGGCATGCTCACGTGCAGCATCCGACCCAGTGGCATCTGGGGCCGAGGTGACCAGACGATGTTCCGCAAACTGTTCGAGAGCATCCTGGCCGGTCACGTCAAGGTGCTCGTCGGCGGCAAGAACGTCAAGCTCGACAATTCCTACGTACACAACCTGATTCACGGTTTCATCCTCGCCGGCGAGCACCTGGTGCCCGGCGGCTCGGCACCCGGGCAGGCGTACTTCGTCAACGACGGCGAACCCGTCAACATGTTCGACTTCTCCCGGCCGGTGATCGAGGCGTGCGGTCACAGCTGGCCCCGGTTGCGGGTGTCCGGCCGGCTGGTCCACAAGGTGATGTCGGTGTGGCAGTGGCTGCACTTCCGCTTCGGACTCCCCCGGCCGTTGCTGGAACCGCTTGCGGTGGAACGCGTCTACCTCGACAACTACTTCTCGACGGCGAAGGCCGAGCGCGACTTGGGCTACCGCCCGCTGTACACCACCGAGGCCGCCATGGCCGACTGCCTGCCGTACTACGTCGACCTCTACGCGCAGCTCAAGGGTGCGGGCTTACCCGTGCCCGCTCCCGCGTGACGTTTTGACTCAAACCGTGACAGGCGACGCCCCGCACGCCTAGCGTGAGTTCCCTACGGTTCGATTCGAGCGAGGGAGCTCATCATGCCCGGCGGAAAGCCCAACATCCTGGTCATCTGGGGTGACGACATCGGCATCTCGAACCTGAGCTGCTACAGCGACGGCATGATGGGCTACCGCACCCCCAACATCGACCGCATCGCGAACGAGGGCATGCGCTTCACCGACTCCTACGGCGAGCAAAGCTGCACCGCGGGCCGGGCGGCGTTCATCAGTGGGCAAAGCGTGTACCGCACCGGAATGAGCAAGGTCGGCGTTCCCGGCGTCGACATCGGTTGGGCGGCTGAGGATCCGACCATCGCCGAGCTGCTCAAGCCGCTCGGCTACGCCACCGGGCAGTTCGGCAAGAACCACTTCGGCGACCGGAACAAGTACCTGCCGACCGTGCACGGCTTCGACGAGTTCTACGGCAACCTCTACCACCTCAACGCCGAGGAGGAGCCCGAGCAGTACGACTATCCGCACAAGGACCAGTTCCCCCGACTCTACGAACTCGCCCTCCCGCGTGGGGTGCTGAAGTGCACGGCACTCGACGAAGTGTCAGCCGAACCCGACGACGAGAAGTTCGGACCGGTCGGCAGGCAGACCATCGAAGACACCGGGCCGCTGACCGCCAAGCGCATGGAGACCATCGACGACGACATCGCCGACCTCACGGTCGACTACATCCGGCGTCAGCACGAGGCCGACACCCCGTTCTTCGTCTGGTGCAACTTCACCCACATGCACCTCTACACCCACCTGAAGCCCGGCAGCAAGGGTCAGGCCGGCATGTGGCAGTCCGAGTACCACGACGCGATGATCGACCACGACCGCAACGTGGGCACGGTGCTCGACGCGCTCGACGAGCTCGGCATCGCCGACGACACGATCGTCATCTACTCCACCGACAACGGCCCGCACCGCAACAGCTGGCCCGACGCGGGCACCACGCCGTTCCGCAGCGAGAAGAACACCAACTGGGAGGGCGCCTACCGGGTGCCGGAGTTGATCCGCTGGCCGGGAAAGATCAAGGCGGGCAGCATCTCCAACGACATCGTCCAGCACCACGACTGGCTGCCGACCCTGCTGGCCGCGGCTGGCGATCCCGACATAAGCGAGAAACTGAAGAAGGGCCACAAAGCCGGGCGCGACGGTGACACCGAATACAAGGTCCACATCGACGGCTTCAACCTGCTGCCCTATCTGATGGGCGAAGTCGAGAACAGCCCGCGCCGCGGCTTCTTCTACTTCAACGACGACGCGCAGATGGTCGGCATGCGCTTCGAGAACTGGAAGATCGTATTCGCCGAACAACGCGCCCAGGGCACGCTGCGGACGTGGGCCGAGCCGTTCACCGAACTGCGGGTGCCCAAGCTGTTCAACCTGCGCACCGACCCGTTCGAGTACGCCGACATCACCTCGAACACCTACTACGAGTGGTTCCTTCGCCGCGACTTCTTCGTCTTCTACGCCACGGCGATGGCATCGATGTTCCTCGACACCTTCAAGGAGTTCCCACCGCGGCACGAGCCGGCCAGCTTCAGCATCGACCAAATCGTCAAGAAGCTCAACGACTTCCTGGCCGCCGACTAGATGCTGGAATCCTGGAGCGACGGGCCCACGAAGGTGGCGATCGTCGACTTCGTGGAGCGCGTGGTCACCGACGTCCCGCCCGAGGAGCGGGTCGCCGTCTTCGACAACGACGGCACGCTGTGGTGCGAGAAGCCGATGTACGTGCAGCTCGACTTCCTGCTGCGGCGCTTCAAGGAGCAGGCCGAGGCCGACGCGTCGCTGCGCGAGAAGCAGCCGTACCGGGCGGCCTACACCGGTGACCTCGGGTGGCTCGGCGACGCCGTCACCAAGCACTACGGGGGTGACGACGCCGACTTCAAACTCCTTCTGGCAGCCGTCCTCTCGGCGCATCACGCGATCACAGTCGACGAACACGCCAGCCGGGTCGACGCGTTCTTCGCCGAGGCCATGCACCCGACTCTGGGGCGGCCGTACACGTCCTGCGGGTACGCCCCGATGGTGGAACTGCTGCGGTACCTGGAGGCCAACGGGTTCACCAACTACATCGTCTCCGGCGGCGGTCGGGACTTCATGCGACCCATCACCTGGCAGATGTACGGCATCCCCCGCGAGCGGGTCGTCGGCAGCTCGGTCGGCCTGAGGTTCGAGAACGCCGATGTCTACACCACCGCCGAACCCGAATTCCTCGACGACGGCCCGATGAAGCCCGTGCGGCTGTGGAGCCGAATCGGCCGTCGACCCATCCTGGCGGCGGGAAACTCCAACGGCGACATCGAGATGCTGGAGTTCACCCGCGGCCTGAAGCTGCTCGTCAGGCACGACGACGCCGACCGGGAATTCGACTACGTCACCGGTGCGGAGAAGGCCCTGGACCTCGCCGAGGCCGGCGGATGGACGGTCGCCAGCATGAAGTCGGATTGGACGACGGTCTTTGACTGACCACCGCGTCGAGACTGCGCTCACGGCGATGGTTACTCGCACTTTCGCGCCGTCACCGCAGTCTCGACGACGCGGAGTCGTGCGATGACGGGTGGCGACGGCATGGCGTGGATCCCGCCGCAGACCGCGATGCTGGGCTCCGACGCGCACTACGCCGAGGAGGCACCCCTTCGCGAGGTGACCGTCGACGGCTTCTGGATGCAGACCCACCAGGTCACCAACGCCGACTACGCCGCCTTCGTGGACGCCACCGGCTACGTCACCGTGGCGGAGCGGCCACTTGACCCCGCCGACTACCCGGGCGCGCCACCGGAGAATCTGCAACCCGGGTCGATGGTCTTCCGCCGCACCCCGGGCCCGGTCGACCTGCGCCACCTGAGTCAGTGGTGGGCATGGACGCCGGGCGCCTGCTGGAACCATCCCCGCGGACCGCGGTCGACCACGCGCGGCCGCGAGGACCATCCCGTCGTGCACGTCGCGCTCGAGGACGCCACGGCGTACGCCGACTGGGCGGGGCTGAGCCTGCCGACCGAGGCGCAGTGGGAGGTCGCGGCGCGCGGCGGACTGCACGGCACCACCTACACCTGGGGTGACGAGCCGGAACGGCCTGGCCAACGCCTCGCCAACTACTGGCACGGCGAGTTTCCCCATCTCCCCGACACCGGATACGGCACCACCGCACCGGTCGGGAGCTTCGCCGCGAACGGCTACGGCCTCTTCGACATGGCTGGCAACGCCTGGGAGTGGACCACCGACTGGTGGTCGGACACCGGCGACGTCGAATCATGCTGCGCGGCAGACAGTTACGACCCAGCCCAGCCGCAGTTCGCGATCGGACGCAAGGTCGTCAAGGGCGGTTCGTTCCTGTGCGCGGACGGTTACTGCCTGCGGTACCGCCCCGCCGCACGGCGCCCACAAATGCTCGAGACCGGAATGAGCCACATCGGATTTCGGTGCATTTGGGAGGCCAACGCTGGTGAACCGCGACCGTCTAGGCAATGATGCCTGCAACACGTTCTAGTTGACTAGGGAGCTGCATGACGGACGCCGTACTGGTGACGGGCGCCTTCGGGCTGGTGGGATCCTCGACGGTGAAACGGCTCGCCGCAGACGGCCGCCGGGTGGTGGCCACCGACCTCGACATCCCGGCCAACCGCAAGGCTGCCGAGAAGCTCCCACCGGGCGTCGAGGTTCAGTACGCGGACCTGACCGACCCCGCCGCGGTGGACGCCCTGGTCGCGGGCGTCACGCCTGCTGCGATCATCCACCTCGCCGCGGTCATCCCGCCGTTCATCTACACGAGACGAGAACTCGCCAAGAAGGTGAACGTCGAAGCGACTGGCTCGCTGCTGGCCGCCGCCGAGAAGCAGCCCATCAGACCGCGGTTCGTCCTGGCGTCCAGCATTGCGGTCTACGGGGCGCGCAACCCGCACACCCACCCGGACGTGTTGACCGCGGACACCCCGCTCAACCCGGTCGACGTGTACGGCGCGCACAAGGTCGCGGCCGAAGCGCTGGTCCGCGCGTCCACGCTGGATTGGGTGATCCTGCGCCTCGGCGGGGTGTTGACCGTCGACCCCGCGGCGTACATGAAGATGGACAACCTGTACTTCGAGGGCGTGCTCCCCGTCGACGGCCGCATCCAGACAGTCGACGTGCGTGACGTGGCACGGGCCTTCGCCGCCGCGACCGCCGCCGACGCCGTCGGCGAAACACTGCTCATCGGCGGCGACGACACGCATCGCCTCGTCCAAGGTGACGTCGCCCCCGCGATGGCCGCGGCGATGGGCCTCGTCGGAGGCCTGCCGACCGGGTTGAAGGGCGACCCGGCCCGCGACGACGACTGGTTCAACACCGACTGGATGGACACCTCTCGTGCGCAGGAAGTGCTCAAGTACCAACATCATTCGTGGCCCGAGATGCTGATCGAGACGGCCAACAAGGCCGGCGTCAGCCGTCACCTGCTGCGTGTTGCCGCACCGCTGACCAAGGCCATCTTCACCCGCCGCGCGGCCTATCACGGCCGCACCGAGCCCTACGCCGACCCGTGGGGCGCGATCGCCGCGAAGTGGGCCGACCCGCGACCGGACGGGAGCAAACCGTGAAAGGCGCAGTCGTCGTAGGAGGAGCGTCGGGAATCGGCTGGGCGTCGGCTCGGGCACTCGCCGCCGACGGATACCGGGTCGTCATCGCCGACCTCAACGGCGACGCCGCAGCCGCCAGGGCCGCCGAGCTCGGTGATACGCACCTCGGACAGTTCGTCGACGTCGCCGACGAAGCCACCGTGGCAACGCTTTTCGATCAAGTCGGCGAATGCGACGCGGTCGTCAGCTGCGCTGGCTTCTCGACCTTCGGCCCCATCGTCGACCTGCCGGTCGAACAGTTCCGCTCGGTCGTCGACGTGTGCCTGACCGGTGCGTTCATCGTCGCCAAGTACGCGGGCAGCCACCTCGTCGACGGCGGATCGTTGGTGTCGATCTCCTCACTCAACGCCCGCCAGCCCGCCATCGGCATGAGCGCCTACTGCTCGGCCAAGGCCGGGCTGTCGATGCTGACCCAAGTCGCCGCACTCGAACTCGCACCGCGAGGCATTCGGGTCAACGCCGTCGCACCGGGGTTCGTGCTCACCCCGCTCACCGAGGGCGCCGCGCTGGTGCCCGGAGTCGTCGAGGAATACGTCGAGAACACGCCGCTGGGGCGGGCGGGAAGACCGGAGGACGTCGCCGAGGCCGTGCTGTATCTGACCAAGGCGGCGTGGCTCACCGGCGAGGTGCTTGACCTCAACGGCGGCGCCCACCTGAAGCGGTACCCGGACATCCTCGGCCACCTCACCAAACTGGCAGCGCCGTAGGCTCATTCCCGTGGCCATGACGACGGAGTTCACCCAAACGCAGAAGCGCGCTCTGGCCGTCGCGGTCGTCGTCGCCTTGGCCTTCGGCGCGTACTTCCTCCGCGGCTACTTCATGCTCGTCGTCGTGGCGGCCGTCGCGGCCTACCTTTTCAACCCGCTGTTCAACTGGTTCCTCACGCGCTTCAACCGCGGGCTGTCGGTGACGTTCACGTTGTTGGCCGCAATCTTCGCGGTGATCATCCCGTTGTCGTTGCTGATCCTGTTGGCCGTGGTGCAGATCAGCGCCATGGTCCGCAGTGTGTCGGATTGGGTGTCACGCACCGACTTGAACTCGCTCGGCGATCAGGCGCTGAAGTGGACCAACGACGCCGTCGACAAGATCCCGTTTCTCGGTGACGTCCAGGTGACACCGCAACTGCTGCAAGAGAAGATGAGCACCGTCGCCCAAAGCGTTGGCGAATACGCGCTGGGCGCGCTGCAGGGTGCCGCGGGCGGACTCGCCGGTGGGCTGACCGCGGCCGTGCTGTTCATCTACGTGTTCATCTCGCTGCTCTCCAACCGCGAACGCGTGCAGACGCTGATCCGCCAGCTCAACCCGCTCGGCGAGGAGGTCACCGACCTCTATCTGGAGAAGATGGGCGCCATGGTGCGCGGCGCGGTGTTCGGCCAGTTCGTCATCGCGCTGGCCCAGGGGTTGGCCGGTGCGGTGTCGATCTACCTGGCCGGCTTCCACGACGGCTTCTTCATCTTCGCGATCCTGCTGACCGCGCTGTCGGTGATCCCGCTCGGCGGTGGCATCGTGAGCATCCCGTTCGGCATCGGAATGATCTTGTTCGGCAACGTCTTCGGCGGCATCTTCGTCATCGCCTGGCACCTGATCGTCGTGACCAACATCGACAACGTCCTGCGACCGATCCTGATCCCGCGGGCCGCCCGCCTGGACTCGGCCCTGATGCTGCTGGCGGTCTTCGCCGGGATCACGATGTTCGGCTTCATGGGCATCATCATCGGACCGGTGTTGATGATCGTCATCGTCACCACGGTGAGCGTCTACCTCGCGGTGTTCAAGGGCGTGCCGATCGACGAACCCGAGGACCACGACGAGGACAAGGGTCCCGGCCCCGTCGCCCGCCTGATCGAGAAGGCGCGGCGACGAATCTGGAGCCGCCGCAAGCGGCAGCAAGCGCAGACCGCGACTACGCGGCCAGCCTCTGCTTGAGGAAGGCAACGACCCGCTTGCGGGCCTCGTAGGCGGGGTGACCGTCGACTTCGCGAACCTCGAGGGTCAGCACCGAGTGGGCCATCTTCCCGAACCCGTGCGCGTTGCCCTTCTTCGAATCGATCTCGATCACCTCGAAGGCGTCCCCCAGCCGGGCCTTCAGCGTCGCGAAGCGCGCACCGGGCGACAGCGGGTCCTCGCTGAACCGCAACGCAAGCGCGCACAGGCCGTCCTCGGCGACGCGGCGTTCGACGACCTTCAGCTCGGCTTCCGACAGGCCGGGATCGGCCTTCTGCTTGGCGGTCAGTCCAATCGGCAGCGACGGCTGGCTCAGCACCGGGGCCAGCACGCTGTCGTCCACCGCGGCAGCCAAGGCGAAGCCTCCGCTCCAGCACTCGCCGATGACGCCGACGCCCTTGCCAGGCGTCCGCTCGTTGAGGTCGCGGGCCAGCGCGCGCAGGTAGTGGGCGACGGGCCGGTCGGCGTTGGTGGCGAAGGCGGCGAACTCCTTGGCCACGCAACCGCGCAGCATCACCGGAACCGCACCTGGCCGGACGCCCTTCGCCCCGGGCGTGCCGTAGAGCGACGGACACGCCACGGTGAACCCGTTGTCCACCAAGTGGTTTCCGAGAGCCAGGACGCCTGGGTGGATGCCGGGCATCTCGGGAATCAGGACGACGCCGGGGCCCTCGCCCTTGCGGTAGACGTCGTAGGTGAATCCCTCGGCGGTGAAGGGCGCGACGGCCCATCCGGTGAGGTCTGCTTCCGGAGCCGCCCCGGCGGCGACATCCGACTTGCGTCCGGGCATGGGCACTCCTAGACGACGGGCAGCGGAGGCTGCGACTGCGTGGCCTTAGCCAGCGTACGGTACTCGTCGGTACCCGCCGGCCCCGTCACCGCGATCTGCGCCGGACCGGTCGGCCCCTTGAGCCGGGTCGTCCACACCGGCCGGGAGTCCTCGCCGCCCTCGTAGACGATCCACCGCACACCGTCGACGTCCTGGGTCCCCGTTGGCACCACGTCGGTGTCGACCCACCTGACGAGACTCTGCTCGTCGGCGTCGCTCTGAATCAGACTGATGAACATCCCCGTCGGCGCCAGGAACCCGGTCCGCGAGATGACCGCCCGCGCCGGCCGACCGTCCTCGGTGCGGCCGCCGTCGATGCTGGCGCGTGACCCGGAGTTCGCGCGCCACCCCTCCGGCAACTGCGGCTGACGGATCGGGATCTTCAGCGTCTCGGCGTCGGCCCTCATCGCCGCGGTCGTGTCATAGGGCAGCACAGGCCCTTGACCTGGCCCGTTCGGGGCGAAGGAGCACATTCCCAGGATCCCCGCCAGCACGATGCAGACCAGGACCAGAGGTGCCATCGACCAGAACATGTCGCGGCCGTCCTGCAACAGCCGCGACTTGGCCGGCTTCGGTTCCGGAGCCGCCTGGGGTGTGGTCACTCTGCCAGTATCCCAGCTCCCAACCTGTGAACGGTTAATGGGAGAATCTGCACATGACTGCGCCTGATGCTTCTTCCGCCAGCGGCTCGCCGCGATCCCGCCGCGAGGCCCCGGATCGCAACCTCGCCCTCGAGTTGGTACGGGTGACCGAGGCGGGTGCCATGGCGGCGGGCCGTTGGGTCGGCCGTGGCGACAAGGAGGGCGGCGACGGGGCCGCCGTCGACGCCATGCGCGAGCTGGTGAACTCGGTGTCGATGCGCGGCGTCGTCGTCATCGGAGAGGGCGAGAAGGACAACGCCCCGATGCTCTACAACGGCGAAGAAGTCGGCAACGGCGACGGGCCGGACTGCGACTTCGCCGTCGACCCCGTGGACGGCACCACGCTGATGGCCAAGGGCATGCCCAACGCCATCTCGGTGCTCGCGGTGGCAGAACGCGGCGCCATGTTCGACCCGTCGGCGGTGTTCTACATGAACAAGATCGCCGTCGGCCCGGACGCAGTCGACGTCCTCGACATCACCGCGCCGATCGGCGAGAACATCCGCCGCGTCGCCAAGGTGCGCAAGTCCTCCGTCGCCGACATCACGGTCTGCGTGCTCGACCGGCCCCGGCACAGCCAGCTGATCGCCGACGTCCGCGAGGCGGGCGCCCGCATCCGGCTGATCTCCGACGGTGACGTCGCCGGTGCCATCGCGGCTTGTCGGCCCGGTTCCGGCACCGACATGTTGGCAGGCATCGGCGGCACGCCAGAGGGCATCATCACCGCCGCGGCCATCCGCTGCATGGGCGGTGCCATCCAAGCCGTCCTCGCCCCGACCGACGACGCCGAACGCCAGAAGGCGATCGACGCGGGCCACGACCTCGACCGCGTGCTGCACACCGAAGACCTGGTGTCCGGGGAGAACGTGTTCTTCTCCGCCACTGGCGTCACCGACGGCGACCTGCTGCAGGGCGTCCGCTACTTCGGCGGCGGCTGCACCACGCAGTCGATCGTGATGCGCTCCAAGTCCGGCACGGTCCGCATGATCGAGGCGTACCACCGACTTTCGAAGCTCAACGAGTACTCGGCGGTCGACTTCACCGGCGACATGTCCGCCGCCCACCCCTTGCCGTAACACCCTTCCCCCCAACCGAGAGACGAACAGGGAGCCAATGCCCGACAACGAAGTCGAATACCGCATCGAGCACGACACCATGGGTGAAGTCCGGGTGCCGAAGAGCGCCCTGTGGCGGGCGCAGACCCAACGCGCGGTGGAGAACTTCCCAATCTCGTTCCGACCCTTGGAGCGCACCCAGATCCGGGCCCTCGGCCTGCTCAAGGGTGCCTGCGCCCAGGTGAACAAGGACCTCGGCCTGCTCGACGCCGACAAGGCCGACGCCATCATCGCCGCGGCCGCCGAGATCGCCGACGGCAAGCACGACGACCAGTTCCCCATCGACGTCTTCCAGACCGGGTCGGGCACCAGCTCGAACATGAACGCCAACGAGGTCATCGCCTCGATCGCGAAGGCCAACGGGGTCGAGGTACACCCCAACGACCACGTCAACATGTCACAGAGCTCCAACGACACCTTCCCCACCGCGACCCACATCGCCGCGACGGAAGCCGCTGTCCGACACCTGATTCCGGCTCTCGAGGTGCTGCACGAGTCGCTGGGCAACAAGGCCCGGCAGTGGCGCACCGTCGTCAAGTCCGGCCGCACGCACCTCATGGACGCCGTCCCGGTGACGCTGGGCCAGGAGTTCGGCGGCTACGCCCGTCAGATCGAGGCAGGCATCGAACGCGTCAAGGCCACGCTCCCCCGGCTCGGTGAGCTGGCCATCGGCGGCACCGCCGTCGGCACCGGCCTCAACGCACCCGACGGATTCGGCCCCAAGGTCGTCGACGTCCTCGTCGACCAGACCGGCATCGCCGAATTGCGCACGGCCGTCGACTCGTTCGAGGCGCAGGCAGCCCGCGACGGGCTCGTCGAGGCGTCCGGCGCACTGAAGACCATCGCCGTGTCGCTGACCAAGATCGCCAACGACGTCCGCTGGATGGGCTCCGGCCCGCTCACCGGTCTCGGCGAGCTTCAGCTCCCCGACCTGCAGCCGGGCAGCTCGATCATGCCGGGCAAGGTCAATCCCGTTCTGCCCGAAGCCGTTACGCAGGTCGCCGCCCAGGTGATCGGCAACGACGCCGCCGTCACGGTCGGCGGCCTGTCCGGTGCCTTCGAGCTCAACGTCTACATCCCGATGATGGCGCGCAACGTGCTTGAGTCGTTCACGCTGCTGTCCAACGTCTCGAGGCTCTTCGCCGAGCGGTGCATCGACGGCCTCGTCGCCAACGAGCAGCACCTGCGCGAGCTCGCCGAGTCGTCGCCGTCGATCGTCACGCCGCTGAATTCGGCGATCGGTTACGAGGAAGCCGCGAAGGTCGCCAAGGAAGCGCTCAAGGAGCGCAAGACGATTCGGCAAACGGTCGTCGACCGCGGCCTGATCGGCGACAAGCTGTCCGAAGAGGAACTCGACAAGCGTCTCGACGTGCTGAAGATGGCGAAGGTCAAAGACGGCGAGTAGTCCTCACACACGAGCAGACGTAAAGGGCCCTCAATCGCGAAGATTGAGGGCCCTTTACGTCTGCTCGGCGGCTAGTTGGCCCCGCACTGGTGCCGAGCCCAGCCACTTGATGCCTGGCCACGCCGACACGCTGTGCAGTAGCAGGCTGAGCGACACGGTCACCGCGACCACCTGGACGATCAGCGACTCCTGCTCGATGCTGCCGCGTTCCAACACGAGCAGCCCCAGCACCACCGTGCCGATGCCACGCGGGCCGAACCAGCCGATGAACACCCGCTCGCGCACCGGCACGTCACTGCGTAGCAGCGCCAGGCAGACCGCCGCCAAGCGCACGCCGAACAGCGCGACGATGGCGAATACGACGACGCGCCAACTGACGTCGCGCCACCCGACTATCACCGCATAGCCGCCGAACAACGCAAAGACGGTCAGCTCAAGCAGCTGGCCGGCAGCGTCGGACACATGCGTCTCGGGCCGCGACCCCGCCCGGCGCGCCGCGTGGGCGAACGCCAGGCCGCCGGCGAAGGCCGCGACGAAGCCGCTGCCGTGCAACATTTCACCAATTTGGAAGCACACCAGCGCCACGGCAAGCGTGGCGAGTTGCGCCCAGATGTCGCTCATCCAACCGCGCTGACGCGACCTGCCGATCACCCAACCGCCCGCGGCCCCAATGGCGAGACCGACGGCCACCGACACCAATTCGGTGCGCACCAGGAAGTAACTCCAGTGCACGCTGGATTCGTTGCGCTCCGATGCGAACGCCACGGCCGCGAGGAGCGCCGCGAGCGCGAAGCCGTCATAGAAGCCGCTCTCGGTGGACAGCGCATGGCGAATCCGCTCGGGGATGCGGTCGTCGTCAAGGAGGGCGTCGATCAATGCGACCTCGGTCGGCGCGACGATCGCGGCGAGACACACCGCCTCCCACGTCGGCATCACCGGGAACAGCAGCAGCGCCGTCCCCGCGCCGAGCGCGATGGCCAGCGGGATGCCGATCACCAGCAACCGGAAGGTCACCTGGCGGCGACCGACGACCGCCGACAGGTCAAGCTCGGCGGCCTGGTTGAACAGGATCACCGTCAACGCCAACTGCGCCAGCACCGTGAACGTCGAGGTGTTCGTCCCACCCTCGAGAAGATCGAATCCAAACGGCCCCAACACCATTCCGCACAGCACGAAGATCAGCGCCGGTGCCAGGTACCACTGCTTGACCAGACCGGAGACCACCGCGTAGCAGAGCACCAACAGCGTCAGGACGAACGCCGTGTTCGTCGTCATGACGTGCCGTCACGCCCCATTGGTGGGACCACCGGAGTTCTGGTCCGGAATGTCGGTGATCGGGAAGTTCGGCATCGGAGCGGGCGACGGGGTGTTCGGCAGCGTCGGGATCTCCGCCGGCGGGATGTCGGTCAAGTCGTTGGCGGGCGGGCCGTTGTCGCGGCTGCCATAGGTGCTGCCCGGTGCCCGCTCGCCGAGCATCTGCGTCACGGTCACCATGTGGTAGCCGTTGGCCTTCAGAACGGGGATGAACTGCTGAACCAGGTCGACGGTTGAGGAGTACGTGTCGTGGAACAGGACGACGGAGTTCGGCTTGATCTGGGTCATCAGCATGTAGCGGGTCGCGGCGGTGTTTCCGTCGTTGGCCCAGTCGAATGGGATGACGTCCCAGTTGATGTCGGCGAGGCCCTGCTTCTTGGCCTCCGCGAGCACCTGGTCGTTGATCAGACCGCCTGCGGTGCGCACCAGCTTGGGGCGCTGACCCGTCGCGGCCTCGATCGCGTCGCTGGCCTTGCTGAACTGCGCGGGGATGTCCTCGGGCGGAATGGTCGTCATGTTGGGGTGCTCCCACGTGTGACTGCCCAGTTCCATGCCCGCCTCGACGACGCGCCTGGCACCGTCGGGATTGGCCGCCACCTTGTTGCCGATCTCGAAGAACGTCGCCTTGGCGTCGTTGTCCTTGAGCACCTGAAGCAACCGGTCGGTGTACGGGCTTGGCCCGTCGTCGAACGTCAACGCGATGCACTTGAACTGCGAGCAGTCGACCTCGTCGGCCTTGGCCACGTGCCCGGTCAGGCTGCCGACCACGACGATGGCCACCCCGGCGCACACGCCGATGACGGTTCGCCAGTAGGACCAGGTCGGCTTCTCAGGGCGCTTTCGCACCAGCACACCTTACCGACCCCGCCTGACTCTGCGTCCACGGCGACGACGTGCGAGTACGGGTCGCCGTGGACGCAGAGTCGACGAGAGATCAGGGCAGGGCGCCGGGGCTGAACTCCTCAAGCATCTCGGTGACGAGCGCGGCGATCGGCGAACGCTCACTGCGCAGCAAGGTGATGTGGGCGAACAGCGGATGGCCCTTGAGCTTCTCGATGACCGCCGCCACGCCGTCGTGCCGCCCCACCCGCAGGTTGTCGCGCTGGGCGACGTCGTGGGTGAGCACCACCCGCGAGCCGGCGCCGAGCCGCGACAGCACGGTCAGCAGAACGTTGCGCTCCAGCGACTGGGCCTCGTCGACGATGACGAAGGAGTCGTGCAGCGAGCGGCCGCGAATGTGGGTCAGCGGAAGCACTTCGAGCATGCCACGGGCATTCACCTCGTCGAGCACCGCCGGACTGGCGAGCCCCTCGAGGGTGTCGAAGACGGCCTGCGCCCACGGACCCATCTTCTCGCTCTCGCTACCGGGCAGATAGCCGAGATCTTGGCCGCCAACGGCGTACAGCGGCCGGAAGACGACGACCTTGCGGTGCGTGCGGCGTTCCAGCACGGCCTCGAGGCCCGCGCACAACGCCAGCGCCGACTTTCCGGTGCCCGCCTTGCCGCCGAGAGAGACGATCCCGACCGACTCGTCGAGCAGCAAGTCAAGGGCGACGCGCTGTTCGGCTGACCTTCCCCGGAGGCCGAACACCTCCCTGTCGCCACGAACCAACTGCACCCTCTTCTCGGCGTTCACCCGGCCCAAGGCGTGCGAGTTGCCGCCGAGCAGCCGAACACCGGTGTGGCACGGCAGGTTTCGCGCCTCCTCGAGGTCGATCTCGCCGTCGGCGAACAGCGCGTTGACGTCGTCGGCGCTGACCTCTACCTCTGACATGCCCGTCCAGCCCGATGCCACGACGTCCTGGGCGTGGTACTCGTCGGCGGGCAGGCCGACCGCACCCGCCTTGACGCGCAACGGGATGTCCTTGCTGACGAGGGTGACCAGTTTGCCCTCGGCGGCGAGGTTGGCCGCGCAGGTCAGGATTCGCGCATCGTTGGTGCCCGTGCGGAAGCCGGCGGGCAGGACCGACGGATCACTGTGGTTGAGCTCGATCTGGAGCGTTCCGCCTTGGGTGCCAATGGGAATGGGCTGATCGAGTCGTCCGTGTTCGAGTCGAAGATCGTCGAACATCCGCAAGGCCTGGCGCGCGAACCAGCCCAGTTCGTGGTGGTGCCTCTTGTCCTCCAACTCGCTGATCACGACGAGGGGGACGACGACTGCGTGTTCGGCAAACCGACTGCATGCCCATGGGTCGGACAGCAGCACTGAGGTGTCGAGCACGTAAGTCCGAACGGCCGAATCAGTCACGTGGCGCTCCTAGGCCCGTGCGGCACCGCACGAACTCTCCCTCGGCGGAAACCGCGGTACCAGGACCGGGGCCGGTCCCTTCGTCGAAACGACGGGTACCGCCCGGATAGCAGAGCATGTCGGCCATCGAAGCCGACGCTACTCCCGTCCCAAGGATTGCGCCGGGCAGGCGCGCCGTGGCCGAAATGTGACCACTCGGTTAACTATTTGGCGACGAATTCCACGAGTTCGGGAGCGTCCGCGACACCCCATGCCTCGACGCGATCGGAGAGCACCTTGCGCAGTGCCGCGTCGTCGAAGATGCCGGCCTCGGCGACGACGCGGACCTTGTCTGCGTAGGCGTCGATGTCCGCACCGATGGGCTCGAACGCGGCGGCGCGGGTGGCGATCGCGGCGATCGTCTCGTCACGCTTGGTGGTGAGGCAGTGTGCGATGAGGTTCGCGAAGAACTCCTCGTGGCGCTCCTCGTCCTTGGCGATCCGGCCGACCATCGACGCCAGGATCGGCTCGGTGATCTGGGCCTGCAGGTTGCGGCAGAAGACGGCGTGCGCACGCTCGAGGAACGCCATGTTGACCAGCGTCTCGATCTGGCTGAGCTTGTCGGCGCGGTAGCCCTTCATGACGTGCTCGACGCGGACGTCCTCGTTGGCACTGGGGTCGATCTCGCGCGTGACGACGAGGTAGTTGCGCAGGGCCACCGCGTGCAGGTGCTCCTCGGCGGTCCACCGGCCGAGCCAACGACCCCACTTGTCGTCGAGGATGAAGTGCTCGACGAGCTCGCGGTGGTAGCCGGCCAGGTTGTCCTTGACGATGAGCAGGATCTCCAGCGCGTCGGTCACGGGCTTGGGCAGCGTCACCGACGACTCGTCCCAGTCCGTGCCGCCGAGGAAGGCGAAGTTCTCACCCTTGTCGAAGGGCACGAAGTCGTGCGCGTACCACATCTCCTCGGTGGCGACGTGGCGAGTCAGATTCTCCTCGACGACGGGTTCGAGCTCGAGGGTCAGTGCGTTGGCTACGGGCTTCTCTGCCATGAAACTAACTGTAACCCGTGGACACACATTCCCCGAAATCGGGCTGCGGCGTGTCCTATTGCAGCGTCAGCCCCGGGTACAGCGGGTTGGCGTTCAACAATTCAGCCGACGCACTGCGCACGCGAGCGGCCACCCCGTCGGCCAAGACGTACTTGGCCTTCGACGTCCCGTCGGGCTGGGTGTTCGTCAGCACCTCGACGACCAGCTCGGCGACGCGGTCGAAGTCACCCGGACCGAATCCGCGCGTCGTCAACGCAGGCGTGCCGAATCGGATGCCGCTGGTGTACCAGGCGCCGTTCGGATCGGCCGGAATCGAGTTGCGGTTGGTGACGACGCCGGCGTCGAGCAACGCCGACTCGGCCTGACGACCGGTCAGGCCGAACGACGTGACGTCGAGCAGCACGATGTGGTTGTCGGTGCCGCCGGTGACCAAGCGGGCGCCGCGGGTGAGGAAGCCGTCGGCCAGCGCCTTGGCGTTGTCGGCGATGCGCTGGGCGTAGATCTGGAACGACGGCTGACGGGCCTCGGCGAACGCGACGGCCTTGGCCGCCATCACGTGCGACAGCGGACCGCCGAGAACCATCGGGCAGCCCTTGTCGACGGCCGCCGAGTACTCCTCGGTCGCCAGCACCAGACCGCCGCGGGGGCCGCGCAGGGACTTGTGCGTCGTCGTGGTGGTGACGTGGGCGTGCGGCACCGGATCCTCGTCGCCGGTGAACACCTTGCCGGCCACCAGACCGGCGAAGTGCGCCATGTCGACCATGAAGGTGGCGCCGACCTCGTCGGCGATCTCACGCATCTTGGCGAAGTTCACCCGCCGCGGGTAGGCGGAGTAACCCGCCACCAGGACCAACGGCTTGAACTCGCGCGCGGCCGCGGCGACTTTCGCGTAGTCGAGCAGACCGGTCTCGGGGTCGGTGCCGTAGCTGCGCTGGTGAAACATCTTGCCGGAGATGTTGGGCCGGAAGCCGTGCGTCAGGTGGCCGCCGGTGTCCAGCGACATGCCCATCAAGCGCTGGTTGCCGAGCTTGGCGCGCAGCTTCTCCCAGTCCGCCTCGGACAGGTCGTTGACGTTCTTGGCGCCCAGCTCGGCCAGCTCCGGCGCTTCGATGCGGGTGGCGAGGATCGCCCAGAAGGCGACGAGGTTCGCGTCGATACCGGAGTGCGGCTGCGCGTAGGCATAGGGCGCGCCGAACAGCTCGCGGGCGTGCTCGGCGGCCAACGCCTCGACGGTGTCGACGTTCTGGCAGGCCGCGTAGAAGCGGTGCCCGACGGTGCCCTCGGCGTACTTGTCGGAGAACCAGGTGCCCATCGTCAGCAGGACGGCCGGCGACGCGTAGTTCTCGCTGGCGATCAGCTTCAGCGAATCACGCTGATCGGCAAGCTCCTGGCGCGTCGCCGCGGCGATGCGCGGTTCGACGGACTCGATGACCTTCAAGGCGGCCGTGTAGGCGGCGCTCGCGGTCTCGGCGTACTCCGCGCCCAACGCTGGGGTAGGCGTGGTCACTGGCTCAGCGGTCATGGGACCAGCTTAGTCGGGGCACCCTACGCCGAGTTCTGCGCCATGGTCGTCTTCATCCCGAAATCCCAGCCGTCGTGCAGAACTCGGCGCGTACCGGGAGTCTTAGGCGCGCAACGCCGACGGCACCAACGGCTCGTCGAGAAGCCTGCCGAACCGCTCGATCAGCGTGACGTCGGCTGGGCGGGCGTCGAGCCAGGCGCGCAACAGTCGATAGCCCTCGACGTAGGTGCTGGTGTAGGCCCGCCACAGCGGGGACGACAGGAACCGCAGCGACTGCCGGGCCCGAGCGTCGCTGGTCAGCTGCCATCGCTGCAGAAACGCGGCCACGTCGTCGACGTCGCGGTGCTCGTCGTGCAGCATCAGCGCGGCATCTTGACGGACGTCGGCCAGCGCGGCCGCGGCGTTGGACACTGCCACCGCCCTCTCGCCGTCGAACCGCAACCCGAGGTCGGCGTAGATCTCGGTCGCCCACTGACCCCAGTCGGGGCCGATCGCGGCGTACAGCGCGAGGTCGGCGAGGCCCTCGGCCATCAGACACTGCGGCGTGTTGACCAGGAAGATCGTCTGCTCGGTGTGGTTCTTCCCGGCGACGAGGCCGAACTCCTTGCGGCAGTGCTCGGTGTGGTGACCGGGATAGGACTCGTGCGCGACGAGGCGTGGCAGCCCCGACATCTGCTGCTTGAGGTCGGCGTTCACCGCGACCGTTGAGCGGTAGTCGCCCTCGTAGTAGTTGAACCCCGACCACGGCTTGTCGGTGACGATCTCGTAGTTGATCGTCTCGGCGTCGGGCAGTGGGAAGTCGGCGCGGACCTTGTCGCGCAGGGCGCTGGAGAACGCGTGGATGCACTCCTCGAGCCGCTCCGGCGGAATCTCCTCACCGCTGCGGTAGCTCTGCATCCGCTCGGCGAGATCGCCCGTGCCGCCCAGCGCTTCGTCGAGCTTGCGGTGCGCCTCGCGGTACTTGTCGGGGTCGCCCTTGACGATGTCCACGTCGAAGTAGTCGTGCACCTCCTGCACGAACCCGATGTCCTCGCCCGCGAACTTGCGGCCCGCACTGGCCAGCGCCCGCAGGTGCGCCGCGATGTAGTCCGCGCGCTGACCGTCGAGACCGTCGGCGCCGGGCAATTCGGCGATCAACCGCGTCGCCTGCCGCGCGAGCTCGGCGGGGTCCGGCGGCGGCTCCGCGGCGACGACGGCGCGCAGTGCGGGGTCCCCGGTGTAGGAGTCGACGTAGCCCTCCTCGATGCGGTCGAACCTCAGACCAAGGAGCAGATACTCGCGAATGACGGTGGTGGCGTCCATGGTCCCAACCGTAAATGCAACACTGGCTGCATGGCGCGGACGAGCGAGCCGAGTCCGTACGTCGAGTTCGACCGGAGTCAATGGCGTTCGCTACGGATGTCGACACCGTTGAAACTCACGGAGAGCGAAGTCCTCGGGCTTCGCGGTCTCGGCGAACAATTGGACCTGCTCGAAGTCGAAGAGGTCTACCTCCCGCTGGCCCGGTTGATCCACCTTCAGGTCGCCGCGCGTCAGCGGCTGTTCGCGACGACCGCGGAATTCCTCGGTGAACCGCAGCAGAATCCCGACCGTCCGGTGCCGTTCGTGATCGGCGTGGCGGGCAGCGTCGCCGTCGGGAAGTCGACCACCGCCCGCGTGCTGCAGGCCCTGCTGGCCCGCTGGGAGCACCACCCCCGCGTCGACCTGGTCACCACGGACGGCTTCCTATACCCGAACGCCGAGCTTCTGCGTAGGAACCTGATGCACCGCAAGGGCTTTCCCGAGAGCTACGACCGACGCGGCCTGATGCGCTTCGTCACGGCGGTGAAGTCGGGATCGGATCAGGTGTCCGCGCCGGTGTATTCGCACTTGCTCTACGACATCATCCCCGACGAGCAGATGACCATTCGGCATCCCGACATCCTCATTCTCGAGGGCCTCAACGTCCTTCAGACCGGTCCGGCGTTGATGGTGTCCGACCTCTTCGACTTCTCCGTCTACGTCGACGCCCGCATCGAGGACATCGAAGGCTGGTACGTGTCGCGGTTCCTGGCGATGCGAGCCGGCGCGTTCGCCGACCCGCAGTCGCACTTCCACCACTACTCGACACTGACCGACGAGCAGGCCGTCTTCGCCGCGCGCGACATCTGGCATTCGATCAACCGGCCCAACCTGATCGAGAACATCCTGCCCACTCGGCCGCGCGCGACGCTGGTGCTGCGCAAGGACGCCGACCACGCCATCAACCGGCTGCGCCTGCGCAAGCTCTGACGCGATTTCGGCGCGCTCACCCGCGCTCACCGCGGACGAACGCGCCGAAACCGCAGGGCGGGCTAGCTGTTCTTCATGGGCAGGTTG
>NZ_MVOC01000024.1 GCF_002043095.1 Mycobacterium sp. AT1 | reverse complement strand
CACCCCCGCAAATAGGCAATCCAGCAAATTCAGCAGATACGATTGTCACACTATGAAGCATGCCGCCGAGCCCCACGATGAGCTGCCGGCCCCGTCGGCACAGCCCGCGCCGCGATCCCCGTGGCGATGGGCCACTCTCGCTCTCGCGCTGGTCGCGGTCGCGGCGACCGCAGTCGCCGTCTGGGCTCTGATGCGGACGCCGACGGAGAACTCAGCGGCGCCGACGACCCAAGAGGTGGCCGACGCGAAGGGTCGAGCCTGCGAGGCCTACGTCAAGGTGCGGACCGCGGTGGCCCTGCAAACCCAGGGCGCTGTCGGCACGGATCCCGCTGCCGCACAAGCGGTTGCGGCCAATGCCCGGTTGGCCATGTCCGTCGGCAGTCAGCACCTCGTCGACAATCTCAGCCCCGCCGTGCCCGCCGAGTTGGCCGGGCTGCTTCGTACACTCGCGACGGACCTCCAAGACCTCACCGTCAACGCCCTTGCCGGGGCCCCGGACGACGACGCCGGCCAGGTGACCAGACTCCGCGACCTGGAGACGAACAGCACCAAGATCGTCGAGCTGTGCAAGTGAGCTGAGTCGCCAGCCCCCAAACGAAGAGCCGCCCCGGTCTGCACCGGGGCGGCTTTCGTCTGTGCGGCTACGTCATCCGTTGGAGCTGTCGGACCCACCGCTCGAACCGGCGCTGGCGCCACCGGACGCCGTCGAGGCGCCTGCAGTGCTCGGGGTCCCGGCGCCACTGGTCGCGGCGGGCTTGGGGCCGGTGCCGGTGAACTTCTCGATCCCCTTCTTGACGGAATCGGTGAACGACCGCAGCGGCTTGAACGGGTCGTTTCGACCGCTGCCTGCGGGCTTGGTGCTCGGCGCTCCGGACAGGGGAACGCCGTTGACGCCGGGAATCTCGACCTTCGCCGGGGTGTCGTCGACCGTCGGCGTCGGGTCGTCGACCTCGGTCGTCTGGACGTTCGCGACCTTGGTGACGCCGGCGTCCGCGCCCTCGGTGGCCGCGGGGGCCGCGGGAGCCGGATCGGTGACGGTCGGCGTCTCGGGCGCCGCCAGCGCCGAGATGGTGGACGGCGCGGCCGTCCTGAGCGGCAACGGGTTCGTGACCGGCGGGTTGATGGTGCCCGGCGGCGGCGGATCGATTCCGGCGAATTCGGTCTCGGCGGCCGTCAGATCCGGTGCCAACGAGATGACGAGGCCGGGCGGGAAGAGGCTGGTCCTGATCGACGGAATGAAGTTGAAGTCGAACACCATCGAGCCGATCTTGGTCGTGGTGTGCAGACCGCCGGCGAAGTAGGCGTTGATCGGCCCGTTACCAAAGTCCATGGAGTACACGAACCCCGTCGTCCCGGTGTTGGTGATGATCCCGGGGATGCCTGCGGACCACCGGCCGATGTCGACGGCACTCCAATCGTCGGGCTGGCCGCTGCCGAGGACGTTGCCGCTGGACGCCCCCTGCACCTGGGTCAGGCCGATGGCCTTGAGGACGTTGAGGTTGAAGAAGGCGGGACCGAGGTTGTTGGCAGTCTGCAGGAAGCCGGCGTGCGTGCCGATGAACGGGTCGTACCACGCGGCGTTGTCCACGAAGCCGATGGCGCCTGCACTGTTGGCCAGGCCCGCCAACCCGAGTGCCCACTGGTCCAGATCGGTCACGTTGATGGTGGACTGCTGCGGCCTGTTCGGGTCCTGTTGAGCGACGATCGACTTGATCGAGTTGAGGCCGAAGGTCAGGGGCCCGAGTTGATTGGCCGTCTGCAGCGCGGTGCCAACACCGAACTTGAAGCCGTTGGCGTACTGACTGACCGCCGACACCGTGGCCGCGCCAGTGCTGCTGATCGCGGCGGCGGGCGCCAGCGCCCAGGGGAAGGTTTGGTTGACGTTGAACTCTAGTGGCAGGGCCGCGGTGCGGATGGCCGGCGTGGTCGCCGCTTCCGGGGTAGCAGCGACTGATCCGTATTGACTAATGAGCAACGCCGCTGCGCCGACCGCCGTGACACCGGCACCGACGGACAGACTACTGGTCCCGAACATGAATCCCCTTTGCCAACAGTTAACTGCTGTATTGATCGTGGAGTTAATTTACCCCGGCTCATCGAATTTGCAACCGATCCAGCTAACTCACAATTCGGCTGTCCGATCTTTGCTGTCAGTAAAGTCAACATCGGGACGTGGGCGAAGAACGTGTGAGTACAGCCATTTGCTCCACGCATCGACCTCGCAATCCGTACCAGCGAGGCGGCAAACGACCGCCTTCGCAGCCTCGAGTCAAGGTTCGTCCTGAATCGTCGACCTCCGGTCAGCGCTGCGCGAAGGCAGTGCAGATCAGAGCTGTGCGACGGTCGCCAATGGAAGTCGAAGGCCGTGGGGCGCGGTAGGACGCCCAGCAAACAATCAAGATCGACTATTTGCTGAAACACGTCTGGGCGTCTCCGGTCGCCACACGCCCGGGTAGCGATCGGTGCACGACGGACGCCCCAATTGACTGCTTTAGTGCGCCGATGTCGCCATTTGGAATGGCGCTGGCGAACCCCATTGTTAGCAGAGCCGTCGCCTTAGGCGGGCTCGGGAGTTCTCAGGGATTTAGCCAATTCGACATCCGCCTGCGACCGACGCCCAAATGCACTCACCGCGATGGCCCCGCCGACGGTGCAACGGGAGCCGGCAAGCCCGCGAACGAGCGGCCTCAACGTCTAGGCTGTAGACACCTACACGGGCTGGAGCCGAGCGAGTCGCGAAGCCCCGGCACACGCGAACCCGGACCCGGACCCTGCCGATTCGCGACCCTCGCCCGAGGGCCGTCCGAACCGATCAGAAACCGATGAACCGATGGCCATTTCCGACGTCGCCGAATACGCCCACCTAACTGAATCCGAGCTCGAGGCGTTCGCCGCGGCCCTCGACGACATCCGCCGCGACGTCGAAGCCACCCGCGGAACCCGGGATCGCACCTACATCCGCCGGACGATCGCGTTCCAACGCGCACTCGAGCTCGCCTCCCGGTTGACGATCGCCGGAACCAAGGGCAGGCGCGGCTGGTGGCTCGGCACCCTCGGGCTCGCGGCTGCCAAGAGCATCGAGAACATGGAGATCGCCCACAACGTCGGCCACGGCCAGTGGGACTGGATGAACGACCCCGAGATCCACTCCACCACGTGGGAGTGGGACATGGCGGGCCTGTCGTCGCAGTGGCGCTACTCCCACAACTACCGCCACCACGTGAACACCAACGTCGTCGGGGTCGACGACGACCTCGGCTACGGCGTGTTGCGGGTGACCAAGGACCAGGAGTGGCACCCGGGCTACCTCTTCGCACCGCTGCGAAGTGTGTTGCTCGCGCTCGGCTTCGAGTGGGGCATTGCCCTGCACGATCTGTACTCGGAGCAGGAGCGGGCCACCACCGACGCCGAGAAGTCGGCCCACGGCAAGGCACTTCTGCGCAAGATCGGGCGCCAGATGGGCAAGGACTACGCCCTGTACCCGGCGCTGAGCATGAAGCGGTGGCGACGGACGCTCGGCGCCAACATCACCGCCAACGTGCTGCGCAACATCTGGGCGTACGTGGTGATCTGCTGCGGACACTTCGCCGACGGCGCCGAGAAGTTCGAGCCCGAGACGCTCGAGGACGAGACCAAGGCGCAGTGGTATCTGCGACAGATGTTGGGCAGCGCCAACTTCGACGCCGGCCCCGTGATGGCGTTCATGAGCGGCAACCTCTGCTACCAGATCGAACACCATCTGTTTCCCGACCTGCCGAGCAACCGCTACGCCGAAATCGCCAGGCGGGTGCGAGCGCTGTGCGACACCTATGAGCTGCCCTATACGACGGGCCACCTGATCAAGCAGTACCTGATGACGGTGCGCACGGTGTTCACGCTGGCCCTGCCAGACCGGTTCTCCGAGAACGGCTTTCGCCCGGCTCGGCTAGGTGTCGAGAAGCTGCAGCAGATACGCGCCATATCCTGACTTCGTCAACGAGTTGGCCCGCGCGACCAGCTGATCGTCGTCGATGAAACCAAGCCTCCAGGCGACTTCCTCCGGCACACCGATCTTCAGGCCCTGCCTGCGCTCGATGGTGCGCACGTAGTCACTGGCGTCGAGCAGCGAGTCGAAGGTTCCGGTGTCGAGCCATGCCGTGCCGCGTGCCAACACCTCGACGCCCAGCTTGCCCTGCTCGAGGTAGGTCCGGTTGACGTCGGTGATCTCGTACTCGCCACGGTCGGACGGGCGAAGCGACTTCGCGATCTCGACGACGTCGTTGTCGTAGAAGTACAGACCCGGCACCGCGTAGTGCGACTTCGGGGTCGCCGGCTTCTCCTCCAGCGACACGGCTCTGCCGTCGTCGCTGAACTCGATGACGCCGTACGCCGAGGGGTTGGCCACCCAATACGCGAAGATGGCGCCGCCGTCGACGTTTCGGAAGCGAGCCAGGCTGGTGCCCAGACTCGGTCCGTAGAAGATGTTGTCGCCCAAGATCAATGCGACTGAATCGTCGCCGATGTGGTCGGCGCCGACCACGAACGCCTGGGCCACCCCGTCTGGACGATCCTGGACCGCGTAGGTGATGTTCGTGCCGAAGTTCGAACCGTCCCCGAGCAAGCGGGTGAAGGCCTCGACGTCACCTGCGGTGGTGATGACCTGGATGTCGCGGATGCCCGCCATGATGAGGGTCGACAGCGAGTAGTAGATCAGCGGCTTGTCGTACACGGGCAGCAATTGCTTGCACACGCCCATGGTGATCGGATACAAACGCGTACCCGTGCCCCCGGCCAGGATGATTCCCCGCATGCAAGCACCCTAGGTCAGACGGCGTCTGCCGCCAGGGGGTCAGCCCTCGGCTCCCCCGCCGCTCGGTGCGTCCGGCGCCTCGGTCAGCGGCACCGTCACCGTTTGAGTCACGGTGCTGGTGCTGGTGCTCGTCGACACGGTCGTGCTGGTGGTCGGACTCGGCGTCGTCGTGGTGGTCGTGGTGGTGGTGGTGGTCGTCGTCGGGCTGGTCGTCGTCGTGGTCTCCGACGACTCGGTCGTGGTGCTCGGCGCCTCGGTCTGCGTCACCGTCTCGGTGCCGCCGGTCGGTGCAGGTACGACGGATTCGGCCGACGACGGCGTGGTCGTCGCGCTGGTGCTCGACGTGGTCGACGTGGAACTCGAGCCGTCGTCGCCGGTCAGCGAAACGACGGCGTAGACGATCGCCGCGAGGATGATGACCCCCAACGCGCCGAGGCTGATCAGACCCGGCGGGGTGCGATACCAGGGCCGCGGCGGCTCGGGTGGCGGCGGCTGCTGGCCGTAGGGGTCGTGCGCTCCGTAGGGGTCTTGGGCCCCATAGGGATCGGGCGTTCCGTAGTTCGCCGCCATCGTCGGCTCGCTGTACGCCTGCGACTCGCCCTGTGGATAGCTGCCGTATTGCGTCGGCTCGCTGTCGGAGTAGTACGGGTCGTCTTGGGGTCCGCCGGGACCGTCGTTGCGCGCCACGGGACTCGATGCTACCCAGTGCGGCACCCAGTCCTTGGGTACCTCCGTCGGCGAGGCGCGCCGGCGACGCGCCGAAACGCTCAGTTTTTTTGAAGGTTTTTTCCAGGCGGTCTATACCACCCGAGCCCGCGCCATGGTCGGCTACCTTTTGGGCCAAACCTGCGCGGGCGTTGATTTTCCGGCCAAACGGCACCATAACGGTAATTATTCCGGTCGTCGAGCGTCCCCTGGACCCTGAAACGGGCAGACGCAGCAACCGCCAGATACCCCGCCACCGACCAGTGGGAGTGTGCCGCATCCTGGGACTTCGCAGGCCAGAGGGTTGCCGCCCGGTGTCCATTCCTGAAAGTCCGAGTTGCCATCCGTCGTTTTTCGGAAAAGATGCAATGGCACCTCGACGGGAGGCGTACAGGTAATGGACACCGTCGGGACACATGACCAAGGGATCTCACATGACCAAGATGCGCAAGGCGGTGACCGCGACCGTCGTCGCGGCGCTGACCACTTTCGGAGTCGCTGCCTGTGGGGGTGACACCGGTGACAGTAGTGGCGGCGGCGGTACTGGCGGCGGCGAGATCAACGTCTCGATGACGTCGTTCCCCGACTACGTCGACCCTCAACTCTCGTACACCGTCGAGGGCTGGGAAGTCCTGTACAACACCTACACGCCACTGCTGACGTACAAGCACGCCAAGGGCGAGGAGGGCACCCAGGTGGTGCCCGGTCTGGCCGAGGCGATGCCCGAGATCTCCCCCGACGGCAAGACCTACAAGCTCAAGCTGCGCTCGAACATGAAGTACTCCGACGGCACGCCGATCAAGGCGTCCGACTTCACCTACGCGATCCAGCGGTTGTTCAAGGCCAACTCCGGCGGCTCGGTGTTCTTCGAGACCATCGTCGGCGCCAAGGACTACGCCGACGGCAAGGCCCCCACCATCAGCGGCATCACCACCGACGACTCCACCGGCGACATCAGCATCGCGCTGGAGGATCAAAGCGGCACGTTCAACAACGTGCTCGCGCTGATGTTCGCCGCGCCCGTGCCCCCGAGCACCCCGCTGGACAAGGACGCGACCAACACCCCGCCCCCGTCGAGCGGACCCTTCATGATCACGAAGGTCGAAGCGCCACAGACACTCACGATGGAGCGCAACCCCAACTTCAAGACCGTCAAGGACGCGGGTGCCACCGAGGTTGCCGACGCGAACGTCGACAAGATCACCGTCACCCAGAACAAGAGCAACTCCGCGCAGGTGACCGGGGTCGAGCAGAACACCATCGACTTCATGGTCGACCCGCCCGACGCCGACCGCCTGGCCGAGGTCAAGTCGAAGTTCGGCGAGCGCTTCAGTCTGAACGACTCGATCAACACCTACTACTTCTTCATGAACAACCAGAAGGCGCCCTTCAACGACATTCGGGTGCGCCAGGCCATCAACTACGCCATCGACCCGGAGGCGCTCAACCGCGTGTTCGGCGGCCGGTTGCATCCGACGCAGCAGATCCTGCCCCCGGGAATGCCGGGCTACGAGGAGTACAAGCCGTACCCGCACGACATGGAGAAGGCGAAGGCCCTACTCGCCGAGGCGAATCCGGCGGACAAGGACATCACCGTCTGGACCGACGACGAGCCCGACCGCAAGCGCATCGGCGAGTACTACCACGACCTGCTGACCCAGCTGGGCTTCAACGCCACGCTCAAGGTCGTCGCCGGTGACGTCTACTTCGCCACGATCGGCAACACGTCGACCCCCGATCTGGACACCGGGTTCACCGACTGGTTCCAGGACTTCCCGCACCCGGACGACTTCTTCCGGCCGCTGCTCAACGGCAAGAACATCCTGCCGACGAACAACAGCAACTACTCGCAGGTGAACCTCCCCGAGCTCGACGCCAAGATGAACGACCTGGCGAAGGAGCAGCTGACCGACGACGTAAAGAAGCAGTACGCCGCCCTCGACAAGTCCTACATGGAGCAGGCGGTCTGGGCGCCGTACGGCAACGAGGAGCACAGCACGTTCGTCTCTGATCGGATCGACTTCGACAAGACGATCCCCCATCTGCTGTTCACTCAGGACTACTCCGCGTTCGCCCTGAAGTGACCGGTTCAGTAGGAGAGATCGAAGCACCAGGCATTCCTCCCGTCCCGGCCGGCGTCGCCCCCGACGCCGTCCGGGGCAGGAGCCCCTGGTACCTGGCGTGGGTTCGCCTGCGCCGCAACCGGGTTGCGCTCGGATTTGGCGTCCTGTTCATCGCGATAGTGCTGGTCTGTCTGGCCGCGCCCCTGTGGGCCGACCACGTGGCGCACACGGGACCGGACGCCAACCACATCACCGACAAGGTGCTGGTCGACGGCCAGGAGGAGTACGTCGTATCCCCCGACGGCACGCCTATCGGACCGGGCCTGCACGGTCGGTACCTGCTTGGCGCCGACCAGAACGGCCGCGACGTGATGGTGCGACTGCTGTACGGCGGCCGCACGTCCATCTTCATCGGTGTCGCCGCCGCACTGGTCACCACCGTGCTCGCGGTCCTGGTCGGCCTGCTGTGCGGCTACTACCGCGGGTGGATCGACGCGATCCTGTCCCGGATCATGGACGTGGTCTGGGCGTTCCCGGTACTGCTCCTCGGCATTGCCCTTGGCACGACGCTCGCGCTCGGCGGCCTGAAGATCGGCGGTCTCGCGATCTCGGGTGACTCCGTGTGGATTCCGATCATGATCATCGGGTTGGTCTACGTGCCCTACATGGCGCGGCCCATCCGCGGTGAGATCCTCGCGCTTCGGGAAAAGGAGTTCGTCGAGGCCGCCGTCGCACAGGGCAAGGGACCGATCCGGATCATGGTCTCCGAGCTGCTGCCCAACGTCATCTCGACCATCATCGTGTTCTTCACCCTCAACATCGCCAACAACATGTTGCTGGAGTCGTCGTTGTCGTTCCTCGGCGCCGGCGTGCGTCCACCGAGCGCGTCGTGGGGCACCATGATCGCCGACGGCTACCAGAACATTTACACCGCACCGCATCTCACGATCGTCCCCGGCGCGATGATCGTGTTGACGGTGTTGTCGCTCAACGTGTTCGGCGACGGTCTGCGTGACGCGCTGGACCCGCGGGCCAAGATCCGACTGGAGCACTAACCAATGTTGAGATTCGCCGTCAGGCGACTGATCGGGATGGCTGCCGTCCTCTTCGCGATCTCGGTGATCGTCTTCCTGATCTTCAACGTCATCCCCAACTCCGATCCCGCGCAACGCATTGCGGGCAAGAACGCCAACCCCGCGCTAATCGCCCGCGTCAGGGCAGACCTCGGTCTCGACCAGTCGATCGTCACGCAGTACCTGACGATGATGAAGCGGATCTTCACGGGCACGCTCACCTCGTATGCCAGCTCGCAGAACGTCGGTGAGCAGATTTGGAAGGGCCTGCCCGCCACGCTGTCGCTGTGCATCGGCGCAGCGGTGCTCTGGATGGCACTCGCCGTCGTGTTCGGCTACCTCAGCGCCGTGCACGCCGGGAAGTTCACCGACCGGACGCTCACGATCCTGGCGCTGGTCGGCATCTCGGTGCCGGTCTTCTGGCTCGCGGCGATCCTGTTGTACTACTTGAGCTTCAAGGCCCAGATCTTCCCGACCAGCAGCTACGTTCCACTGACCAAGAACCCTGGCCAGTGGGCGTACCACCTGGTCTTGCCCTGGATCACGCTGGCGGTGCTGTTCGTCGGCTTCTACAGTCGCGTGCTGCGATCCAACATGCTCGACGTAATGAACGAGGACTACGTCCGCACGGCGCGCGCCAAGGGCATCAGCGAGCGTCAAATCCGCATCAAGCACGTGCTGCGCAACTCGATGATCCCGATCATCACGTTGTTCGGCTTGGACTTCGGTGCGGTAGTGGGCGGCGGCGCCATCCTCACCGAAACCGTGTTCAACATCAACGGTGTCGGGCTCTACGCGGGCCAGGCCATCGGCAGCCTCGACCTTCCACCGCTGATGGGCGTCACCATGTTCGGCGCGTTCTTCATCGTGCTGTTCAACACCGTGGTCGACGTCCTGTACGCATTCCTTGATCCACGCATCCGACTCGGCGAGGCGGCCCCAGCATGATCCTTTCCGTGAAGGACCTCACCGTCAGCTTCGCCACCGACGGCGGCGTAGTGCGGGCGGTCGAGGGCGTCTCGTTCTCCATCGACAAGGGTGAAATCCTGGCCATCGTCGGCGAATCCGGCTCCGGCAAGAGCGTCACCGCCCAAACAATCCTCGGTCTGACCCGCGCCCCCAACGCGACGATCACCGGTTCGGTCGAGTTCGACGGCCGTGATCTCACCCAGTTGGACGACGAAGCGCTGCGCGAGGTGCGTGGCAAGCGCATCGCGATGATCTTCCAGGATCCGATGACGTCGCTGAATCCGGTCTACCGGGTCGGCGAACAGATCGTGGAGATGATCCGGGCTCACCAGAAGGTGTCCAAGAAGGAGGCTCGGGACAGCGCCGTCGACCTGTTGCGGTCAGTCGGCATCCCCAATCCCGAACGGCGCGTGCACGATTACCCCCACGAGTTCTCCGGTGGCATGCGACAGCGGGTCATGATCGCGATGGCCCTGGCGCTGGATCCCGACGTGCTGATCGCCGACGAACCGACCACCGCGCTCGACGTCACCGTGCAGGCGCAGATCCTGCGGCTGCTCGACAAGCTCAACCGGGAACGCGGCCTCGCCGTCGTCCTGATCACCCACGACCTCGGCGTCGTCGCCGAGGTCGCCGACCGGGTCGCCGTGATGTACGCGGGCCAAATCGTCGAGGACGCGACGCTCGACGACATCTTCTACGATCCGCAGCACCCGTACACGTGGGGTCTTCTCGGCTCGCTCGCGCGACTCGACCAACCGCGCCCCATTCGACTGGCTCAGATCGCGGGATCACCACCGTCGCTTCTGAATCCGCCGACGGGTTGCCGCTTCGCGGCGCGCTGCCCGCACGAGTTCGACAAGTGCTCGGAGCCGCCTCCGTTGCACGGTGACCGCTGCTGGCTCGACCCGGCCGACAAGCGCAGATTGCGCGACGTCGACGGCCACATCGGCCTGCGAAAGGACGTGGCGTCATGACTGGTGAACCCCTGCTCGAGGTAACCGACTTGGTCAAGCACTTCCCCGTGAAGTCCGGCGTGGTCGTCGACCGCGTGGTGGCTCACGTCAAGGCGGTCGACGGGGTCAGCCTGACCATCAACGAGGGCGAAACCCTGGGTCTGGTGGGCGAATCCGGCTGCGGCAAGTCGACGCTCAGCCGGACCATCCTGCAACTGACCGCACCGACGTCGGGTTCGGTGAAGTTCCTCGGCGAGGAGTTGGTGGGCCGGTCCCGGCGCAGCCTGCGTCCGGTGCGGCGACAGATGCAGAT
Organism: Mycobacterium sp. AT1; assembly: GCF_002043095.1. GTDB lineage: Bacteria > Actinomycetota > Actinomycetes > Mycobacteriales > Mycobacteriaceae > Mycobacterium. Next base: position 10,811 of record NZ_MVOC01000024.1, on the reverse strand, counting down.
GATCTTCCAGGATCCCTACGCCTCGCTGAACCCCCGCAAGCGCGTCGGGCAAATCATCGGCGAACCCATGGAGTTGCACGGGCTGGCCGACGGCCGTGACGTGAACAAGCGGGTACAGGACCTGCTCGATCGCGTCGGCCTCAGCGCCGAGCACGCCAGTCGCTACCCGCACGAGTTCAGCGGCGGTCAGCGACAGCGGATCGGCATTGCGCGTGCTCTCGCGCTCAAGCCGAAGCTGATCATCGCCGACGAACCCGTCTCCGCACTGGACGTCTCCGTGCAGGCCCAGATCGTGAACCTGCTCAAGGATCTCCAGACGGAGTTGGGCCTGTCGTACCTCTTCGTCGCGCACGACCTCGGGGTGGTTCGGCACGTTTCGGACCGGGTCGCCGTGATGTACCTCGGGCGGATCGTCGAAAGCGCGCCAGCCGGACAGCTTTACGACCACCCGATGCATCCCTACTCGAATGCGTTGCTCTCGGCGGTGCCGATCCCGGATCCCAAGCTCAACGTCTCACGCGAACGGCTGGTCCTCGAGGGTGACGTGCCCAGCCCCATCGATCCGCCGTCGGGCTGCCACTTCCACACTCGCTGCCCGTGGGCGACGGAGGTTTGCACCACCGACGATCCTCGCCTCGAGGAACTGGAGACCGCTCACGTGGCGGCCTGCCACCACCCACGAAACCTGGTGGGGCAAAGCTGAATTAGAGCTACTTCGACGGTGCCGGAGCGGTTGACGACGCTGCCGCTTCGGCGGCAGCCTTGGCCGCCTTGCCCTCGGCGCTCGCGGCCGAGAATCCCGGCGTCTTCGACGACGCTTCGCCGTCGTCGCAGTTCAACGAGACCAGCAATTGGTTGGTGGCCGATCCGCCACTGTTCTCCGGGGGCGGCACGGTTCTGGCGACGGTGTTGGTCACCATGCAGTCCGGCCACGCCTTCTGATCGCCCACCGTGGTGGAGACCACGGGCTTGAGGCCCGCGTCGCTGATCGCCGACTCGGCGTCGCTGTACTTCTTTCCCACGACGTCTGGTGCCGAATCTGCTTGCGCGACACCCGCTCCCAGGTACAGTACGGCTGACGTGACCGAGGCGGCGAGCATCACGCTGCTCACTACCCTGCGCATGTCAGGACCCGCCCTTGGGTGCGGCCTTGGCGATGGGTTCCACGGTCGCGGGCGTGGTCCACGTCGCGGTGGCGCCCATGTTCATGGCGTTCTCCGTCGGTTGGACGAAGGTGGTGTTGGCGGGCGCGTCACCCGAACCCGCCAGGTCGACGCCACCGTTGGTGGCGTGTCCGTCTCCGAGGCTGAGGACCCCCAGTGTGACGAACGCGGCGGCTCCGGCCAGCCCAAGCACTTTCACGCGCAAACCGTCGGTCTGCAATCTCTTCTCGGTCATGGACAGATCGTGAACTTCCGACCCGCGGGAAGGCTGGAACGCAACTGTGACGTTCCTTCGCGCCCATTTGGGCTCACAGGAATCAGTACGGGAGTTGCGGGGGCTGCTGGTAGACCGGCGGCGTGTAGGGCGCGTACGGATTGGGTGCGTACGGCGCGGGCTGCGTCGGTGCGGGGCTGGCGGGGACCTGAATCGGGATTGGCACCGGCACGAAGGGCACCGTGATGTAACTCGTCGTCATGGTCGGCGCGCTCGACGTCGTGGTCGTGGTGGTCGTCGTCGGGGGTGTCGTGGTGGTGGTGGTGGTCGTCGTTGTCGTAGTGGTGGTCGTCGTGGTCGGTTGCGTCGTCGTGGTGGTGACGGGGCGCTCCACGGTGACGGTCTCGGTCGACGCAGGCGGAGGCGGCGGCGGAGGCGGCTGGCTGGTCACGGTGACGACGTTCTGGGCCGGCGCCTCGGTCGACGGCGGCGGGGGTGGCGGTTCGATGCTGGTCGGGGGCGGTGCCGGCGGTGACGTCGCCGTAATGGGCACGGTGGTCGGCGTTGGGCGCGTCTCGTCGGTCGCGCTGGTCAGTGCGATTGCGACGCCACCCACCGCGACCAGCGCCACCACGGCTGCGACGCCGACGAGCAACTGGGGCAGGCGCAGCCACGACCGTGGTTCGTCGTCGTGCCTCGGGTGGTACTGCGCGACGACGCGCGTCGTACCGGCGTCCGCGTAGGGATCGGCGTAGGGATCTTCGCCGGTGTACGGGGTCGGGTCACCAACGGTCTCGTCGTCCTGGGACCAAGCGAGCGCGCGAAACGTCGACGAGTCCGGCGCTGCGTTGGGTTTCACGGGCCACGCCCCGGTGATCAACGGGCTTGGCGCCATTCCGGTTTGGGCGTCGGCGTCGGCCCCGTAGGCCGCAAAGATCGCGGCACCAACCGCAGCGTCGAGCGCCGGATGCGGCGTCGTGACGAATGAGTTCTGGTGGCCCTCGGCCAACCGTCGGGTCACCAGCGGGATGGACGCTCCGCCGCCGACTGCGACGACGGCCGACAGGTCGGTTGGCGCAATCCTGTTGCGCAGCAACGATTCCTCGAGCTCTGCCAGCACTGCCGCAAGGGGTGCTTCGACGAGCTCGTCGAGCTGGTCTCGCGTCACCCGCACCGTCGTGCGATGGCCGGGCAGCTCGACGAGAATGTCTGCAGTCTCCGCCTCGGACAGTTGCTCCTTGGCGAGCCTGCACTCCTCGCGTAGCGCGCCAATCGATCCGACTGAGGCGGTGCCCGCGGGGTCGACGTCGTTCGCGACGCCGTCGAGTACATGGGCGAGCAGCGCCTGGTCGACGTGGTCACCGGAGAACTCGGTCACCCTGGTCGTCTCGATCGGCTCGAAGGACGCCGTCGCGTCGGCGAGCGTGATGCTGGTGCCGCCACCGCCGAAGTCCAGCAGCGCCACCACTCCACGAACGGGGAGGCCGGGGTTGGCGGCCAGCGCGGTCAGCGCCGTCACCGCGTCCGAGACCAGCCGCACCGGCACGCCGTTCGGCGCCAGGCTTGGCGTGGTGCGCATGGCGTCCCGAAGCGATCGAAGCGTGGCGCCGTTCCAATGCGCGGGTACCGCAACGGCGATCTGCGACGACTGGTCGCTGCCAGCTTCGACCACCATGGCGTCGAGCGCCTCGACCATCAACAGATCCGCGCGGTAGGACGTACCGTCCTCGCCGACCAGCGGCACCGGGTCTCCGACGCGTTCGACGAATCCGCTCAGCACCTGCCCGGCCCGCGGCAGTGTGGACCGCCGCGTGACGGGTTGACTGCCGACACGCGCCGCGACCAGGTTGGTTGTCCCGATCGACAACCCCAACGGATCGCTCATGACGCCTGCCACGATAACCCGCGCTGCGACGTGGGTGTGACAGACACTCCGCGGAGGACGCCGCGAACAGTGTTCTCCCAGCGTTGTTTTGAATTCATACAATACGCACAGACTGTGCGCCAACAGTGCTCGCCGCGCCGCGAGCCGGTTGACGCGGCCGTCAACCACATTTGCGGCAAGGCCGTCCGCCACGAGGCCCCCCGTGTTGCAATGTCCAGATGGGTGACATCGAAGACATTCAGCGGGTCAAGTACCGGTATCTGCGCGCGCTCGACACCAAGCACTGGGACGAGTTCGCCGACACCCTCACCGAGGACGTGATCGGCGACTACGGCGAATCCCTCGGCGAGACGCACCACTTCACCGATCGCGCCACCCTCGTCGAGTTCATGCGCACCTCGATGCCTGCCGACGTCATCACCGATCACCGGGTGACGCACCCCGAGATCGACGTCGACGGCGACGAGGCGACCGCCATCTGGTACCTGCAGGACAAGGTGATCGTCCCGAAGTTCGACTTCATGCTGATCGGCGCTGGCTTCTATCGCGACCGCTACCGCAGGACCGCCGACGGCTGGAAGATCAGCGTCACCGGCTACGACCGCACCTACGACGCGTCCTTCTCCACCAAGGCCCTCGACTTCAACGTGAAAGCCGGTCGCGCAATAGCTCTTTGATCACTTGGAGACGGCGATCAACGCGCCGGGGCGCAGCCACTTCATGATTCCCACCAACGTGTCGTCGTCGATGCTGACGCAGCCCGCCGTTGGTCCGCCGTCGCTGGAGTGAAGGAAGAACGCGCCACCGTTTCCCGGGACGCGTTGCTTGTTGACGCCCATCACGACGGCGTGTTCGTACTGGGGTATCTGCAGGTTCTCGGTCCCGCTGCTCGGGTTCGTGTCGAACGGGCACTGCGACTTCTTGCAGACCTGCATCGTGTTGTACGTGGCGCTCTTCATGTCGCCGTCCCACCAGTGGTCGGGACCGACCTGCACGTACTGCAGCCCGCCACCGGGGTTGGGTGCGGTACCGAACGCGAAGTCGAGGGTGAAGATGCCCATCGGCGTGAGCATCTGGCCGTCGTGCGTCTCGGGAGCCATGCCCTTCTCGCCGACGTGGGCGGGGATTCCCGCGGCGACGGCCCGCCAGCCGGCGGCGGTGCGTTCGTACACGTCGACCTTGGCGTTCGAGCCGCCAACGCCCACAACGGAAATCACCTGGGTCGCGTTGCCGACGCTGGGGGCGAACCACGGCACCAGCTCGGCGCGGGCCGACGGGGCCACGATCAGTCCGACGACCAACGCGCACAGCGAAATCAGCAGTCGGCCCACGGGCTCAACGTCAACACACCAGACACTCGAGGTCAAGTAAAGGTTTAGCAACGATCCCCGGGCTGAGAAATGAGTTGTCCCCAAAGCGCTTTCACGACCCGGCTAGGTTGGTGCCATGGAGCTACTCCAAAGACTTGGCGTCCGACACCGCGGCGTCCGCCAGATCGGCGCGGGCCTCGGCACTCTGGACCGCGAAATCTTCGAGGCCATCGCAGAGTCGCCGAGCCCCCTGCTCGACGGGTTCATGCCCAAACTGACCGCAGCCGCGGACCACTCCAAGCTGTGGTTCGCCATCGCGGCCGCGTTGATGGCCACCAAGCACCCCTCGGTCCAGCGCGGCGCGGGCCGCGGCGTGGCGTCCCTCGCCGTCACCAGCCTGGTCGCCAACCAGATCGCCAAGCGGGTCTGGAAACGGGCGCGCCCGGAGTGGGCGGCAGTCCCGGTGCTGCGACGGTCCCGCCGGATGCCCACCTCCAATTCGCTGCCGTCGGGTCATTCCGCCAGCGCGGCGGCATTCGCCGTTGGCGTCGGCCTGGAGAGCGCGCCCGTCGGCCTCGGCCTGGCCCTGCTCGCGGGCATGGTCGGGATCTCCCGCGTCGCCACGGGTGCGCACTACCCGGGCGACGTACTTGCCGGGTTCGGTCTCGGCGCCGCGGTGGCGGTCGCGGGCGCACGCATCGTCCCGCCGATCGTCGAGGCGCGCGTCCCTGTCGCCGACCCGCTGCGGGTGCCGACCTTGAAGCGTCCCGACGGGGCGGGCGTCGTCCTCGTCATCAATCCCGCCTCGGGCAGCGGCACCGGAGCGCGGGTCATCGACGAGGCGCGGGAAGCGCTGCCCAAGATGGAGATCGTCGAGCTGGAGAAGGACGACGACGTAGAAGCGATCATGCGCTCGGCGGCCGACCGGGCCGAGGTGCTCGCCGTCGGCGGAGGCGACGGCACCGTGGCCTGTGCGGCAGGGGTGGCCCTGGCCACCGAACGCCCGCTGGCTGTCTTCCCCGGCGGCACGTTCAACCACTTCGCCAAGGACATCGGCTGCGACACCGTCGCCAAGACCGTCGAGTCGATCCGGCAGGGCAGCGTGGCGTGCGTCGACGTCCTTCGCCTCAACGAGACCGGCACCGTCATCAACACGGCCAGCATCGGTGCCTACCCCACGTTCGTCCAGAAGCGCGAGAAGCTGGAGCATAAGATCGGCAAGCCGCTGGCCGGCGTCTACGCGATGTTCCACACGCTGCGCCGAGGCGAGCCGGTGCGCATCCAGTACGACAACAAGACCCTGCAGACGTCGCTGTTCTTCCTCGGCAACTCGTCCTACCTGCCGTCGGGTTTTGCCCCCGCCCGCCGGCTGCGGATGGACGACGGCCTGATGGACGTGCGCATCCTGGAGACCGAGAAACGGTTCAGCAGGATTCGCATCCTGACGTCGCTGGCACTCGGACGGCTCGTCAGAAGCCCGCTGTACCACGAACTGCGGGTCCCCGAGTTCAGCTTCCGAGCGGTCGACGGCCCCACCCTGCTGGCCCATGACGGCGAACTCGCCGACGAACTGGAGGAGGCGACCTTCACCGTCCGCTATCGGGCGCTGCCGGTCTTTCGTCCCCTTCCCTGACCCCGCGCAGGATCAGCAGACACACCACGAAGTACACGTAGCCCATCGCCCACCCGGCGACGACGTCGGACAGGTGGTGGACGTTGAGCGCGACCCGGCCGACCCCGACGGTCAGGACGACGACCACACCGGCCGCCACCAGCCATGGGCGAAGACTCCGTCGCACGCCCGCCAGGTACACCGCCGCAAGAGCCAGCACCGCGGCCATCGTGCCGAGGGCGTGCCCGGACGGAAACGACGTCGACAGCGCGTCGACCATGACGGTTTCCGGGCGGGGCCGGTCGGCGAGGCGCTTGAGCACCTCGGTCAGCAGCGCGGACGTTTCGACGCAGACGATGAGGAACACCGCGACGCGAACCCGGCGCTTCGCGAACGCGTGGACGATCAGGCCCACGGTCACGATGCGAAAGGCCACCGGGGAGAACACCGTGCACCACACGTGCCAGAACGTCGTCCAGCCGTGGTGCTCGTCGCCGAGGCGCCGACCGAGCTCCAACGTCGACGTGTCGGCGGTGACCAGCCAATTCCAGCCCTGAACCCAACCGATCCACATGGCCGCGTAGACGACGCAACACAGACCGGCGAGCCACCAGCGCCTCGCCGAAGATTCATTCCGCAACACGTGTAACACCCTTCACTACCGCACCGATGTAGTCAGCAGAGCCCGCACTGCCGTCACAACCCCGACTCTTGACGGCAGTGCGGGCCCTTTCATTTCTTGGCGGGTATTTCGGTGGGAACACGGTCGTCACACCCCCGAAACAACGTGGTTTTAGCTTTGCTAACCATGACCCAAGAGCTCAACAACGAGGCTGACACCCCCGTCGCGGCAGACCTCGACGCAGGCTTAGACCAGATGACGGCCACCAAGGAGACCTTGGAGGACTACACGCTGCGGTTCGCCCCACGCAGCTACCGAAAGTGGTCGACGCGGGTGGTGGGCATCTCGGCACTCGGCGGCATCGCCTACCTCGCCGACTTCGCCATCGGCGCCAACATCGGCATCGCCTACGGCACCACCAACGCGTTGTGGGGAATCCTCATCTTCGCCGTGGTGGTCATGCTGACCGGCTTTCCGGTCGCCTACTACTCGGCCCGCTACAACATCGACCTCGACCTGGTCACCCGCGGCAGCGGCTTCGGCTACTACGGCTCGGTGGTCACCAACGTCATCTTCGCGACGTTCACCTTCATCTTCTTCGCCCTCGAGGGCTCGATCATGGCACAGGGGCTGCAACTGGGCCTCGGCATCCCACTGTGGATCGGCTATGCGGCGTCGACGTTCATCATCTTCCCGCTCGTCATCTACGGCATGAAGGTGCTCTCCACACTGCAGGTGTGGACGACGCCATTGTGGCTGGTCCTGATGGTCGCACCGTTCGTCTACCTGGTGGTCAGCCACCCGGAGTCGGTCAGCCAGTTCTTCGCCTACCAGGGCGAGAACGGCGTGCAAGGGTTCGACCTCGGCTCCACCCTGCTGGCCGCAGGCGTCTGCCTGTCGCTCATCGCGCAGATCGCCGAGCAGAACGACTACCTGCGCTTCATGCCCGCCAAGACCCCCGAGAACCGGCGCAGCTGGTGGACCTGGATGTTCCTGGCAGGCCCAGGCTGGGTCATCTTCGGCGCCATCAAGCAGATCGTCGGGCTGTTCCTCGCGGTGTACCTGATCGCCAACGTCGCGGACAGCACGGGCATCGCCAACCAGCCGGTGCACCAGTTCCTGGAGATCTACCAGAACTTCCTGCCTCCGTGGCTCGCCATGACGCTGGCCGTGGTGCTCGTCGTCATCAGCCAGGTGAAGATCAACGTCACCAACGCCTACTCCGGCTCGCTGGCGTGGACGAACTCGTTCACCCGGGTCACCAAGACCTACCCGGGTCGCCTGGTGTTCCTGGCCTTCAACCTGCTGATCGCCCTGGTGCTGATGGAAGCCAACATGTTCGACTTCCTCAACACGATTCTGGGCTTCTACGCCAACTGCGGTATCGCGTGGGTCGTCGTGGTCGCCTCCGACATCGTCTTCAACAAGTTCCTGCTGAAGCTCTCGCCGATGCAACCGGAATTCCGACGCGGGATGCTCTACGACTTCAACCCCGTCGGCTTCGGCTCGATGCTGGCTGCGGCCGGGCTGTCGGTGCTCGCCTTCTTCGGCGGTCTGGGAGAAGCGATCCGGCCGTACTCACCGCTGGTTGCGATCGTCCTGGGACTGGTGCTGCCGCCGGCCATCGCCGTCGCGACCAAGGGCAAGTACTACCTGCGCCGCACCGATGACGGCATCGACCTGCCGATGCTCGACGAGCATGGCAACCCGTCGGACGCGCACCTGAAATGCCATGTCTGCCATCATGATTACGAGCGGCCCGACATGATCAAGTCCGCCAGCGTCGAGGGCTACATCTGCTCACTGTGCCTGTCGACCGACAAGTCCGGCGAGAACGTACTCCCCGCACAAACGTAAGAATTTGCACGACGGGACGGCCATGGTCGATATTCTCCGACCATGGCCGTCTTCTTGCGCAAGATGCTTGGCATCGGCGGATTGCCCGATGACATGCGCGCCCAGGTCGACGCCGAGGGCGTGCTCTTCCTGGCCGAGTTCGTCCCGGTGACCTACCGCTTCTCCGGGAAGGTGCCCGGCAAGGTGGCGAAGGGCAACATCAGCAGCTACGTGGGCGCGGTGGCACTCACCAGTCAACGGGTGCTCGGCACGCTGTCGACGGTCCCCAAGAAGGCGGGCCGCTCGGTCGACCACCGATGGAACGCCCCGCAGGGAACCATGGTCCACGGCTCGCTCGACGAGTCCGGGTTGACGCTCACCGGATCCGATCTGTCCGTCATCGACCCGACCTTCGCCGGATCGGTGTCACTGCACTACAAGACGCCGCTGCCGGCCGAGGTACTCGCGGCCCTTCCGGAACGCGAATTCACCTTCGACGTGCCACCCAAGTTCGTCTATTCGGTCTGCGGCGTTCCCGCGCACTGAGTCAGGATGCGGGGGCCGTGCTCGGTGACGGCGATGGTGTGCTCGGAGTGCGCCGTGTTCGAACCGTCGGCGGAACGCAGCGTCCAGCCGTCCGCGTCGATCGTCAGCCGGTCGCTGCCGCGGCTCCACCAAGGTTCGAGCGCGAGGGTCAACCCCGGCCGCAACAGCATTCCGCGCCCCCGCCGCCCGCGATTGGGGACGTGGGGATCCTCGTGCATCGTCCGACCCAAACCGTGACCACCGAACTCGACGTTGACGCGGTACCCGGCGTCGGCGGCGACCTCGCCTATGGCGGCCGAGACGTCTCCGAGCCGACCGCCCGGGACGGCCGCCGCGACGCCGGCGGCGAGGGCTCGTCGCGTCGAGTCGACGAGCGCGCGGTCCTCGTCGTCGCCGTCGCCGACGATGACCGTGACCGCGGAGTCGGCGACCCAGCCGTCGATCGAGACCGCGAAGTCGAGGCTCAGCACGTCGCCAGCCCGCAGCACCTGTTCGTGCGGCTTGCCGTGCAGCACAGCGTCGTTCACCGACAGGCAGATGACGTTGCGGAACGGTCCGCGCCCAAAGGACGGGGCGTAGTCCCAGTAGCAGGACGTCGCGCCGCGATCGGCGACCAACTGGCGCGCGTGCAGTTCGAGCTGCATCAGGTTCACCCCTGGCCGAGCCTCGTCCGACAGGGTGGCCAGTACCTGCGCGACGAACTCCCCCGTGACGGCCATCTTGTCGATCTCGTCGGCGGACTTCAGTTCGATCACGGTCGACCTCCTCGTGGCGTCGGTATTGTTATACCGGCACCACGGTATCAGTAGCGGTATATGAATACCGGCTATGCTGGCCCGCATGGTTCGCGTACCGCTTAGCCCGGAGCAAGTCGCCGCCGGTCAACGCCTCGGCGCGCTCATCCGAACCGCCCGGGCGGGTCGTGACCCCGAGGCGATCGCCAGCGCCGCCGGCATCTCCCCCGAGACGCTGCGCAAGATCGAGGTCGGTCGCATCCCCAGCCCCAGCTTCGGCACCGTGATCGGACTCTGCACCGCGCTCGGCATGCCGTTGGCCGACGCGGCCGAGGCGTGGCAGGGCACCGTCGACCGGCGCATGGCTATCTAACTAGTCGCCGTCGACGTACACCCAGCGTCCGCCGCGCCGTTCGAAGCGACTGCGCTCGTGCAAGGACCCGTCGTCGTATGACGCGGTGAACTCGACTTCCCCTGTGTCGTCGCCGCCTCCTCCCGCGACCACGTCGGTCACGGTGAGGCCGGTCCAGACGACGTCGGCGTCGACGGTCAGATCGGCGGGCCGCGTTCGCGGATGCCAGGTGCGGAACACGTAGTCGGCGTTCCCCGTCGCATACGCGGAGTACCTCGACCGCATCAGCTCTTCGGCCGTGGCGGCCTGCCGTTCGCCATGGTGCAGCGGCTGGCAGCACACCTCGTACACGACGCCACTGCCACAGGGGCACTGTCGGCCGAAGGAATCGCTCACGACGAACACCCTGCCCTATACCCTAGAAATTGGCGACGTGCCGAAGTCATCCACAGGCGGTGTGGTTTGAGTTCCCTTGTGCCCCTTCTGTTTCAGCTCGCGTTTCTTGTCGGTGGGTCGCACTAGTGTTCGGGTATGAGT
>NZ_MVOC01000023.1 GCF_002043095.1 Mycobacterium sp. AT1 | reverse complement strand
TGCTGGCCGCGCGGTGGCATGGGCGCCGGGGGTCGACGCGGTGGCTGCGGTGCCCGGCGCGGCGGCCGCATCCGCATCGCCTGCGTCGCGTCCTCGGTGTAATCCCGTTGCACCAGAACGTCTTGCGAGATGCGCTCGAGCACTTCCTTGACCTGGGTGCGGTCGGGCTGGATGTGCAGCCCGGCCGACTGGGTGAGCCCGCTGGTCAACCACTCCAAGGTCTGCGCGCGTACCAGCTCCACCTCGCGAGCCCCGGCCGGCGTCAGCCAGAACTGATCCTGGGTGCGCGCCGCGTAGCCGGTCAGCGCCAGCCGGTCGAAGGCCGGTTCGAGGATCTCCCGCGGCACGCGCACGTGTTCGGCGATGTCGCTGAGCCGGGCCTGCCCCGCGGCCTGCCCGAACCGGTAGACCTGCAGCAGCGCCCACAGCCTGCTGATGTCGAGCTTGCTGCCTGGCCGCTCCGCGATGGCGCGCAACTGCATGCCGGACCCCTGCTTGATCAACCGGCCGACGGCGTTCTCCAGCAGCTGGTCCGGCGAGTCGGTGGTCGGCATCGCGAAGCCCTCGCCCATGTCGGCGGCGATGCTGACGTCGTTGCTGCGCAACGGAACCTGCTTGAGCATCAGCGCCAACACGAATCCCACGACGGCCACCGGCGCGGCGTAGAGGAACACCTGGTCGAGGGCATCGGCGTAGGCCGACGCGATCGGGGCGGCCATCTCCGGGGACAACGCGTGCAGCGCGTCCGGGGACTGCGCCGCCGCGGCCGGTGCGCCGCTCTTGGCCACGGCGTCGGCGAGCGGGTCGGTCAGGAAGTTGTTGAACAACGACCCGAACACCGCCGCACCGAACGAGCTGCCGATGGTCCGGAAGAACGTGACGCCCGACGTCGCGACGCCCAGATCGGCGAAGTCGACGGTGTTCTGCACGATCAGGACGAGCACCTGCATGCACATGCCGATGCCCGCGCCAAGGACCACCAGGTACAGCGACTGCACCAGGGTGGAGGTGTCCGGACCCATCCGCGACAACAGCACGAAGCCGACGGCCATCACCGCCGTGCCGACGACCGGGAAGATCTTGTACTTCCCGGTGCGGCCGACGATCACGCCGCTGCTCATCGACATCGTCAGCAGCCCGAGCACCATCGGCAGGGTGTGCAGCCCCGACGTGGTGGCCGAGACGCCGTCGACGAACTGCATGAACGTCGGCAGGAACGTCAACGCGCCAAGCATCGCGAAGCCGACGACGAACGACAGCGCGCAGCACACCGCGAACACCGGCTCGCGGAACAGCCGCATCGGCAGGATGGGTTCCTTGGCGCGCAGTTCGACGGCGATGAAGGCGGCGATCGCGATCACCGACCCGACGAACAGGCCGATGATCATCAGCGAGCCCCACGCATACTCGCTGCCGCCCCAGCTGGTGGCCAACGTGAGTCCGGTGGCGCCGACGCCGACCAGCACGATGCCTGCGTAGTCGATGACCGGGCGCGCCTTGCGGCCCAGGTTGGGGATGGCGATGACGGCGACGATCAGCACCACGACGGCCACGGGCACGTTGATCCAGAACGCCCAGCGCCAGCTCAAATGGTCGGTGAAGAACCCGCCGAGCAGCGGGCCGATCACCGTCGTCACGCCGAACACCGCGCCGAGGGCGCCCTGGTACTTGCCGCGTTCGCGCAGCGGGATTACCTCGCCGATCACCGCGGTGGCGGTGACCATGATGGCGCCGCCGCCGATGCCCTGCAGCGCCCGTGCCGCGACGAGCATCGGCAACGACCCGGCCAGGCCACACAGCACCGACCCGGCCATGAAGAACAGCACCGCCGCGATGAAGACCGGCTTGCGGCCGAACAGGTCGCCGAGCTTGCCGACGATCGCCGTCACCACGGTCGAGGCGAGCAGATAACTGGTCACCACCCACGCCTGGTGGCCGGCGCCACCAAGATCTGCCACCACGGTCGGCAGCGCCGTCGCCACGATCGTCTGGTCCAGCGCCGCCAGCAGCATGCCCAGCAGCACCGCGGTGAAGATCAGGTTGCGCTTGGGGCCGGCGACCTCGACGTCAGCGGGAGGGGGTGGACCGGTCATCGTGGCCGTCATGCAGTGGTCCTCGCTCCGGGTGTCAGTTGATGTCGGCGTTAGTTACGCGACCTAACAATGTACCCGCCGAACGCCTGCTGCAATCCCGTCAGCTCGTGGAGCCGTATTCGAGCGCCGGCTCAGCCGAGTCCACGTGCCCGTTGCTGATGATCGTCAGCTGGTCGGGCCGCACCTGGTACCTGGCGCCGTCGGCCGGGTTCACGGCGTCGTAGCCGCTCCCGTTCGGCACCGCGGTGGCGATGCGCACGTTGGCTCCGTCGCGCAGCCGTTGGCCGTGGTAGTAGAAGCTGCCCGGCGAGTCCTGGCAGATGACCGCCAGCGACGACGCCGTCCGGATCGCCGCCACCGCCGCTCCCGTGTCGCAGCGGGCCGCCTCGCCGACGAAGCCCTTCGCGTCGACGTTGGACACGCCGGAGAGCGGTGCGGCGGAGGTGGTCGTCGTCGTAGTGGTCTCCGTCTCCGACGTCGAACTGGGCGGCGCGGCCAGCCGGCTCTGCGGCTGCGATCCGGTATCGCCGCCGGTGAAGACGATTGCCGCGGCCAGCCCCGCCGCCAGGCCGAGGGTCGCGACGGTCCCGGCAAGCAACAACTTCTGGGTGCGACCGAACCGCGACCGCGCCACCGGAGCCTGGGCCGCGACGGCCGGGTGCGGCACGTACGCCGGCGGCCGTTCGGCCGTGAATTGCCTGGTGTGGGGCGCCGCGGCGGGTCGGGGCGACGCGTGGACCGCGGCCGCGGCCGCCCTGGCCAGCTCGCCCGCCGTGGCGAACCGGTCGCCGGGACTCTTCGCCATGCCCTTCGCGACGACGGCGTCGAACGCGGGGTTGAGGCCCGGGCGCACTTCGCTGGGCCGCGGCGGCGGCGCGAACATGTGCGCGCTCATGACCTGGCGGATGTCGGCCGCCTCGAACGGCGCCCGGCCCGTCAGGCACTCGAACAAGAGGCACGTCAGCGAGTACACGTCCGACGGCGGGCCGCCTGGCGTGCCGCCGAGCCGCTCGCTGGCCATGTACGCGCACGACCCGATGATCATCCCGGTCCTGGTCACGGTCGCTTCGCCGCCGCCGTTGGCGATGCCGAAGTCCACCAGGTAGGCGAAGTCGTCCGGGGTCAGCAGCACGTTCTCGGGTTTGATGTCGCGGTGCACCAGGCCGTTGGCGTGCGCGGCGTCCAGCGCGGCGGCGACCTGGCTGACGATCGCCACCGTCCGCGCCGGCGGCAGGACACCCTTGACACGCAGCTCGTCCTTGACGCTGCCGCCCTCGACCAGGCGCATGTCGATGTAGAGGACCCCGTCGATCTCGCCGAAGTCGTGCACGGGGATGACGTGGGGTTCCTGCAGTCGGGCCGCGATGCGCGACTCGCGCCGGAATCGGTCCCGGTAACTCGGGTCGGCGGCGACGTCGGCCCGCAGGATCTTCAGGGCCACCATGCGCTCGCGCACGGTGTCATAGGCCCGGTAGACCTCACCCATGCCGCCCATGCCGATGAGTTCCTGCAGCTCGTAGGGTCCGAATCGCGTGCTCGGACGCGGTCCAGCACCCGGGGACGCCATAACCGATCCTTCCCTCACTTCGTCTTGGGTCCGCCCGTAGCGTGACCTGGCGTGATGCCGAAGCCGAAGCAGCACAAGCCAATTGATTCGTGCCCAGGGTACAGGGCCGCACGGCCACGCGCCGTTCACGGGGAGTAGTACCGGTCGGTGGGCGAAAGGGGAATCGGCGGCTCGTCCCCAAGGGGGCGTGCCCACCCGGTCTGGAACTCGCTATCACCGGTGATATCAGTCCCGCAGTGATATCACCGGTGATATGGACTTCGAGAGCGGGTCCAGGCCCAGAACGGCGACCGGAAGCCGCGGCTGAAGGGAGCATCGACGAGCACATCGCCGGTAATCCGTTGTTGCGCAGCATCTTTGAATACGCACCCCGGCACCGGTTAGGCTGGCCAGGACGGTTGAGCCCGCAGCCGACATCCAAGGTCCGCTCGACCGACAGATCGGCTCCCGTTCGTGCTCACAACCAGCGCCTCGTCGCTCGCAGCCCGCGGCCCCGTGACGGAGTGCCACGGCGTCCAGTTGCGCGCGCAGCTGCGAAGCCTCGCCGTCCTCGTCGAGGTGACGGGCCGCGTTGGCGACGCCAACCGCACCCTGGTGACCAACCACGTGCGACGGTTTGCCCTGGTCGGCGGCGCACTGGTGCTGGATCTGCGGGAGGCCGGCGGCATCGACGATGCGTTCACGAGCGGCCTGAGCCCCGTTGCCGAGCTGACGCTCGTCCTCGACCAGGCGCGGCAGGAATCCCTGACGTCCGACGGCCCGAGAGTCGTCGGTTCGGTGGGCGAGGCAATGCGCGGCATCGCCGGGCGGCTCGCCGCGCGTCGCGCGCTCGTGGAGCTGTCGGCTTAGCCGACGCCAGCACGAACGGTCGGTTGCCATTCGACGACGACCCGGTCACCAGGTCACACCAGCCGTACGATGAATTTGTCACCACCACAAGGAAACGGATGTCTCCATGAGCGCAGTGACCACGGCTTGGAACTCGGCCGACGTAAAACCGCTGAGCGACTACACGTTGTCTCAACTCGACGGCTGGTGGCGGGCGGCGAACTACCTGTCCGTCGGCCAGATCTACCTGCTGGACAACCCGCTGCTGCGGACCCCCCTGGCCCGCGACGACGTCAAACCCCGGCTGCTGGGCCACTGGGGCACCACGCCGGGGCTGAACTTCCTCTACGCCCACCTCAACCGGGCCATCAAGGAACGCTCTCAGTCGACGATCTACGTCACCGGCCCCGGCCACGGTGGTCCCGGTTTGGTCGCCAACGCCTACCTGGACGGCACCTATTCGGAGACCTACTCCGACGTCACCTCCGACGCGGAGGGTTTGCGTCGACTGTTCCGCCAGTTCTCGTTCCCCGGCGGCATCCCGTCGCACGTCGCCCCCGAGACGCCCGGCTCCATCCACGAGGGCGGCGAGCTCGGGTACGCCCTGTCGCACGCCTACGGTGCCGCCTTCGACAACCCCGACCTGCTGGTGGCCGCCGTGGTCGGCGACGGCGAGGCGGAGACCGGACCGCTGGCGACCAGCTGGCACTCCAACAAGTTCGTCAACCGCACGCAGGACGGCGTCGTGCTGCCCATCCTGCACCTCAACGGCTACAAGATCGCCAATCCGACTGTGCTGGATCGCATTCCGAAGGAAGAACTCCGCAGCCTGATGGTCGGGTACGGCCACGAGCCGTACTTCTTCGAGGCCACCGAGGACACCGATCTGGCGCAGGCGCATCGCGACTTCGCCGAACTGCTCGACACGGTGCTCAACCGGATTGCCGAACTCAAGGCACTACCGGACGACGCCGTCGAGCGGGTCCGCTGGCCGATGATCGTCTTCCGCACCCCCAAGGGCTGGACGGGACCCGCCTACATCGACGGGAAGAAGACCACCGGGTCGTGGCGCGCACACCAGGTTCCACTCGCCAACGCCCGCGACACCCCCGAACACCTCAAGGTGCTCGCCGACTGGCTGGCGTCCTACCGCGCCGACGAATTGTTCGACGCCGACGGCAAACTCGATCCGACGATCGCCGAACTCGCCCCGACCGGCGACCTGCGGATGAGCGCCAACCCGCACACCAACGGCGGTCTGCTGATGAAGGACCTCCGCCTGCCCGACTTCCGGGACTACGCAGTCGACGTGCCCGCACCGGGTGCCACGATCGCCGAGTCCACCCGCGTGCTCGGCAAGTGGCTCACCGACGTGGTGCGACTCAACCCCGACAACTTCCGCATCTTCGGCCCCGACGAGACCGCGTCCAACCGCCTGCAGGCCGTCTACGACGCCACCGACAAGCAGTGGAACGCCGAGTACGTCGGCCCCGAGGTCGACGAACACCTCGCCCGCGCCGGCCGCGTGATGGAGATGCTCTCGGAGCACCAGTGCCAGGGCTGGCTGGAGGGCTACCTGCTGACCGGACGCCACGGCCTGTTCAACTGCTACGAGGCGTTCATCCACATCATCGACTCGATGTTCAACCAACATGCCAAGTGGCTCAAGGTGACCAACCACATTGCGTGGCGCCGGCCGATCGCCAGCCTGAACTACCTTCTGTCCAGCCATGTTTGGCGTCAAGACCACAACGGCTTCAGCCACCAAGACCCCGGCTTCATCGACCATGTGGTCAACAAACGCGCCGAAGTGGTCCGGGTGTACCTGCCGCCGGACGCCAACACGCTGTTGTCCACCTACGACCACTGCCTTCGCTCACGTCAGTACGTCAACGTCGTCGTGGCAGGCAAGCAGCCCAGCCCGAACTTCCTCACCATGGAGGAAGCGATCGCGCACTGCACACGCGGGCTTGGCATCTGGGAGTGGGCGGGCAGCGAGGTACTCGGCGAGGAGCCGGACGTCGTCGTCGCGACGTGCGGTGACGTCCCGACGCTCGAGGGCCTGGCCGCGGTGGACCTGCTGCGAAAGAACGTGCCCGACTTGAAGATCCGCTTCGTCAACGTGGTCGACCTGATGCGGCTGCAGGACGAGAAGGAGCATCCACACGGGTTGTCCGACCGCGAATTCGACATGCTGTTCACCAGGGACAAGCCGGTGATCTTCGCCTATCACGGGTACCCGTGGCTGATCCACCGCCTGACCTACCGTCGCGCCAACAACGAGAACCTGCACGTGCGCGGCTACAAGGAGGAGGGCACCACCACGACGCCGTTCGACATGGTGATGCTCAACGACCTCGACCGCTACCACCTGGTGATCGACGTCATCGACCGCGTGCCGTCGCTGCAGTCCTCGTATGCGACGCTGCGCCAGCAGATGGTCGACAAACGGCTCGCCGCCCGCGAGTACACGCGCACCCACGGTGACGACATCCCCGAGGTGCGTGACTGGGTGTGGCCAGCCGCCCACGGCGCGACGTTCGGCGCCGTCGGCGCCACCGAAGCGACCGGCGGCGACAACGAGTAGTCGCCGCTAGCGCATCGCCCGGCCGGCCGACCCCAGCATCTGGGCGGCCTCGACAACCCTTGCGGCCATGGCGTTCTCGGCGGGCTTGCCCCACGACCTGGGGTCGTAGGCCTTCTTGTTGCCGTAGTCGCCGTCGACCTTGAGCACCTGGTCGTACTTGGAGATCATGTGCCCGGCGACGGACCGGGTGAACGCGTACTGGGTGTCGGTGTCGACGTTCATCTTCACCACGCCACTGGCGACGGCCGACGCGATGTCCTCGGCGCTCGATCCGGATCCACCGTGGAAGACGAGGTCGAACGGCTTGTCCGTGCCGGTCTCGGCGCCGATCACCGTCTGGATCTCCTTGAGGATCTCCGGGCGCAGGTGAACCGAATCCGGGTGGTACACGCCGTGCACGTTGCCGAAGGTCAACGCGGTGAGATACCGACCGCGCTCCCCCGTCCCCAGTGCCGCGATGGTGGCGCGCGCGTCGTCGACCGTGGAGTACAGCTGTTCGTTGATCTCGTGGGAGATGCCGTCCTCCTCGCCACCGATCACGCCGACCTCGATCTCGAGGATGGTGTTCGCCGCCACCGACGCCTCCAGCAATCCTGCTGCGATGCGCAGGTTCTCGTCGAGCGGCACCGCGGAACCGTCCCACATGTGCGACTGGTAGAGCGGGTCGAGGCCGCGGGCGCGGCGTTCCGTCGCGTCGGCGATCAGCGGCCGGACCCAGTCGTCGAGATTCTCGGCGGGGCAGTGATCGGTGTGCAGGGCGACCGTGACCGAGTAGTGCGACGCGACCTCCTGAGCATAGAGCGCGAGCGCCTTCGACCCCGCGAAGCGGCTCTGAACCCTGTTGCCGGACAAGTAGAGCGCCGTACCGAGCGACACCTGGATGATGCCGTCGCTCTCTGCCTCCGCGAACCCCTGCAGGGCGGCGTTGAGCGTCTGCGAACTGGTCACGTTGATCGCCGGGTAGGCGAACCCGCCCTCCTTGGCGCGGTCCAGCATGGCGACGTAGTGGTCGGGGGTGGCAATCGGCATGGTCGAATGTCCTGTCAGTGGGTGGTGAGCTGAACGTCTAGGTGCAGCCGCACGAATTACGGTGATGGAACGTGGTCGGTACGTGAATTCGTTGCGGCGCAGCGTCGTGTCCCCGGATGCGGGCCAGCAGCATGTCGGCCGCGGTGGTGCCGATCGTCTCGACGTCTTGGGCCGCGGCGGTGAGCCTCGGCTCGAAGAGGTCCGACCATTCGAAGTCGTCGAAGCAGACGAACGCGACGTCCGCCGGAATCGACAAGCCAAGGCCACGAAGGGCTTTGAGCGCCCCGATGGTCATCGAGTTGTTCAACGACACCAGCGCGGTGGGGCGGTCGCCACCGGACATCAGCGCGCGCACCTCGCGTTCGGCCACGTCGGTGCTGGACGCGCCGTCGAGGACGAGAGCCGGGTCGACGACGACGCCGCGGTCGGCCAGCGCGGCGGAGTAGCCGTCGAACCGCTCGGTGGTCGAGGAGATCCCGGCCAGCCCGCGCAGCACGCCGATCCGCCGATGGCCGAGATCGAGCAGATGCGCCGTCAGCGACCGCGTCGACGAGAAGTTCTCCGGGACGACCTGGTCGCTCCCGACGTCGAGGCCACGGTCGATCAGCACCAGTGGTGTTCGCGTCCTGGCTATTTCGGGAAGAGCACCGTGCTCCGAGCCAGCCGAAGGAGCCACGATCATCCCGTCGACCTGACGGTCCAGCAGCGAATCGATGACGCGCTTCTCCGACTCCACCTCGTCGTGGGAGTCGCCGACGATCAGTACGTACCCGGCGTTCGACAGGGCCCGTTCCACGGCGTGCACCAGGCTCCCGAAGTACGGATTCGTCAACGCCGAGATCGAGAGTCCGATCGTGTGCGTGCGCCCGGCGGCGAGCGATCGCGCGACGACGTTGCGCCGGTACCCGGTCTTCACGATGGCCGCCTCGACACGGACCCGGGTGGCGGTGTCGACCTTGCGCGTGCCGTTGAGCACGTGCGAGACGGTGGACGCCGAGACACCCGCGAGGCGGGCGACGTCGCCCATCGTGGTCACCGGAGACGCACGATCCGATCGGCTCGACCGGCAGTCGACTCGATCAGTTGGGCGTTGCGCTCGTCGGGGCCCAGCGCCCAGTACGCCGCGTCCTGCGGCGACTTTCCGTACGCCTCGTGCCGCCGCAGCAGCCGTTGGTGACGAATGTCGGTGTCGGGGGCCAAGAACCACACCTCGTCGATGCAGGACCGGGCCGCAGGCCAGGCGTCGGACTCCAGGAGCAGGTAGTTGCCCTCGGTGACCACCAGCGGCACCGTGGGTGGGACGGGGATGGACGAGCCGATCGACTCCTCGATCTCCCGGCGGAACCGGGGTGCGTACTCGACGGGGCCGTCGACGCGCTGCGCCCGCAGCGCCGAGATCAGCCGGGCGTACCCGCCGTCGTCGAACGTGTCGTTGGCGCCCTTGCGGTCCCGGCGACCCAGGTCCAGCAGCACCTCGTTGGCCAGATGAAAGCCGTCCATCGGGACGAGCACGGCGACGTCGGGGCCGAGGGCGGTGACGAGTTGGTCGGCAACGGTGGACTTTCCGGCTCCCGGAGCGCCGGTGAGGCCGAGGATGCGGCGTTCACCGTCGACCACGAGCGCCCTGGCCCAGGCGACCAACTGGTCGAGGGTGGCGTCCTGCACGTCGTGGTCGATGCTCACCGTTCTCACTTTCCAATCCGTTCGCTGGACAGTTCACTCAGCCAGGCCCGCGGCCCGACCATCGAACACCGTAGTGCCGCCACGCGAGCGGAGCGTTCGATGCGCTCGGCGACGCCGCCCGCGCCCCGCGTCGAGAAGTACGAATACGCACCGTGGAAGGCATCGCCGGCCCCGAGTGTGTCGACCACCACTACCCGTTCTGCGGGCACCGAGCCGGACTCGCCGTCCGACCACCACTGAACGGGGTCACCGCCGTGCGTGATGACGACGGTCCGCACACCAGCACCGACCAGCGTCGCGGCGGTGGCCTCCGACCGGTCGTCGCCCGGCGTGTGGAAGTCGTTGGAGCACACCATGTCCGTCGCATACTCGAGGAGGTCGCCCATCACCGGCTTCCACCGGCCGGCGTCCACGACGAGCGGGGTCGACCGGTCCCGCGAGTGCCGGGCGGCGGCGCGCGCCATCAGGGGATGGTGTCCGTCGACCAGCACCACGTCGGCACCGGCCACCAAACCGTCGAGCTCCGCCGGTGGCGTGGCGTCGGAGTTCACCGCGTCCAGCGAGACGACCGACCGGTCACCCGTCGACTCGACCACCGACACGGCCGAGACCGGCACCACCCGGGTGCTGCCCGCCGCCGCGTCGACCACCGTCACGCCGTACGCCAAGAGGTCGGCTCGGATCAGATCCGCGACCGGATCGTCACCGAGCGCGGTCACCAGGGTCGCGTCGCCGCCAAGTGCCGCGAAGGTGACCGCCGCGTTCGCGGCCGGTCCGCCTGCGGCGACGAACTGCTCGCTCGAGGTGATCTTCTGGTTCGCCGCAGGCGCTTTCGCGATGCGGTGGATCACGTCGAGCGTCGCCAGCCCGACGAAGACCCCGACCGGGGCCTTCTCAGAGACCTGCGCGTTCCTCATCGGTCGGCTCCTCCGCACCGGTCATGAGCGCCACCACCTCGGACATCGAACGCGACTTCGGGTCGACGACGCCCGCGCGCTGCCCGAGCCGGTGGATGTGGATGCGGTCGGCGACCTCGAACACGTGCGGCATGTCGTGACTGATGAGCACCACGGGGATGCCGCGGTCTCGGATCGACCGGATCAGGTCGATGACCTGTCCCGACTCCCGAACGCCGAGGGCGGCCGTCGGCTCGTCCATGATGATCACGCCGCGGCCGAACGCGGCGGCCCGCGCCACCGCGACGCCCTGCCGCTGCCCACCGGACAACGTCTCGACGGCTTGGTTCACCGACTTGATGCCGATCTTCAGGTCGGCGAGGTGCTGCGAGGCCTCCTCGCGCATCCTCGGCATGTCCAGTCGGCGGAACAGGCTGCCCGCGAGACCCTTTCGCCGCACCTCGCGTCCGAGGTACAGGTTCGACGCGATGTCGAGTGCCTGCACGACCGCGAGGTCCTGGTACACCGTCTCGATGCCTGCCGCTCTCGCGTCGCGGGTGTTCTTGAACGACACGGGTGTTCCGTTCATCAGCATCTCGCCGGAGTCCGGAACCACCGCGCCCGCCAATGCCTTGATGAGGCTGGTCTTTCCGGCACCGTTGTCGCCGATGACCGCGAGCACCTCGCCCGCGCGCAGTTCGAAGTCGGCCCCGTTGATCGCCGTGACGTTGCCGTACTTCTTGACGAGTCCACGGGCTTCCAGAACCGGTGCGCCAGTCACTGTGACCTCCTGCGGGCGAATTGGTCGACGGCCACCGCGACGATGACGAGGACGCCGGTCGCGATGTTCTGGTACAGATTGTCGACTCCGGCCTGGGTGAGGCCGTTGCGGAGGACGCCGACGATCAACGTGCCGACCAGCGTCCCGCCGACGCCGCCGCGGCCACCGAACAGGCTGGTGCCGCCGATGACCACCGCGGTGATCGATTCGAGGTTGGCGTTCTG
This sequence comes from Mycobacterium sp. AT1, assembly GCF_002043095.1. Taxonomy (GTDB): domain Bacteria; phylum Actinomycetota; class Actinomycetes; order Mycobacteriales; family Mycobacteriaceae; genus Mycobacterium. Next base: position 90,478 of record NZ_MVOC01000023.1, on the reverse strand, counting down.
GTACGCGTTCGGGTCGGCATTGGGGATCCGACCGAGCGCGGCCCACGCGGCGATGGCCGCGATCACCCCCGTCGTGATGTACACCGAGAACAGCACCCGCTGGGACTTGATGCCCGACAGGTTCGACGCCTGCGGGTTGCCTCCCACGGCGTAAACGTGCTTGCCCCAAGCTGTTTGGGACAGCGCGTACCACATCACCAGGTAGACCAGGAGCATCGCGACCACGCCGTACGTGGTCGAGAACGACCCGACGCGGAAGGACGTGCCAAGGAAGGTGAGCAGGCCCGGCTCCACGCGGTAGGTCTCGGAGCCCGCGAGCAGCCGGGTGGCGGCCTGGATCGCGGTGAACGTGCCGAGGGTGACGATGAACGGCGGCAGACGCAATGCCGTGACGAGGCCGCCGTTGATCGCGCCGAAGACCACGCACACCAGCAGCGTCGACGCCAGGGCCATGAACGGCCCGTTCGCGCCGGCTGTTTGGGCCATCACGATGGTGCCGAAGACGGCTACCGCACCGATCGAGAGGTCGATGCCGGAGGTGAGGATGATCAGCGTTTGGCCGACGGCGAGGATGCCCACCACGACCGACTGTTGCAGGATCAGCGACACGTTCTGCGGGTTGAGGAACGAGTTCGAGACCGAGCTGAAGATGATGATCGCGATGACCAGCGCCACCAGCGGCCCGAGCAACGGTTCACGCAGGAGGTTGCCCGCGTTGAACCGGCTCGAGACCGACGACGGTGCCGTCGCGGGAGCGTCGGTGGTCATGCGCCCGCTTTGCCCCAGCAGTTCTGCTCGCCCCATGCGGTGTCCTTGGACTCGAGACCGGCGACGGGCTTGTCGGTGATGAGCTGCGAGCCGGTGTCGTTGAATCCGCTGGGCTTGGTGCCGTCCTTGGCGAACTTGACCACGGCCTGCACGCCGAGTTCGGCCATCTTGGCCGGGAACTGCATCACGGTCGCGCCGATCTTGCCCGCCTTGACGTCGGCGACGCCGGTGCAGCTGCCGTCGATCGAGCCGATGGTGATCTGGTTGGCGCGGTTCGCGGCTTGAATCGCCTGGTACGCACCGGCAGCCGCAGGCTCGTTGATGGTGTAGAGCGCGTTGATGCCCGGTGCGCGCTGGAGGATGTTCTCCATCGCGGTCTGCGCCTTGGTCTGGTCGCCGTTGGTGCTTTCCTGGCCGACGATCTCCGGTGAGCCGTTGGCGATGCCGAAGCCCTCGAGGAACCCGTCGTGGCGGAAGGTGTCGACGGTGCCGCCGGGGGTTCCGTCCAGCATGACGACCTGCGGCGCCGCGGTCCCGAGCGCGGCCTTGACCCACTTGCCCTGGCTGACGCCGGCGGCCTTGTTGTCGGTGGCGAACGTCGCGTCGACCGCGTCCTCGGGATCGGTCGCGGTGTCGAGCGCGATGACGACCACGCCGGCGTCGCGCGCCTTCTTGATGGCGTCGAGCACGCCGGTCGAGGAGTTCGGGGTGATCAGGATGCCCTTGACGCCCTGGCCGACCATGTTCTCGATGGCCGCGACCTGGCCCTCGTTGTCACCGTCGAACGCACCCGCGAGCGCGATCAGCTTGGCGCCGTCCTTGTCGGCCTGGGCCTGGGCGGCCTCACGCAACTTGACGAAGTACGGGTTGGAGTCGGTCTTGGTGATGAGCCCGACCTTGACCTCGTCGGAGCTGGATCCGCCGCACCCGGAAAGACCGAGGACCAACGAGCCTGCCATCAGAACCGCTCCGACGACGTGCGAGGGCCTTGCGAACATGTGGACTCCCTTGTCCTCTTTGCGACGCCGGTCGTCGCGCGATGTTGGGGAGCCTAAGCGCTAGGCAAGCGCTTGCGCACGCGCTTTCGCAAAAACTACCGACTCGGTTCGTGGAAGCGGCCGATGATCGGGATGCGTTCGATGATCCGGTCGCGCAACCGGGGCTGCTGCGGTGGCGGCGGGGGCACGTAGACCGGCGGGGGCGGCGCGGCAACGGGCGGCGGGACGTACACCGGGGCGGCGGCGGGCGGGGGTGCCTGCGGCGCGGCGACGGTCATCGTCTTCGCGACGACGTGGGCGATGTCCGGGAATCGGACGGCCGGGCGGCTCGTCGGCGGTGGCACCACGAGGCGTTCGGGTTGCGCTGCGGCACTGAGGTTCTCGACCGGATCGTCGTCACTCAGGTTGAGTCCGATCGCGATCGACAGCGACACCACGAACGTCACCACCGCGACCGCGAGCACCCCCAGCAGCACGCCGGCTCGGCGCGGCGGCACATCCCCGGGCCGAGGGTCGGACATGTCGAGCGTCCTGGCGGCGACCAGGGCCGCGCCGCGGGCCAGCGCGAGGTCGGCCTCGGCGGCGGAGAAGACCGGCGCCTCGGTGATGGCCTCGAAGGCGGTCACGATGACCTCGACGTCGTCGGAGCCGATGACGAAGATGGCGGCGGGCTCACGGTCGAGCACGGCGATGACGCTGCTGGTGAGTTCGAGTGCGTCGGCCCGGTCCGCGGGCCGGTCGACGTAGTGAACCGTCACCTCGCCGCCGTCGACCACCGCCACGAAGGCCGAGTCCGGCTCGACGATGCACACGGCGACGTCGTCGTAGTCGGTGATGTCGGCGATGCCACTGGCCAGGGCGGCGACGGCCGCGGTGTCCGAGACGCGCGCGACGTCGTGGTGACCGCGCGCGACGAGGGCGTCGACGACGGCGGCCGCAGCCCCACCGGCGTCCGCGGTGGAGGTGACCCCGACGACGCGGATCCGGTCCTCGGCGACGACGGCGGGATTCAACACCGCATGCACCAGCAGATCGGCGTCGACGTCGTCGATCGCCGGGATGTCGAGCTCACCGCGGTCGATCGGGTCGCCCTCGCCCGTCGACCCCTCGACGAGCACCCAGCGCAGCGCCGCCGTGGTCAGCGACAAGCCGAGGACGAGGTCCATGGGTGTCACGTTACCGGTGGGGGCAAGCACCCCGGCTCGACGCGGCCGGAGACTTGGGCGCCATACCCGGCCAGACTCGATATAACCCGTGACATCAACTCCCAGAGCGGGTCTGGGCCGCCGCTAGCGGGCCCCGTTGATCACCGGGGCGTCGATCAAGCCCTTCTCGATCCCCCATTGGGTCGCGATGGTCCGGTACTCGCCCGTCTTCATCAGCTGCTCCAGCCCCTGCTTCAACGACTCGGCCAGGCCGGACCCCTTGGCCACCGGCCAGCCGTAGAACGCGGAATCCGTCACCTCACCGGCCGTCTCAAGGACACCGGCGCTGAGCTTCACCGCGAAACCCGTCACCGGCGAATCCGCCGACATCGCGTCGACCTCGCCGGCCACCAACGCCTTGGTCAGATCGTCCTGTCGGGTGAACACCACCATGTCGATCGGCGACAACCCCGCCGCCGCACAAGCGTCGCTCTTGGCAGGGATCTCCTTGGTCTCCTGCAAACCGCCTTGGGCCACACCGACTTTCAGGCCGCACGCCGCCGACGGCTCCACCGACGTCCCCGCGCGGCGCGCCCACAGATTGCCCGCCTGGAAGTACGTCACGAAGTCGACGTCCTTCTCACGATCGGCGGTGTCGGTGAACGACGACGCCCCCACGTCGAAGTTGTCGGTCTGCACCGACGGGATGATGCTGGCGAACGCCGTCTCCCGATAGTCGGCCTCCAGACCCAACGTTCGCGCGATCGCGTTCATCAGGTCGACGTCGAAGCCGACGATGTTCCCCTGCGAATCCTTGAACTCGTTGGGGGCGTAGGGAACGTTGATGCCGATCACCAACCGGCCGGACTGCCGGATGTCGGCGGGCACCGTGGCCGCGATCGACGGCACCGCGCCCGCCCGCAGACTCGGATCCGCCGGTGCCGTGCTGTCCTCGACGGCCGCCTGCCTGGGGTCATCCGGCCCGGATCCACTGCGCCACTGCACGACCCCGAACGTGCCGACCGCAGCAATCAACACCACCGCCGAGACCACCGCGACGATCGTCCGCGAGGGACGCCACCCGCCGTGGGTCGGAACCCGGCGCGCAGAATGCCGGCCGGAGCGGCCGCTGCCCCGCACGGGCGCATTCAGCGCGCGGCGGGCGGCGGCGGCCAGCTCGGCGCCGGTCTGATACCGCTGGGCCGGCTTCTTGGCCATCCCCTTGGCGACCACGTCGTCGAAGGCCGCCAGTCGCGGGTCGAACGCCGACGGCCGCGGCGGCGCCTGCACCATGTGCCCCGCGATCTGCTGCTCCAGGCTGTCCGCGGGGAACGGCCGCGAACCCGTCAAGCTCTCGTACAGCACGCACGCCAATGCGTAGACGTCCGACCGTGGGTCGCTCTGCCCCGCGTCGAATCGCTCCGGCGCCATGTACGCCAACGTGCCGAGCGTGTTGCCCGCCGTCGTCATGCCCTGCTCGCCCGCGGTGCGCGCCAGACCGAAGTCGATCAAATAGGCGAACTGCTGTTTGGTGAGCAGAATGTTGGACGGTTTGACGTCCCGATGGATCAACTGTTCCTGGTGGGCGGCGTCCAATGCGGTGGCGACCTGCTCGACCACCTCCACGGCCAGCGTGGTGTCGATCGGTCCCTCCCGCTCGGCGAGGATGTCCCCGAGGGTCTTGCCGTCGATCAGCCGCATGTCCAGGTACAGCCGGCCGTCGATCTCGCCGTACCCGTGGATCGGCACCACGTGCGGGTCGTTCAGACTGGCCGCGGCCTGCGATTCGCGGCGAAACCGCTGCTGGAAGACGCTGTCCTGGGCCATGTGCGGTGGGAGTACCTTGAGCGCGACGACGCGGTCGGTCCTGGTGTCATAGGCGCGGTAGACCTCGCCCATGCCGCCGCGGCCAAGCAGCTCGCGCAGCTGATAGTGCCCAAATGACGTCGCGTCCACCGTCTACTCCTTGGCGGCAGCCACCCCCGTGGCTGTCGATAGAAGCTACCGCACGTGCGGATACTCCGGCGAGCGGTGCTGAAAGGCGAGGATGTCGGGATTGACGATGTTCCCGTCGCGGATCTCGATCGCCCGACGCACCGTCTCGTCGTCGTCCCACTCCGTCGGCCCGGCGAGAATCGTTGACAGGTAGGGGATCAACGCCTCGCTGATCTCCCACGTCGCGGCGTTCCACAGGTAGGACGGGCTGTGGTCGACCGCGTAGTACGTCATGTTGTTGCCGACGATGAACGTCGGATCGTCGAACGACGTCGGGAGCGCCCAGCTGAAACCCATTCCGGCGTCGCACGATACGTCGATGAACAGGCTCCCCGACCGGAACGCTTCAAGGTCGGGCTCGTGCAGGAAGACCAACGGCGCGTTGGGGTCCTGCAGCACGCAGTTCACGACGACGTCGTGCTCGGCAAGGTACTGCGCCAGCCGCACCCGGCCGTCGTCGGTGAGCGCGAAACTCGAGCCTTGCTCATCGGACTCGAACTGCACGATCTCCGCAGAGTGGATCGGCGACGCCACTTCGGAGACGTTGCGGTTGGTGAGGATGTCGATGTCGTGGACGCCGATGGCGTTCAGCGCCGTGACCGCCCCGCGAGCCGTGGCACCGAAGCCGATCACCGCGGCACGCAGGCGACGCCCGTAGGTGCCGGTCGACCCGATGATCTCCAGCGCGTGCAGCACCGAGCAGTAGCCGGCCATCTCGTTGTTCTTGTGGAACACGTGCAGTTTGAAGGAGCCGTCCTTGCGCCACAGATTCATCGCCTCGAAGGCGATCAACGTCAGGCGGCGGTCGATCGCCTGCTGCGTCAACTCCGCGTCCTGCACGCAGTGCGGCCAACCCCAGAGGATCTGCCCGTCACGCAGTTCGGCGAGGTCGCCGGCGTCCGGCTTGGCCAACAGGATGACGTCGCACTCGGCGATCAGCTCTTCGCGCGATCGCAGGCCAGCCACCGAACGCGACAGTTTCTTGTCCGAGATTCCGAAGTGCTCGCCGTAGCCGCGCTCGAGGTAGATCTGCCCGACGACGCTCTTGTCGATGCGGTCGAGGTGCTCCGGATGGATCGGCAGCCGGTGCTCGTTCTCCTTGTGCGTACGTGCGATGACGCCGAGCTTGAGTTCGCTCACGTGGCCCTCCCGAGGCATGGTCATCCCCCGAAGCCGGGATGCCGACTCGGTAGTTAGACCGTACGCGACCAGCCGTCGCCGATCCCATTTCGCCCACGTGTCAACGAAATTGACACCTCCTCGATATCCGCGTCTACTGGAGACCTATCAAGAATTCGAGGCGCCGTTCATGACCACCAATTCGATCGTTCTGATCGTCGTCGCGATTCTCGTCGTGCTGGCCCTCGCCGGCGTGGTGGCGATCTTCTCGCGCAAGTTCCGCTCCGATCGCCGACTTCTCGGTGACGCCACCGTCGTCGGGGAAATGGCCGCCGAGGCCAAGATCGTCCAACACCGCGACGACGTGCGCGCCCAGCACGACACCCGTCCCGCTACCGACGGCTGACCGGCGTCAGCGGATCGACACCAGCTGGTCGATCGAGTCGCGCGGCAAGAGCCCGTCGACGATCGCCGTGACGTACATCGAGTTCAGGGTGATGGCGCCCTTGTGGTTGACCAGGAAGGCCGTGTCGGCGGCGTCGCCCCCGGTGGCGATCCGCACCAAACTCTGTCGCGGCGCGAGCAACGTCGCGTCAACGACGCGCCACTGACCGTCGACGAACGCCTCGGCGACCGCGTGGAAGTCCATCGGATAGAGCCCCGGCGCGTAGACCGCGACGACGCGGGCGGGCACGTTGACCGCACGCAGCAGCGCGACCACCAGGTGGGCGAAGTCCCGGCACACCCCGGCGCCGGCGAGCAGCGTGTCGACCGCCCCGTCGATCGGATCGCTGGACCCCGGCACGTAGTTCAGCCGGCTGCCCACCCACGACGACACGTGCTCCAACACGGTGGCCGAGTCGGCGTAACCGCCGAATTCCGTTGCGGCGAAACCGTAGAACTTGTCGGCCTCGGCGTACCGGGTCGGCCGCAGATACCGCGACAGGTCGTAGTCGGTCACCGGGGCGGGGTCGGTCTGGCCGATGACGGTGGCCGAGTAGGTCACCTGCAGGTTGCCCCCGGACACCTGAAGCTGGTGGATCCGGTTGCCGTGCTCGCCGCTGATCTCCTTGGCCTGCACGGCCTCGCCGTCGAGCATGAACGTCAACGCTTCCCACACCTCGGTGTTCGGATGCGGCGCGATCGCGACCTGGAATTCCAACGTGGTCGGTGCGGTGACGTCGACGTCGAGTCCGCAGGCCACCTCGCGCCGCATGACGTCGACCGTCATTCAGCGACGGTCGAAAAGCGTTGCGCGTTCTGCATCGTCGACAGCACGGCCAACGTGGACATGGCCCCCTGGTTGCGGTCGACGCCGTCGACGCCGAGACCGTCGTAGCCGCCGCCGGTCTGCGAATCCCACATCGGCTCACCGGAATCGTTGGCACCCTCGAACCAGGCGGCGGCCGCGCGGACGGCGTCCGGCCACTTCGGGCTGGCGTCGACGCCGGCCGCCCGGGTGCAGGCGTCCGACATCTCGGCGACGGCGGCGGGTTGACGGTCGACCACCGCGTCGTCGAGCAAGCGGTTCAAGAGGTCCAAACCCTGCTGGCACAGCGCGGGCCGCTCCAGCGTGGTGCCTGCGGCGATCATCGCCTCGGCCATGACGGCCGCTCCGGAGGTCTGCGCGGCCGACTCGGAGTCGGCGTAGGCGGTCAGGAGGGCGCGGGCGATCGCGTGGTCGGGTTCCACCGAGAGGACCTCGGCAGCACCAAGCGCGGCGTACGCCATCGCCAGCGGAGATGGCGACCGCACCTTGCCTGCGCGCTCGAACTGGATGACGGCGACCCGACGGACCAGACCGACGCTGCTGTGCGCGGCGGCGGTGCCGAGCGCCCACAGGCACCGGCCCCACCACACCTCGAGAGACGGCTGGTCGACCCAGTTGCCCTTGTCGTCCATGTGATTACGGCACGGACCCGCGTACGACTGAGCCTCGTTGAGGTATCTCACCGCGAGACCGGCGAGACCGTTCACCGCGCCGTCCGGGTCCGGCTGACGGGTGGCGACGACCAGCAGCCGAGCCATGTCGTCGGTGCGGTAACCGCCGCTGCGCTCGGGCTCGGTCAGCAAGGCGTGCTCGAAGGTGCCCCGCCGGTCCGAGAGGTGCAGCAGGTGGTCGAAGACGGGTAGCGGTGAGACGAGTGACTCGGTCATACCATCGCCGCGCGATCGGCCACGACGCGGCGAGCGAGCGCGAGGTACGCGGTCGCGGCTACCGGCCAGCCCATCGACGGCGCCAAACGCCGCGCCTCCGCGGCCATGTCACCGGTCATCCGCGGGTCGGTCAGCATGCGGCGCAACGCAGTTGCCAACGCTTCCGGGTCGTCGTGGTCGACGACGATGCCCGCTCCGCTGCCAAGAAGTTCGACGGCGTGCGGGAAGGCGGTGGCAACCACGGGCCGGCCCGCGGCCAGCGCGTCGACCAGCACGCCGGAGTTCGCCTGATCGGTGGAGTCGTACGGCAACACCACGGCGGCCGACGTCTGGATCAGCGCCGAAAGCGACGCGGTGCTGCGGTAGATGGAGTCGAAGCTCACCGCGGTTGCGACGCCGGCAGCCCTGGCCCGCTCGACGCAGGATTCCCGGTAGGCCTCGCCCTCGGCGGCGAGCACGTTCGGGTGGGTGGCACCGGCGACGAGGTAGCGCGGCTGGCCGCGCAGGTCCTTGAGCCCGCCCATGGCGTCGATGACTCGCTCGACACCCTTGCCGGGACCCATCAGGCCCCACGTCAGGAGCGTCGGCCTGCCCGAGCGCTTCAGCGGGGCCACCGTCGGCAGCGTCGCGCCGCGCTGAATCGTGACGACCTTTCCGGGGTCGACGGCGTAGTCGGCGCACAGCCGCTCGTTGGCCGCGCGTGACATGACGACGACCCGGTCTGCCTTGGCGACCAGGGTCTCCATCGCCGAACGCTGTTGCGGCGTGGGATGTTTGAGCACTTTGTGGGCGACGACGATGGTCGGGACCCGCAGGTCCTCGACGACGTCGAGGATCTCGGCGCCGAAGACGTCGTAGTCATGCTGAATGACGGCGACGTCACGCTGATTCAGCAGTTCGACGCTCGCGCTGACCGATGCGGACGAACCGTTGACGAACTCCCCGATGACCGCCTTGCTCGTCGGCTCGGCACCATCGGCAACGCGAATCACTCCGACGTCTGATCCGTTGGTGGACAGACCGTTGGCCAACCCTGCGCTGAACGTGGCAAGGCCACACGGCGTCGGCGGAAAGCTCGTGAGCATCCCGAGGGTTGGGTTCAAGCGTCGTTCCGGCGCCATGTGGCCGATGAAGGACGGAAAACGGGTTGGAACGTTCAAGGTGGTCCCGACTGGCGGATGTCACCGAAGTGCCCGGCGTGAGCGGATGCTCCTGGAGAACAGCGGCGGACAGCTGTCTTCGATCCCGGACTGGTTGGGGTCCCAACGACCCCGACTTTACCACCCCTGACGTGCTCCGACCTGCCCCGTGTTGACCATTCCCACAGCTAGAGGGCCTGATGGGCCATTCTCAGGGCGTTTTGTTTCTGGCCTGCGCTCGGCGTACGGCCTCGTCGACCACGACCGCTGCGACGTCGGCCAGTTTGCGGTGTTCGCTCTGGCTCATCCCCTGCAACTGGACGAACGCGTCCTCGGCGGTGCGCCCGGTGCGGGCACGGATGATGCCGATGGCTTGGTCGATGACGGGGCGCGACGACAGGGCCCGCTGCAGTTGGGCGTTGAGCGTCAAGGCCTCGGAGAGCACCTGGGCGTTGTGGACGGCGGCCGCCGCCGGACTCGCGAAGAGCTCACCCAGTTCTTGGGCGTGGTCGTCGAAGACGTCCTTGCCGTAGGAGTAGACGGTGATGGCCCCGACCACGCGGTCCGGCAGCAGCAGCGGCAACGCCAGCACGCTGTGCACACCCATTCGGCCCACCCGTGGGCCGAACCTCGGCCACATCTTCTCCCCGCCCAACGAACCGGATCGCACGGGACGTCGATCGCGGGCCGCGGTGATTCCCGGCCCCTCGTCGAGCGTCACGTACTGGATTTCGTCGATCGCGGCGACGAACGGGGCGCTGGCAGCCAGCGCTGCCACCGCAGTGTCGGTGGCGTCCACCCGCAAGAGCGTCACCGCGGCGCCGTCGGCCCCTGGGATGGCCCGGCACGTGAACGCCGCCACCTGCTCCAGCAATTCGGGCAGGCCGAGGCTGCCCGCGAGGAGACCCGCCAAGGCGTCTATTCCGGCCCGGAGGTCGGCGACGTCGGCATCGGATGCCGTGACTTCCGTCATGCCCTACCTGCCAGCCGTGGAGTGCCGCGAACCGCAGCAGAACGACCTCCAGACTATGCCCGCGACGCCCCCACCGATGCGCCACCCGAACCATGGGTAAAACCCGTTGCCGGAGAACGTGTTTCGGCGCCGCCGCGGTGGGTCGACACGTGGCGAGCGTATGGTCGTGGGATCGGGACCACTCAGGCCCCCAACGCAAAGGGCCACCGATGTCTGACAAGTCCCCACGATCCGCGATGTCCAAGAAGGCCGGCAAGTCGCTGAAGGAAAAGCGCGCCGACAAGCGCACCAAGGCCGACACCACCTCGGCTACCGAGGACGCCATCCGCAAGAAGCGCTGATCCTGGGCGCGCCCGGATCGAGTCACGGCCGACGTCAAACGGTGATTGACGTCACCGTTGCTGGCAGCTAAGTTTGTCCCATATCTGGGATGGATTTGCTAAACGGGGGAGTTCGTATGGGGCGCTGGATCACCGGAATGTTTAGCTCACGGGACGCCTCCGTCACCGCCGGCGACGAGGGGTGTTCGGTCTGCGATCACCCGTTCGGACACCTCACGCATGCGTGCATCAGCTCGATCGGCCCCGCCGCTCCGGTGCACCTGGCGCTTCCCATTCTCGTACCGGTGGCCGTCGTCGCCTGACGTTCGGGCCCAATCACCTTCAGCGGTAATAGATCTCGTCACCGGTGGGATATCCCCCACCGAACGTCGTCAAGTGCACGTGGTCGAAGTGGGCGGCTCCGTAATTCTGCGGCCCACTCGGCGTGTAGTAGACGCCGCGCCAGATTGCATCCTGTAGTCCAAACCGGGCCGCGTTCTGCAACGCGTACGCCACGATCCGGTTCCCGAGCGCAATGCCCCCGGGTGAACTCGGGTTGGGCACCATGACGTCGAGGGCCAGTCCGTTCGGATGCCACCGCAGCGCATCGGCACGGACGCCACCGATGCTGTGAATCTCGGGGAACACCACGCTCAGGCTGCGAGCCAGGAAGATCGTCTTCACCTGGAGCCCGGCCTCGGGAGCCACGCCCTTCGGCAGGATCCGGTAACCGTCGACGACCCGCCACCGCGACGCCGCGACGGGCGCCGCCGCGGTGCGGGCGGGCGACGCCGACGAGAACAACGCCATGCTGACCGGCAGCGCCGCGTGGGCGTCGGCCTCCTCCGACGCGGCGACGACCTCGAGGCAGCACGGCGAGGCCGGAGTCGGCGCGGCCGATTCCGCCGCTACCTCGACCGCAACGGGTTGGGGACTTGCGCCCGCGGTCGCGACGACGGCGAGGGAGGCCATGACGGCAGCCAGAAGCAGCGGCGGTCTACGCCGTTGCTTGACCAGCTGGTGTCTGCCCACGAGAGCACTTTACGAGGTCTCGACCCCTAAACAGTAATCTTTCCGAGATTCAATCGTGATCTGTAAATGAATTCGTTTGCCGAATGCGCCGGTGAATGCGCTGCGCAGGTATTCGTTGCGGCGTACGGTCCCGTATCGTACTGTCAACCTAGTTGATCTAACGACCGCCGGTTCGAGAGCGCCTGCCGCCGTCCGCATGTCCCCGCACGCCGAAAGGGTCACGCTTGCAAAGGCTTTCGATCGGACGACGACTAGGCCGACGGTGGATGCCACTGGTGGCCGTCGTCGTCGTGGCCATTGCGGGCTTCGCGGTGTACCGCCTGCAGGCCGTCTTCGCCTCCCAGGACGTGGTCTCGACGCCCAGCGCGGGCGCCAACGAAATCGTCCCGTTCAACCCCAAACACGTGGTCCTGGAGGTGTTCGGCCCACCCGGCACGGTCGCGACCATCACCTATCTGGACGTGAACGCCCAACCGCAGCGCGCCGACGCCGTCCCGCTGCCGTGGGCCTACGACGCGACGACCACCCAGCCGTCGGTCTTCGTCAACGTCGCCGCCCAGGGTGACAGCAGCACACTCGGCTGCCGCATCAAGATCGACGACGTGGTGAAGGACGAGAGAACGGTGAACACGCTGAACGCCTACACCTACTGCCTGGACAAATCCGGATGAGCACCCACCACGCCGAGACCACCACCAGAACCGATCGGACGGGGCACGCGATCCGTCGGTTCTCGCCGCTGATCGTGCTGTTCTGGCTGGCGCTGGCCGTCGCCACCAACGTCTTCGTGCCGCAGCTCGAGAAGGTCGCCGAAGCCCACAACGTCTCGCTGAGCCCACAGGACGCGCCGTCGCTGCAGGCCAGCAAGGAGATCGGGAAGAAGTTCCAGCAGTACGACTCCGACAGTGCGGCGATGATCGTCCTCGAGGGTGACCAGCCGCTCGGCGCCGACGCCCACCACTACTACGACGACCTGGTGCGCAAGCTGTCCCAGGACACCACCCACGTCGAACACGTCCAGGACTTCTGGGGCGATCCGCTGACGGCGGCCGGCTCCCAGAGTTCCGACGGCAAGGCGGCGCTCCTTCAGGTCAACCTCGCCGGCAACCAGGGCGAGTCGTTGTCCAACCAATCCGTCGACTCCATCCGCGACATCGTGAACCGGTCGACGCCACCGCCCGGGGTGAAGGCCTACGTCACCGGCGCCGCTCCCCTGGTCACCGATCAGTTCGAGGTCGGCAGGCAAGGCACGCTGAAGACCACCCTGATCACCCTCGGGGTGATCGCCCTCATGCTGTTCTTCATCTACCGCCGCCTCACCACGGTGTTCCTCGTCCTGTTCACCGTGATGATCGAGCTGACCGCGTCCCGCGGCGTGGTCGCCGTCCTGGCCAACGCCGGGATCATCGAGCTGTCGACGTACTCGACCAACCTGCTGACGCTGTTGGTCATCGCGGCGGGAACCGATTACGCGATCTTCATCCTCGGGCGCTACCACGAAGCGCGCCACGTCGGCGAGGACCGGGTGACGGCCTACGCGACCATGTACCGCGGGACCTCGCACATCATCCTTGGGTCTGGTCTGACCATCGCAGGCGCCGTGTTCTGCCTGACCTTCACCCGGCTGCCCTACTTCCAGAGCCTCGGCGTGCCCGCCGCAACGGGTGTCCTGGTCGCCGTGGTGGCCGCGCTGACGCTGGCGCCTGCGCTGCTGTCCATCGGACGGCACTTTGGCCTGTTCGAACCCGCCCGCCCACTGAACACCCAGGGCTGGCGACGCATCGGCACGGCCATCGTGCGCTGGCCAGGACCGATCCTGGTGGCGACCATCGCCGTCGCCCTCATCGGCCTTCTCGCCCTGCCTGCGTACAAGACCAGCTACGACGCCCGCCCCTACATCCCCGCCACCGCACCGGCCAACGTCGGCTACGCGGCGGCCGAGCGGCACTTCTCCCAGGCCCGCCTCAACCCCGAACTGCTGATGGTCGAAGCCGACCACGACCTACGCAACCCGACCGACATGATCCTGCTCGAGCGGGTCGCCAAGGCGGTCTTCCACACCGACGGAATCGCGCAGGTGCAGTCGATCACCCGACCGTTGGGGACGCCGCTGGACCACACCTCGATCCCGTTCCAGATCAGCGCGGGCAGCTCGGCCCAAATCCAGAACCTGCCCTTCCAGAAAGCCCGCGCCGACGATCTCCTCAAGCAGGTCGCCACCATCGACGACGGCGTCCGGGTGCTCCGTGAGCAGTACGCGCTGCAGCAACAGTCCGCCGAGGTCACCGACGAGCAGGCCAAGGCGTTCCAGCAGACGGTCGCCACCGCGCAAGACCTCCGCGACAAGATCGCCAACTTCGACGACTTCTTCCGGCCGCTGAGGAGCTACTTCTATTGGGAGCCACATTGTTTCGACATTCCGGTGTGCGCGGCGCTGCGGTCGATATTCGACGCGCTCGACGGCATCGACGCACTGACCGATCAGCTGGGTGACGTCGCGGGCAGCATCGCCAAGCTCGACGCGCTGCAGCCGAAACTGCTCGCGCTCTTCCCACCTCAGTTGGCCAATCAGCAGACCAACCGCGACCTGACGATGACGAACTACGCGACCAACTCGGGCATCAACGACCAGTCCGCGGCGTCGCTGCAGAACGCGACGGCCCTCGGCCAGGCCTATGACGCCTCCAAGACCGACGATTCCTTCTACCTGCCGCCGGAGGCGTTCACCAACCCCGAGTTCATTCGTGGGCTGAAGCTGTTCCTCTCCCCCGACGGCAAGGCCGCGCAGATGATCATCACCCACGAGGGTGATCCTGCGACGCCAGAAGGGATTTCGCACATCGACGGCATCAGGCACGCGGCGCAGGAAGCGGTCAAGGGCACGCCGTTGGCGGGATCCAAGCTCTACCTCGCCGGTACCGCCGCCACCTACAAGGACATTCAGGACGGCGCCAAGTACGACCTGATGATCGCGGCGATCGCGGCGATGAGTCTGATCCTGCTCATCATGATGTTCATCACCCGCTCGCTGGTGGCCGCGTTCGTCATCGTGGGTACCGTGGCGCTGTCGCTGGGCGCCTCGTTTGGGCTGTCGGTGTTGATCTGGCAGGACCTGCTCGGCATCGACCTCTACTGGATCGTGTTGGCGCTGGCCATCATTCTGCTGTTGGCGGTGGGGTCGGATTACAACCTGCTGTTGATCTCGCGGTTCAAGGAGGAGATCCACGCCGGGTTGAACACGGGCATCATCAGGGCGATGGCCGGCTCGGGCTCGGTGGTGACCGCAGCCGGGTTGGTGTTCGCCGCGACCATGGCGTCGTTCGTGTTCGCCGACTTGCGGATCCTCGGGCAAATCGGAACGACGATCGCCCTCGGTCTGCTGTTCGACACGTTGATCGTGCGGTCGTTCATGACGCCGTCCATCGCCGCGCTGCTCGGGCGTTGGTTCTGGTGGCCGCAGGTGGTCCGCCCCCGCCCCGCCAGGAATTGGCCCAAGGTCGACTCGAATCGTCAACTGCCGCTGTGGGAGGACGGCGATCCGGCGGTCAGCTCCGTTAGGCGCTGACACCCTCCGGCACGTGCCCCAGCTTCCGCTTCAACCGGGCGACCTTGCGCAGCTGAACCGCGATGTTCATCGACGTCAGCATCGGGATGCCGCCGATGAAGGTACGGAAGGACGGGTCGCCGCCGTAGAGGTGGAGCTCGTAGAGACAACCCACCACGTAGAAGAAGCCGGTGCAGAACAGGGTGGCGGGGATCGCCAGGGCGAGCGGTGACCGGGCGTCGGTGACGAGTTCGGTCGCATAGTCGAACTCCTCCTGCGACAACGGTTCGCCCTTGCGCACCTTGGCGAGGATCGCCTTGTGGGCGCCGACCCGTTCGCCAAGCGCAGCGGGCGTGCGATCCTCCAACCGCCGCACGTAGACGAAGACGCAGGCGGCGAACGACAACCCCGCCACCGCCGCGAGAACGGTCAGGACACCCCACAGCCCGAGATCCACGACGTCCTCCTCGCACCGACTAGGTAGTACCGCTAATCAGGTTACGTCAAGCAGCGGCGGGGTGCGGCGTCCATGCCACGTCGCCTCCTCGAACGCGGCCGCGATCCCCAACAGCCGGGACTCGCTGCGCGCCCGGGTGACCATCTGCACCCCCACCGGCAAACCCTGCTCGGTGAAGCCCGCCGGAACCGACATGGCCGGAACCCCCAGCGGGGTAATCAGATAGCACGCCGCCATCCAGTCCAGGTAGGTCGCCATCGCGGTGTCGCCGATCTGGTGCGGCCAGTCGATCGACGCGTCGAAGGGCGCCACCTGGACCACCGGGGCCAACAGCACTTCGTAACCGTCGAAGAACTGCTCGGCGGCCCGGTGAAGTCGAGCCAGTTCCGCCACCGCACGGGTGACCTCTCGCCCGCCGAGCTTGCCGCCCTGCCTGACATTCCAGGCGATCTCCGCCTTGAAGGAATGCGGCTGACGTTCCAGCACGTCACCCCAGGCGAGGTCGAAGTCCGCGGCACGCAGCGTTCGGAAGACGAAGTCCGCGCCGTCGAGGTCGGGGCACGCCACGTCGACCTGGGCACCCCCGGCCTCGAACACCGCCACCGCGTCCTCCAACACCGACAGGACCTCGGGCTCCACCGCGATCCGCCCGCCGAGCGTCGGCGCCCACGCCACCCGAAGGCCACGCAGGTCGACGGCGCTGACGTCGGCGAAGTGGCGCGGGTCCTCCGACAGCGACGTCGGATCCCCGGAGTGCTGGCCGGCGATCGCCGACAACATCAAGCCCACGTCACCAACGGTCCTGGCCATCGGACCCGCCACCGCCAACCGAAAGAACGGCAACCCGTCAGACGGATCGGGCACCCGGCCCGGCGTCGGCCGCAATCCGACGACGTTGCAGAAGGACGCCGGGTTGCGCAGCGAGCCGCCCATGTCACTGCCGTCGGACAATGGCTGGAACCCCGCGGCAAGCGCCGCAGCGCCGCCGCCGCTGCTTCCGCCCACCGAGCGGCTGGTGTCATACGGGTTGACGGTGGTGCCGAAGACCGGGTTGTACGTGTGCGACCCCGCGGCCATCTCCGGGACGTTGGTCTTGCCGACGATGACTACCCCGGCGGCGCGAAGCCGCCCGACGATCTCGTCGTCGGCGGTCGGCACGTTGTCGGCGAAGAGCTTGGAGCCGTACGTCGTTCGCAATCCGGCCGTGGCGTGCGTGTCCTTGATCGACATGGGCAGTCCGGCCAATGGCCCGCACGGCGACCCGGCGGCGCGCGCCGAGTCGACCGCGGCGGCAGCGTCGACCGCCCTGTCCAAGTCTTGCGACACGACGGCGTTCAGCGTCGCGTTGAACCGATCCATCTGCTCGACGTGGGCGTCGAGCAGTTCACGGGCCGAGAACTCGCGATCCTCGAGCCCACGCAGCTGCTCCCGCGCGGTGCGCATCACCAGGGAATCGGTCATCTGTCAGGCCCCGAACGTCACGGGCTGACCCGCCAACTGGTCGAAGCGGCTGCCGTGCGCAGCGTCCTTGGTGCCGTGGGCGAGGGCCTCCGCCACGGGCAGCGATGGCTCCGGGACATTGGCAGGGAGCCCGGGCGCGATCGCCGAACGGCGCCACCCAGTCGTCGACGATCCAGGCAGGCGCACTGAGACAGTATGCCGACACGGCGCCTTGTCAGACGACAGTGGCCAGATGTGAAGGCTCAGTCGTGCTCGACGTCGGCCAGCGCCGTGTCGAATCGCTTGATGGTCTCGTCGACGTCGTCGAGCGTGTGGGCCGCCGAGACGTACCAGATGCCGCGGTAGGCCACCCACACGCCTGCCGCGATCAGCTTGGTCGCGAACCGGCCGTAGCGCTCCCCGTCGAGTGCCTGCACCTGCGCGTACCGGGTGACGGCTTCGGTACCGACGTCGAAGCGGGCATGGAAGGCCATCGGCAAGCCCTGCAGCTTGATCGGCACGTCGTGGTGCGTCAACAGCTCGGTGAGACCGTCGATCAGAGCGCTGCCCACCGACTCGACGTGACGGTAGACGCTGCGATCTTCCAGTTCGTCGAGCGACGCGAGCACCGCGGCGGTCGCGATGGTGTTTCCGTTGAAGGTGCCTGCGTGCGTCAGCGCACCAGTGGCCACGTCCGCGAAGAGCTCGCCCCGTCCGACCAACGCCGCACACGGCCACCCCGCGGCCATGGCCTTGCCGTAGACCGCCAGATCCGGCGTCACACCGAACCGTTCGGCGGCCCCGCCAAGTGCCACCCGGAAGCCGGAGATGGTCTCGTCGAAGATCAGCACGATGCCGTGCCGAGTGCACAGCTCGCGGACGTGCTCCAGGTATCCCTCGGCAGGCACGATTGCTCCCGCGTTGAGCATCATCGGTTCCATCACCACCGCGGCGATCGTGTCGCCATGATCGCGCAGCGCGGCGGTGAACGCCTCGGCGTCGTTCCACTCGACGGTCAGCATCGGATCGAGCGCGTCCGGGACCTGACCGAGGCTGCCCGGCATGACCCGATCACCGTCCGAGCGGATCTGAACGTTGTCGAACCACCCGTGGTAGTGCCCGTGGAAGCGAAGGACGTTGCGCCGTCCGGTCGCGTTGCGCGCCATCCGCATGGCCGCCTGAATCATCTCGCTGCTCGAACTTCCGAACCGCAGCTGATCCGCCCACGGCAGGACACTCAAAACCCGTTCAGCGGCTTCGATCTCACGACGATGCGTCGCCGCGTAGATGATGCCGTCGTGTTGTGCCGCAACGATCTTCTCCACCACCCGCGGCGGACCGTAGCCCAAGAAGTTGGGACCCTGACCAAGCAGATAGTCGAGATACTCGGTGCCGTCGGTGTCCCACAACCGGCAGCCGCTGGCCCGTTCGACGATGAGGTGCGGGTTCAGCAGTCGGGTGTTGCTGCTGACACCGCCCGCCAGCGCACGCATGGCGCGTTCTTGGAGGTCCTGCTGAATGGTGGTGGCGCCGTTCATGAGCGATCTTCCTTCGGGCCGATGCCGGGTGGTCGGTAGACGTGTAATGCGTTGCCGTACATGATTTTTTCTCGATCAGCCGGATCGAGAGTCGCGAGTGTCTCCGTAGCGGCGGCCGTCACCTGGCCGTAGCTCGCGGCCAGTTCGCACACCGGCCAGTCGGAGCCGAAGATCAGCCGCTCGGCGCCGAACGCGGCGAGCAAGTGGTCGACGTACGGCCGCAGGTCGGCCACCGTCCACGAGTCCCACGACGCCTCGGTGACCAAACCCGAGAGCTTGCACCACACGTTCGGATTCGCTGCCAGAGCAACGATTCCGTCGGCCCATCCCTGGGACCATCCCGTGGCGATGGGAGGTTTGGCACCATGGTCGACGACGAAGCGAACGTCGGCGTGCCTGCGCACCAACACGACGGCGGCGGGCAACTCGCGAGGGGTGATCTCCAGGTCGAAGGACAGCCCGCTCGCCGCCACCAGTCGCATTCCCGCGTCGACGTCGTCGCGGAGGAGCCAGTCGGGATCGGGTTCGTCGGCCGCGCCGTGGCGCACCCCGACGAGGTGCTCACCGCCGACACCACTGCGCAGCAGGTCCAGCTGTCCCGCGACGTCCGACGACGTCAGGTCGACCCATCCGACCACCCCCACGACTTCCGCCGTGCGAGAGGCGAGTTCGAGTAAGTCGACGGTCTCGGCCAGATCCGCGCGAACCTGCACCACGATCGTCCCCGCAACGCCGTTGGCCACCAGGTGTGGCCGGAGGTCTTCGAAGTCGTAGGGCCGCCGGAGGGCCGCGAAGTCACCCGTCATCCACGGGTAGTCGCCGACCTCGGGGTCCCACAGATGATGGTGTGCGTCAATCACTCTCGACGTCGTTCCCCACGGGGGCGCTCTCGTCGAGCAACCCCTCCGACACCAGATCGCGCCACAGCTCGTCGGGGATCGGACGGTCGAACAGCTTTACGTTCTCGACGATCTCGGCCCGACTGCGGGCGCCGGTCAGGATCGCGACGACCGCGGGATGGGCCCGTGGGAACTGCAACGCCGCGGCCTTGAGGGGCACGTCGTGCCGTTGGCACACCTCGAAGAGCCGGTGCGCCCGTGCCACCATCTCGCGCGGGGCGGGGTCGTATTCGTACCGCGCCCCCGGCCCGGGGTCGGCCAGGAGACCGCTGTTGAACACGCCGCCGGCCACCACGGCGATCCCGCGTTCGGCGCACAGCGGCAGAAACGACTGCAGCGCAGTCTGTTCCAGCAGGGTGTAGCGGCCTGCCAGCAGGAACATGTCCGGATCGCTTTCGCGAGCGAAGCGTTCCAGCGCCGCCGTCTGATTCATCCCGGCGCCGATCGCGGACACCACCTTTTGGTCCCGCAACTCGATCAGAGTGGGGAACGCCGTCGCCAACGCGTCGTCGACGTAGTCGTCGGGGTCGTGCACCAGGGCGATGTCGAGGCGGTCGGTGCCGAGCCGGTCGAGGCTTTCCTCGATCGACCGCAGCACGCCGTCGCGCGAATAGTCGTACACGGTCGCGACATCCGGTGCGCCGGCGTCATAGGGGCGACCGGTGGAGTCGAAGTCGTCGGGGTGCGGATCGGCATCGGCGCGCAGCAGGCGGCCGACCTTGCTCGAGAGCACGTAGTCCTCGCGCCGGTACCCGGCCAGTCCGCGGCCAAGCCGGACCTCGCCGTTGCCACGCCCGTACTGCGGGGCGGCGTCGAAGTAGCGCACTCCGGCCTCCCACGCGGCCGCAACGGTGTCGACTGCGGCGTCGTCGCCGACCTCGGTGTACATGCCGCCGATGGCGGTCGCCCCAAAGCCGAGGGCGGTCACCATCAGCGGGGTTCTGCCGACTTGCACCATCGTGTCGTGGACGACCCGCGCCGGATCACTCACCGTCATCTATCGCACCGTTCCGTCGGGCTGCAGGTCGACGACCTCGGCAACGCCGTCGTAGACGACGGCGACGACCTCGGTCGACTCGGTTTCCTCGGGGCCGAGCAGACGGGCCCGACCCGCGGCGACGGCTTCGTCGAGCGGGCTGGGATAGCCGGTCCAGGGCTCGATGAGCACCTGGTGATAGCCGCGCCATCCGCCGTAGACCAGACAGAACCACACCACGGGAAACAGCTCGTGGTCGAAGCACAACCCGAAACCGCGGCGGTCCGCGACGTCGGTGGCGGCGACCCAGCCCGCGGTCAACCCGGTCAGATAGTGCAACGCAAAGGCTCCGACGTCGACGTCGTCGGCGCGGCGCAGGTCGTGTCCGCGCAGCATCGGCCAGTCGTACTCGTCGCCGGGGAGCCCGAGTAGCTCACCACCGGCCTCGTCGACCAGGCCCCTGGTGGCCGGGATGTCAAAGCGCATACCGGATCTCAGAGCCAGGCTCGGATGCACTCCCCAGTTGTAGTCGAACGGCATCGTGCCGATGTTGCGCAACGTGTAGCCGAGGGTGAAGCGTTGCTCATCGGCGCGCAGCGTGATGGTGCGGGTCAGCTCGGCGGGCGTGATCGGGGTGCGAACCGTGGTGGTGAGCACCACTTCATCTGCAGTGGAACGGATTTGGTAGTCCGACCGTGCCGTCCACACCTCACCCATGTAGGGCAGTAGGTCGCCGTACCGGTTGCGGCACGCCCGGCCCCCTGGGAAGGCGTCGTCCCAGCCGCCTGCCCAATGATCGTCGAAGTCCGCGTGCACCGCCGCGACGTGGGGGGCGACCCGCGGCGACTTCCACAACAGGTCGACGTCACGCTTCTTGTCGACGACCCGAAAGATGTTGGCGCCGCGTTCGGGCAACACGTCGACGGCCAGGTGTTCGTTCTGCATCCGGACGACCCGCAGGCCGTGATAGGTCCAGTCGTCGTCGATGCCGAGATGTGTCGTCCCGCGGGTCACGACTTGGCAACTTCCGGAGTCTCGCCATGGAAGCCGCCGGTCACCCGCGGCGTGCCAGCGGAGGTCGGGTCGCGATGCAGCTGCTCTTCGACCGCCTCGACTGCGACGGCCAGGTAGCCCGCGTCCGCGGTGAGTCCCTCGTCGCGGCTCAACGACTCCGCAATCCGTCGCGTCGTCTTGGGTGCGGCGAAGATGACGACGACGATCGTGATCACCCATACCGTCGCAATGACGATGTTGGCGCGTCCCGCACCCGTGGACGGCCATGGCGAGACGTTGCGGAACATGGTGTAGCCGATCACCGCGATGGCGAGCAGCGGCACCACGTAGTCGAGGGCGGCGGCCTCGTGTCCCAGCCGTGGTGCGCGGACGCAGAGGTAGTACCAGGCACCGACGGAGAACAGTGCGTACGCAACCAGGAGCACCAGCGTCCCAACCGTTCCCGACCACGCGAACAGGTCGAAGGCGGTGTCGGTGACCAACAGCCGCATCAG
Source organism: Mycobacterium sp. AT1 (assembly GCF_002043095.1). Classification (GTDB taxonomy): domain Bacteria; phylum Actinomycetota; class Actinomycetes; order Mycobacteriales; family Mycobacteriaceae; genus Mycobacterium. The sequence goes on along the minus strand of NZ_MVOC01000023.1, from coordinate 68,470 downwards.
CACGATGATCGCCGCGGCCAGCCCGCAGACGAACAACGTCGCGCTGATCGGGGTGCCGGACTTGGCCGAGACCTTCGTGAAACCGCGATTTTCGAAGGCCCCTCGGTTGAGCGCGAACAGCAGTCGTGACGCGGCGACAGCGGTCGCCAACGCGCACCCCATCGCGGAGATCGCGGTACCCAAGGTGACCAGGTCGCCGACGACCGGGCTGACGTACTGTTCACCCAGCGTGCCGAATAGCGACGCCGACTTCGAAAATGCCTCCACCCCAGCGGCATCGGTGCCGAAGCCGAGCATCTCGACCGTGGTGCCCACGATGTAGAAGAGCCCGCCGAACAGGGCCACGCCGAAGATGGCGATCGGAATGGCCCGCCTCGGGTTGGTCGTCTCCTCACCGAGGGCGGCGGCCGCTTCGAAACCGGCGAACGACAGGAAGCCGAACACGATGCCAAGGAACAGCGTGCTGGTCGAAATGCCGGGCGGCACGCTGAACATGTCGAGGTTGAATCGCTGCCCACCGGGAGCGCTACCCCCGACCACGCGGACGACGACCACGACGGCGATCACCACGATGACAGCGGTCGTACAGATCTCCACCCACAGCAGCGTCGCCATCGACTTCTTCACCGGCGAGATGGCTAGCAGGGTGGCGATGCCCACCGAAACCAGGGCGATGATCCAGGGCACGATGGCGGGCGTGGTCTCGTAAAGCCCTAGCCCACGGAGGAATTCAGCGCCGAAGATGCCCGCCGTCATCGACGTGGTCAGCATGAAGCTCAGGTAGGCGCCTAGCAGCGACCACCCGGCCACCACACCGGCTCGCGGGCCGAGGGTCACGCCGGTCAAGCCGAACACCGAGCCCGCGTGGCTGAGTCGGCTGCAGATTCTGGCGAATCCGTAGGCCACCAGCAGCACTCCGACGGTGGCCAGGATGAACGTCAGCGGGACGGCCCTGCCCACGGTCGCACCTGCGCCCTGCGGGTTGATGTTGATGGCGAGGCTGGCGCCCATCGCGGCCACGGACAGCGAGATTGCCGCCCAGGTCGCCAGGGAGCGCCGCAACTTGGGCTGTGGGCTCGTTGGTTCTGCCGGTGAAGTCATGCTTCCCATTTCTCGTGCGGCGGCCCTCGGGCCGGAGTGCCACTGCATCTAGTAGCGGCTGGGGATGTGCTGACACCTACTCGGTGACCATCACGCCAACGCAACGTTGCGACGACACCACCGATCGGAGTGGGTCGACCGTATGACCGCGATCCGCCTGACACAATGACGAACCTGACGGACCATTGTTCGGTAGCCCCGAACTATGCTCACGGGATGGCGAGCCGGTTGGCCGCCTTGAGTTGTTCGGCGACGGCGCTGAACCCGGTGGCGATGGCCACGAGATCGGCGACCTTGGCGGTGTGCTCCGGCCACCACGCCAACGCCACCACGCACGGCGGGATGTCTCGAATGCGCCGAAAGGCCACCCCGGGCCGGGAGTAAAAGCGTTGCGCTCCAGCGGAAGTCACGCTGATGCCGACGCCGCGGGCGACGAGGTGCAGCTCGGCGTCGCGGGTGCTGGCCTCGTCGACGACCAGGGCAGGCGTCGTGCGGTACTCGCTGAGCAACCAGTAGTCCCGCCACGGACCGGGCGCCTTTGGCGCGGCGATGATGGGTTCCTTGAGCAGATCGGCGACGCACACACTGTCCTGGCTCGCCAGCGGATGCCCGTCCGGAAGGCACACCACCCGGTCCTCGCTGACCAATTCCAAGGTGGTCAGACCGGCAAGGCCGGTCGGCGGCCGGATGATCGCGGCGTGGACCGAGGAGTCACGCAAACCGGCGGTGGGGTCGGCGAAGTCGTACTCCACCGATCGCAGCAGACGCTGCGGATACTCGGCGGCGAACGTTCGCAGCAGCCACGGGATGACCTCCAGCCCGGCGCCGATCGTGTACCCCAACGTCAACGCCGAGCCGTCCCGGTCGGCCGTCCGCTGCGCGGACTTGACGGCGGAGTCGAGGTCGTCGAGGACCCGGGCGACGAGGTGCGAGAAGACCGCACCGGCGTCGGTCAGTTCCACCGACCGGGTGGTGCGGACGAACAGCTGCACCTTGAGCTGGCGTTCCAGGTCCTTGATCGTCTCGCTCAACCACGGGTTGGACACCAACAACTGCTCGGCCGCGCGCGAGAAGCTGCGGTGCTCGGCAACGGTCAGGAACGCGCGCAACTGGCGGAGACTGATGTTGGGCTGCGTCATGCGGCGAAAGACTACTCGGCCGTCCGGCCAACTGTTCGCCGTCTGCGAATAATCGTCGCCGGTGTTCGTCATTGTTCATTGCCACGCCAGTACCTAGTGTCGTTGACGCTGCGACAACCATGCAGCCCAACGGTTTTGAAAAGAGGACGTGATGGCTTCCGCATTGTGGGCGACGTCGCAGGCGAACATCTCCCTGCTGTTCGGTGACGTACCCTTCGAACGACGGCCGGCAGCCGCGGCAGCGGCCGGTTTCGAGTCGATCGAGTGCTGGTGGCCCTTCGCCGTCGCCGCCCCGTCTGCCGCCGAGGTCGACGCATTCGTGGCGACGGTCGCCGACGCCGGCGTGACCCTCCGCGGCCTGAACTTCTTCGCAGGCAACATGGCGGGCGGAGATCGCGGCATCGCGTCGAACCCGCACCGCAGGAACGAATTCGACGACAGCGTCGCCATCGCCGTCGACGTCGGCGCCCGGCTGGGCGTCACCGCGTTCAACGCGCTCTACGGCAACCGCTCACCGGAACTGAGCATCGCCGAGCAGGACGAGGCCGCCCTCGCCGCCCTCGCCGCCGCCACGGAGCACGCCGATTCGATCGGGGCGACCGTACTCGTCGAGCCGGTCAGCGGCATGGACGCCTACCCACTCAAGCTGGCCGGTGACGTGCTCGGGGTGATCCGAGGGGTGCGCGAGCGGACCCAGCGCGGCAGGATCGCGTTGTTGGCCGATCTGTACCACCTGACCGTCAACGGCGACGACGTCCGCCGCGTGGTGACCGAACACGTCGACCACATCGGACACGTCCAGATCGCGGATGCCCCCGGCCGCCACGAGCCCGGCTCAGGGGACGCCCCCATCGTCGAGTTGGTCGAGCTCCTCGATCAGGCCGGTTACACGGGAAGGCTTGGGCTGGAGTACGTCCCGACCGGTGACACGGTTGCCGGACTTGCCTGGCTGCACCGGTTGACCTCGAGTTCGAACGCAGACGTCACCTCGACCGTCGCCCAGGTGACCCGATGACCGCCCCGCGGAGTGACACGCCCACCGTCGCCTTCATCGGACTCGGCATCATGGGCTCGCCGATGGCCGCGAACCTGTGCGCCGCCGGACTGGACGTCGTCGGCTTCAGCCGCACCAGAGCCAAGGTCGACGCGCTGGTGAGCACGGGCATGCGGGCCGCCGACGACGTCGCGAGCGCCGTCCGCGACGCGGACGTCGTCATCACGATGCTCCCCGACTCCCCCGACGTCGAGTCGGTGGCGCTCGGTTCGGCGGGCATCCTCGCATCGGCCGCTCCTGGCGCGCTGTTCATCGACATGAGCACCATCCGACCCGATACCGCGCGCGCCGTCGGCGAGGCAGCCGAGAAGCGTGGACTCAGGTTCCTCGACGCCCCTGTCAGCGGTGGAGAGCAAGCCGCAGTCGACGGCACGTTGTCGATCATGGTCGGCGGACCGGCAGAGTCGGTCGCCGAAGCCACCGAGGTCCTCGTGCACGTCGGCACGACCATCGTTCACGTCGGTCCGGTGGGCGCCGGTCAAACCGTCAAGGCCGCCAACCAGCTGATCGTGGCGGGCAACATCGAACTCCTGGCGGAGGCCCTGGTGTTCCTCGAAGCGCAACAGGTCGACACCGAGAAGGCGATCTCGGTACTCGAGGCAGGCCTGGCCGGCAGTACCGTCATGGCCCGCAAGGCGCGGACGATGGTGGCCCGCCAGTTCAATCCCGGGTTCCGAATTGCCCTGCACGACAAGGACCTCGGCATCTTCACCGCAGCCGCCAGGACGTCACGGACCGCCACCCCGCTCGGCGCGGTCGTCGCCCAACTCGTGTCGACGGCCCACGCTCAGGGCGACGGCGACCTCGACCACTCCGCCCTGTTCCGGCTCGTCGAGCGACTCTCCGGCCACCCGACACCGTGACGACCGTCGTCCCCGTCCCCGACACGTTCGAGGGCAGCCTCGCCGCGGGGTTCACGGCGGTCCCGGCGACCGCAGCGGGCCCCTGGGACACCCGACGCCGCCCGGCCAGGATTGCAGTCAGGGACCAGACCGCCGTCGTCGAGCTCGCCACCGCGGTGGGGAGCACCAAGCGCGGCGACAACCCGCTGAACGCCACCACACTCGGACTCGGCCAGCTGGTGAAGCACGCCATCGACGTGGGCTGCACCGAGATCGTCCTCGTGCTCGGCGGCAGCGTCAGCACCGACGGCGGCGCAGGCATGCTACTGGCGCTCGGCGCGGTGCTGCACTCGCACCGCGGCCGCCCACTGACGTTGGGGATCAACGCAATCGGCAACGCCGCATACCTAGACCTGACCGCGATGGATCCGCGGGTGGCCGACACCACGTTCACCTTGGCGGCCGACGTCACCAATCCGCTCCTCGGCCCCAACGGCGCCGCGACGGCGTTCGGCCCGCAGAAGGGTGCCACCCACGCGCAAGTCGTCATCCTCGAGCGCCGGCTTCACCAATGGAGCGAACTGGTCAACACCGCCACCGGCACGGACATGACGCTGACTCCTGGCGCTGGCGCCGCCGGCGGAACGGGATTCGCCGCGATGGCAGTGCTCGGGGCGACCTTCCGGCACGCACCGCAGGCGGCTCCCGCCAATCCCATCGGGCTCGAAAATCCATGACTCTCAAAGGAATTACCATGACCGATCTGGCCACCACCGTCACCGTCGACGCCGACACGGTCGCCGTCAACACGATCAGAACACTGGTCATCGACGCCGTGGCGGAGGCGAAGTCGGGCCATCCCGGCGCCGCGATGGCGCTGGCTCCGGTCGGATACACGCTGTGGAACCGGGCACTGACCTACGACGTCGACGATCCCCGCTGGATCAACCGCGACCGGTTCGTGCTGTCGGCGGGACACGCCTCGATGCTGCTCTACGCGCTGCTACACCTGGCCCGCGTCCGCTGCGCCGAACGCGACCGACTGACGATCGAACTCGACGACATCCGCCGCTTCCGTCAACTCGGGAGCCCGTGCGCGGGACACCCAGAATACGAACTGGCCGACGGAATCGAGTGCACGACAGGGCCGTTGGGAACGGGTGTCGCCACCAGTGTCGGCATGGCGATGGCAGGCAAATGGCAAGCGGCGCAGTTCAACCGGCCGGGCTTCGACGTGTTCGACTACCGCGTGTACGCCCTCGCGGGTGACGGCGACATGATGGAGGGCATCAGCCAGGAGGCGGCGTCGCTGGCCGGGCACCTCAAACTGGACAACCTCTGCTGGATCTACGACAGCAACGCGATCACGATCGAGGGCGAGACGTCGCTGGCGTTCACCGAAGACGTGGCAACCAGGTTCCGCTCCTACGGGTGGACCGTCACCTACGTCGCGGACGCCAACGACATCGGCGCGCTACAAAGGGCTTTCAGCCAATTCACGTCGCACACCGGATCTCCGATGCTCATCATCGTCCGCAGCATCATCGGCTACGGCGCACCCACCAAGCAGGGCACCGCGTCGGCACACAGTGAACCGCTGGGCGCCGACGAGGCGCGCGCCGCCAAACGCTTCTACCAGTGGCCGGCGGACGCCCACTTCCTCGTCCCCGACGCCGCCTATGAGCAGTTCGCGCTCGGCGTCGCCGCCAGAGGTACGAGGGCGCGCGCCGACTGGAACGCCATGCTGGCCCGATACCAGACCGCCCATCCCGACCTTGCCGACGGGCTCGCGTCGATGATCACCCGGACGCTGCCCGATGGCTGGGACGACGACCTGCCCGAGTTCACCCCCGCCGACGGCCCCATCGCCGGCCGAATCGCCAATCACCGAGTCCTCAACGCGGTCGCCACGGCGGTGCCGTGGCTGCTTGGCGGCGCGTCCGACCTGGCCCCGTCGACCAAGACGGCGCTCGACGGCGCCAGCGGACACTTCGGCCCCGCCGACTACGCCGGAAGGAATCTGCACTTCGGGGTGCGCGAGGCCGCCGCGGCCGCGGCCGCAAACGGGCTGGCGCTCAGCGGTTTACGACCCTTCCAAGCGGGCTTCCTCGTCTTCTCCGACTTCCAGCGTGGACCTCTGCGCCTCGGCGCCCTGATGGGCCAGCCGGTGATCCACGTCTACACCCACGACTCCATCGGCATGGGCGAGGACGGTCCCACGCACCAGCCCGTCGAACAGCTGGCCTCACTGCGCGCGATGCCCAACATGGTCGACCTGCGCCCCGCCGACGCCAACGAGATTCGCGAAGCGTGGCGGGTCATCATGTCCGTCGACGACAGGCCCGTCGCACTGGTGCTGTCCAAACAGGACGGTCCCGTCTTCGACAGGACGACCCTCGGGTCGGCAGCAGGCGTGGCCCGCGGCGCATACGTGTTGGCCGACCCGGCCGACGGTGCACGGCCCGCCGCGCTGATCATCGCCACCGGAAGTGAAGTGGCACTGGCGATGCAGGCCAGGGAGCTACTCGCCGCGTCTGGCATCGCCGTTCGCGTGGTCAGCATGCCGTCGTGGGCGCTGTTCGACGCCCAGGACCGGGACTACCGCGACGAGGTCCTGCCGCCGAGTCTCACCGCGCGAGTGTCCGTCGAGGCGGCCTCGGGGTTCGGCTGGGAACGCCACGTCGGGCCGCTGGGTCGAATCATCGCGGTCAATGGTTTCGGCGCGTCCGGCCCCGCCGCGGATCTGCACCGCCACTTCGGCTTCACGGCAGACGACGTCGCGAGTGCCGTTCGAGGGGTTCTGGCGCATCGGACGAAGGAGTAGCCGTGAGTGCCGGCTGCCTGGGTGACCTGGCGCCAAACGATGGACGCCGATTCGATGACCATTCCCCGTGGCGCGGGGACGCGCGACACTGCGACGTCGACTCACGTTCATCTGCGCGAGGTAGACCGGGTCCGTGACGAAGAAGACCGAAGGAGCGCTGCCATGACCACACCGGGCCGACGCGAGGACCCGTCGTCACGACGCATGATCGACCTGGCGACCGGCATCCTGATGGGACTCCGTGGATGCTCCGCGCGCGACGCCTTCGACGACCTCGTCAAGGCCGTACACCAGACCGGCATCGGCCCCGCCGCCTTGGCAACGGCGCTGGCGCATCTGGTCGGCGGCAAGGGCGACGGCGTTCCCCATCAGACCGAGGCAGCTCTGATTTGGGGTCACCTGCTGGCCGCTCGGGTCGCGTCAACCGTGTCGGCAGCGGTCGCCGAATGACGCGGCCGGCACCGACCGGTGGCGTCCGCTCGGCCTTCGAGCACGCGCTGATGTGCGCCATCACCGAGGGGCGCCTTCCTGGCCGAAGTTGCGCGTTGGGCGCGACCACCTGGGCTGCGATCGAGGCAATCGCGCGCAATCATCCCGAGGCCGCGACCGAGTTGATCAACGACGCCTACGACTCGTTCCAGACCGAGTACGGCGCTGTCGGCTGACGGCCTGCGCGAGCGCTGACCACGCTCTCAGCTACGTGCTTGCCAGCTCGGCTCGCACCCTGCGCTCCACCAGCAGCGGCACGAAGTCCCGTATCTTGCTGTCCTCGAATCGCGCCTGCGCGCTTCGCATGGCGGACTGAATGCGGTCAGTCGGAATGTCGACGTAAACGCTGTTCAACCGATCTTCCAGTTGCGTCAGCGCCACCTGTTCGCTCAAGTTGGCCACAATGCGAAATTGTGGGCCCGCGGTTACGCGGCGTCAACCGGTGGTTCACGCATGGGCCGCCGAGTCCCAGGTCGACGAGCAATCATTAGATTTTGATGAGACGATGGCCACATGTCGGACGACGCGGAGGCCCTCCAGGCTCGAACGCTCCTGAAGGAACTTCGCGAACAGGTCGAAAAGGTGTCTCGCCAGCTGGAGATCGTCGAGCGACGAAATCAGCGAAGGTCCGCTCGGGGAATCGCCCACATCCACCGTCAGCAGTCCGAACTGCGTCGGGAGCTCCGCGAGGCGCACCGACTCATGGACGGCCTGCACCGCCGGTATCCGGAGACACTCGGTTGCGGGGACCCACGGGGATCTGCCGCGCACGCGTAGACCCAGCCAGTCGCACACGTTGCCATTCCGCCCCACAACGCAGCCAGGCCCCCTCGAAAGGGGGCCTGGCTGGGTGTGGCAGGTACAGGATTCGAACCTGTGTAGGCGTTAGCCGACGGATTTACAGTCCGCTCCCATTGGCCGCTCGGGCAACCTGCCGGGATTCGCACCAATCCGGAACCCCGGTTTGGTGCGACTAGCAGGGTACAACGAGGATGGTCCCAACACGAAAACGCATCAACATAGGAGGGAGCAAGTCCATGGCGGATTCCAGCTTCGACGTCGTCAGCAAGGCCGATCGCCAAGAGGTCGACAACGCGCTCAACCAGGCTGCCAAGGAGTTGTCCACTCGATTCGACTTCCGCGGCACCGACACCACCATCGAATGGCAGGGCGAGGAGGGCATCATCCTCGTCTCCTCCACCGAGGAACGCGTGAAGGCCGCAGTCGACGTCTTCAAGGAAAAGCTGATCCGGCGCGACATCTCGATGAAGGCCTTCGACGCCGGCGACCCGCAGGCCTCCGGCAAGACCTACAAGGTCATCGGCAGCATCAAGCAGGGGATCGACAGCGAGAACGCCAAGAAGATCACCAAGCTCATCCGCGACGAGGGCCCCAAGGGCGTCAAGGCGCAGATCCAGGGCGAGGAGATCCGCGTCAGCTCCAAGAAGCGCGACGACCTGCAGGCCGTGCAGTCGCTGCTGCGGGGTGCCGACCTCGAGGTGGCGCTGCAGTTCGTCAACTACCGGTAGCGCCGAACGTGACGCCACGGTGAGAATGGCGCGGTTTCAGCGCAGTGGCGTCACGTTGGGCGACGGCCACCGGCCCTCACCGCACCCGTGAATGCAGCGAGCCCGGAGACGTTGGACGTCTCCGGGCTCGCTGTTGGTTCAGCGCCCGTTGGGCGAGGGTGAAGCCTATTCGGACTCGGGATCCGTTCCACCGTTCTGGATGGCGCGGACGAACTGGCCCGGGGCTGCGGCGAGAGCACCCGCGATGGTCTGCGGCGCCGTCGCGATCTGGTTGCCACCGGCGGCGAACTGGCTGGGGAGTCCCGCGACCCCGGCGACGAACTGACCCGGGACAGCAGGCAGACCACAGGCCTCGACGTTGCCCTCGTCATCTGCGGGGCAACCGACACCGGCGATCTGAGCCGTCGAGGCGACACCACCGACGAACTGACCGGGCGCCGCCGCGAGGCTGCCCACCGTGGTGGCAGGAGCGGATGCCACGTTCTGCGCGATGGTGCACGGGATGGAGGTGAACCCCTGCGCACAAGACGCCGACGCGGGCGCTGCCAAGGCAAAGCCGCCGGCGCTTGCGAAACCGATGAGGCCGGCGACGATGAGGGTGGATTTCACGGGTTCTCCTATGTATGAGCAACGGGCGCGTGTGCGATGCGCCATAGCATAACCCCCAGGGACCTTCTGTAGCGCGCCAAAATGCAAGTCCGTCATCAGGCCCCCTGGCAACCTCGATTGACCTGCCAATCAACGATCTTGACCGTGAAAGAAAAACGTTGCGTCGCCAAAGCATTCACTCGCCGAGGCCGTCGGCCATACCCTGATCGCCATGGCACCTGCGCAGCGCAAACCGAACGTCGTCGTCCTCGGTGGAGGCTCCTGGGGCACCACGGTGGCCTCGATCTGCGCCCGCCGTGGGCCGACTCTGCAGTGGGTTCGCTCGCAGCAAACCGCTGACGACATCAACGACAACCACCGCAACTCCCGCTATCTGGGCGATGAGGTCGAGCTCGCCGAGAGCCTTCGCGCCACCACCGACTTCGCCGAGGCCGCCAACTGCGCCGATGTCCTGGTGATGGGCGTGCCGTCGCACGGCTTCCGCGGCGTGCTGGAGGAGCTCGCCAAGGAATTGCGGCCGTGGGTGCCCGTCGTGTCCTTGGTCAAGGGCCTCGAGCAGGGCACCAACATGCGGATGAGCGAGATCGTCAACGAGGTGCTGCCCGGTCACCCGGCCGGAATCCTCGCGGGTCCCAACATCGCCCGCGAAGTGGCCGAGGGCTACGCCGCAGCGGCGGTGCTCGCCATGCCAGACCAGCTGCTGGCCGCCAACCTCGGAAACCTGTTCCGCACCCAGCGTTTCCGCACCTACACCACCGATGACGTGGTGGGCGTCGAGATGGCCGGAGCGCTCAAGAACGTCTACGCGATCGCCGTCGGCATGGGCTACTCACTGGGCATCGGCGAGAACACCCGCGCGATGGTGATGGCGCGCGCCGTGCGGGAGATGTCCAAGCTCGGCGAGGCCATGGGCGGTCACCGCGACACGTTCGCCGGGCTGGCAGGCATGGGCGACCTGATCGTCACCTGCACCAGCCAGCGCAGCCGCAATCGCCACGTCGGCGAACAATTGGGTTCCGGCAAGTCGATCGACGAGATCATCGCGTCCATGAATCAGGTCGCCGAAGGCGTGAAGGCCGCCAGCGTCATCATGGAATTCGCCGACAAGCACGGCCTGAACATGCCGATCGCCCGCGAGGTCGACCGCGTCATCAACCACGGGTCGACGGTCGAGGACGCCTACCGCGGCCTCGCGGCCGAGAAGCCCGGCCACGAGGTGCACGGCTCGGGCTTCTAGCGGCCCGTCAGTTGGCGTACGGGTTCGACGGCTGCGGCCGGTCGATCAGCGGGTTGTTCGGGTCGACGGCAAAGCTGCCCGCCGGGCTGATGACGAAGCCGCCACCGTCGTAGTTGTTGGTGCACGTCGTGGTCGTCCCGTCGGTGCCGCACGTGACGTTGCGGAAGCTGATCTTCGTCCCGGGCTCTAGGCGCTTGGGCAAGGTTTCGAACACGTACAGCGGACGATCGGCGTTCGAGAACCCCGCCGGGCCGACCTGCTGACCGGTGACCACGTTGGCGCCGTTCGGCGCGGCCGGGATGGGGCCGCTGCAGCCGTAGTTGCCGGAGTTGCGGTTGATGATGCAGGCGATGTCGCCCGGCACGGCGAAGCCGTACATCGACCCGTCCTGCAGCAGGAACTCCGACGGCTTGACCGACGCGAAGCCCATGACGTTGGGCGCGGGGGGCGAAGGCGGCGGCCCTGGTTCCGGATCGGCGGCGGCCACTCCCGGCACGCCGATCACGGCTGCCCCCGCAGCGACCAGGCCGATCAGAAGTCTGCTTAGCACGCGATCAGCGTAGAGCAGGCGTCCCTCGGGTGCGGGCTTACCAAACGGAGTAGTCGTCACACCGGGGTCATCGGTCGACGCCGACGAAACGTTAACCGTGGCGTCAGTACTGCCCGGGGCCCCGGCCGGCCATCTGCTCGAGGCGCGCGATGCGCTCCTCCATCGGCGGGTGCGTGGAGAACAGCTTGCCGATCTTCTCGCCGGCCCGGAACGGGTTGGCGATCATCAGGTGCGCCTGGTCGGCCAGCTGCGTCTCGGGGGGCAACGGCGCCAACTCGACACCCCTACTGATCTTGCGCAGCGCACTGGCCAACGCCAGCGGGTCACCGGTCAGCTCGGCTCCGGACTGGTCGGCCTGGAACTCCCGCGACCGCGACACCGCCATCTTGATGACGGTCGCCGCGATGGGACCGAGCAGTGAAACCAGCAGGATCGCAAAGGGATTGGTGCCGCCTTCGCGGTTCCCGCCGAACATGCTCGCGAAGAAGGCCAGGTTCGCCAGCGCCGTGATGACCGACGCCATTGCGCCCGCCACGCAGGAGATCAGGATGTCGCGGTTGTAGACGTGCGACAGCTCATGACCGAGCACGGCCCGCAGCTCGCGCTCCTCGAGGATGTCCAGGATGCCGGTGGTGCAGCAGACCGCCGCGTTGCGGGGATTGCGACCCGTCGCGAAGGCGTTGGGCGCGGCGGTGTCGCTGACGTACAGCCGCGGCATCGGCTGGTGCGCCGTCGTCGCCAACTCGCGGACGATGCGGTACATCGCGGGAGCCTGCATTTCGTTGACCGGCTGGGCGTGCATCGCCTTCAGCGCCAACTTGTCACTGTTGAAGTAGACCCACACGTTCATGCCGACCGCGAACAGCACGGCGAGGAACATGATGGATCTGCCGAACAGCGCGCCCACGAACACGATCAGCCCGGAGAAGACGGCGAGCAACAAGAACGTCTTGAACCGGTTCGCGTGCGGATGCCAAGTCATTGGCCCTCCTACTCAAACCACCGACTACTCAAACCTTGGGAGTCGTTCGCTGAACCAACGCACGGGGGCCGGTGTCTGGTTCCAATCAGCCGTGTCGGTTGATCGTGTAGTCGACCAGGTTGGCCAGCGCCAGCCGGCCAGGCACGTCGGGGAGTTTGGCCAGCTCGTCGCGGGCTTGCGCGGCGTAGTCGGCGACGGTTTCCTTCGCTCGCACGATTCCTCGTGACGAACGCAACAGCGCCAACGCCTCGGCCACGTCCGCGTCGTCCTCCACGGGACCCTTGAGCAGGTGACGAAGGCGGTCGGCGTCCGGCCCGCTCTCTTGCAACGCGAACAGCACGGGCAGGGTGTGCACGCCTTCCCGAAGATCGGTGCCGGGCAGCTTGCCCGACTCGTCGGGATCGCTGTCGATGTCGATGATGTCGTCGGAGATCTGGAAGGCCGTGCCGACGATGCCGCCGAGCCTGCCGAGCCGCTGGATCTGCTCGTCGTCGGCTCCGGAGAACGTCGCACCGAACGTGCCGGACGCCGCGATCAGGCAGGCCGTCTTTTCGTACACGACCTTGAGGTAGTGCTCGACGGAGTCCGCGCCCTCGACCACTCCGCGCGTCTCGCGCATCTGGCCGGTGACCAGTTGCGCGAACGTGTCGGCGATGACGAGGACGGCGTCGGGACCGAGTTGGGCGACGAGGCGCGAGGCCGTCGCGAAGAGATAGTCACCGGCCAGGATCGCGATGTTGTTGCCCCACCTCGCGTTCGCGCTGTCGGCACCGCGGCGCACCTGCGCCTCGTCCATCACGTCGTCGTGGTAGAGCGTCGCGAGGTGCACCGCCTCGATGACGGCACCGGCAACGGTGACCTGCCACGCGTCGGGCTCGGGACCCAGTTGTGCCGAGAGCACGGTGAACAGCGGACGGAACCGCTTGCCGCCGGCTTGGAAGAGGTGCTGAACGGCCTCGGCCATGAGCTCGTCGGCCTTGCCCAGCTCGGTGGCCATGAGTTCTTCGATGCGCGCCACCCCGTCGCGAACACTCGCCGCGAAGATTGCGTCCCCGAACTCCACGCCGGCGACCACGGTCGCTGGTGTCTTCATTGCTACAACATACTGGGAGGTGTGGACCTCAAACATGACGTGGTGGTGATTGGCGCTGGACCTGCCGGTTCTGCAGCCGCCGCGTGGGCAGTCCGCAGCGGCCGCGACGTGCTGGTGATCGACGGTCAACACTTCCCACGGGACAAGGCGTGCGGCGACGGCCTCACCCCTCGCGCGATCGCCGAACTCGAGTTGCTCGGTCTCGGTCCCTGGCTGGGCGGCAGGGTTCGCCATCGCGGGCTGCGGATGTCGGGCTTCGGCGCAGACGTGGAGATCGAGTGGCCGGGCCCGTCGTTCCCGCCCACCAGCAGTGCCGTCCCACGGACCGAGCTCGACGAGCGCATCCGTCAGGTCGCGGTCGACGACGGGGCGCAGATGCTGCTCGGAGCCAAAGCCATTGGGGTGGAACATGACTCAGCTGGCCGAGCAACGTCGGTGACTCTCGAGGACGGCACCGCGGTCGGGTGCCGAGAGCTGATCGTCGCCGACGGTGTCCGCTCGACGCTGGGCCGCGTGCTCGGCCGCGAATGGCACAAGGAGACCGTCTACGGCGTCGCGATCCGCGGCTACGTCGCGAGCCCACGCACCAACGAACCGTGGATCACCTCGCACCTCGAACTCCGCTCCCCCGCCGGCGAGGTCCTACCCGGGTACGGCTGGATCTTCCCCCTCGGGGACGGCGAGGTGAACATCGGCGTCGGCGCCCTTGCCTCGGCGAAGCGGCCCGCCGACGCCGCCCTGCGTCCGCTCCTCTCGCACTACACGAACCTGCGGCGTGACGAGTGGGGCTTCTCTGCCGAACCGCGGGCGGCACTGTCGGCGCTGTTGCCGATGGGCGGCGCGGTCTCCGGTGTCGCCGGGCCAAACTGGATGCTGATCGGAGACGCCGCGGCGTGCGTCAACCCCCTCAACGGCGAGGGCATCGACTACGGACTGGAGACCGGCCGACTAGCCGCCGAGATGCTCGGCACCGGCGATCTGACGCAGGCGTGGCCCGCCGAACTGCACCGGCACTACGCCCACGGATTCTCGGTCGCGCGCCGGCTCGCTCTGTTGCTGACGATTCCCCGCTTCCTGCCGACCGTCGGCCCGGTCGCGATGCGCTCGTCGTTCCTCATGGGGGTCGCCGTCCGCGTCATGGGCAATCTGGTGACCGACGACGACGCGGATTGGGTTGCCAGGGCATGGCGCACGGCCGGGGCTGGATCGCGCCTGATCGACGACCGGAAGCCGTTCAACTGAGCAGAGTGCAACGTGTTTGCCAAAGTTGCCGCTGCGGGTTTGTACCGCTTACGTGTTAAATCTACGGTGACGTAAGCAATAATCGGTTTGCCGTTTGCCCAAAGCGGCTACAGGCGACCAGGGGCGAATTCCGACGACGGGGGGCCCAATAGGTGGTGCGCTTACGGACGGCCGAGACGCGTGCGGTGACTGCATTTCTGGAGTCCACGGCGACACGACCGTCGGCGCTCGTCATCGGCGGCGAAGCAGGCATCGGCAAGACCACGCTGTGGCTCGGTGCGCTGGAACAGGCCAGGGACAACGGTTTTCAGGTGTTGTCGGCCCGCGGTGGCCAAGCCGAGTCCGGGCTGACCTACGCGGTACTCGCCGACCTGCTCGAGCCCGTCAGCGCCGCGGTGCTCGACACGCTGCCCCATCTACAACGGGTGGCAATCGACCGCGTGCTGCTCGAAGGTGACGGAACCGGTCCGGTCACCGACGAACGGGTGGTCGCCTCGGCGTTCCTGACGCTGCTGGACCGGCTCGCCGCCGACGCGCCCGTCATCGTGGCACTCGACGACGTGCAGTGGCTCGACTCCTCGAGCCAGGCGGTCGTCGCGTTCGCCAGCCGTCGGCTCAAGGGCGCCGTCGGGGTGCTCGCCACGGAACGAACAGGGGACGACGGACTGCACGGCACCGACTGGCTCAAGCTCAGCCGGCTCGACGGCGTAGAGCGAATCTTGGTGGGGCCGTTGAGTGTTAGCGGTCTGCGACAAGTCATATCCAGCAAGCTGGGCCGCTCGTTCTCCCGGCCGACGATCGGCCGAATCAGTGAGCTCTCCGGAGGCAACCCGTTCTATGCGCTCGAGCTGGCGCGGGCGATCGACGGGCAGTCGAGCCTGGCCGACGCGGCGCTTCCTGGGTCGTTGGCCGACCTGGTCCGCTCCCGACTCGACCAGTTCGGCGAGAACACCCAGACCGTCCTGCTGGCCGCGGCCAGCGTCGGCACGCCGACGGTCGACCTGCTGGCCGACGTCACCGAACAGACCCCGCAACGCGTCGTCGAACTCCTCGAAGTACCCGAGACCGACGGCATCGTGCACATCGCGGGCAACCGGGTGAGGTTCGCCCATCCGCTACTCGCCCGCGGCGTCTACAGCGTGGTGGGACCCGCCCGCCGCCGCCAGATGCACCGCGCCCTGGCCGGGATCGTCGAACAACCGGAGATGCGCGCACGCCACCTGGCGCTTGCCGCCTCCAGCGCGGATCCCGCGACCCTGCTGGCCCTCGACACCGCGGCAGACTCCGCCCGCGTGCGAGGAGCCCCGGCGGCCGCCGCCGAACTCTTGGACCTCGCCATCAACCTCGGCGGCGACACCCCCGACCGTCGGATCCGCTGCGCCGACCACCACTTCCGCGCCGGAGAGGCTCAACGTGCAGGCGAGCTGCTGGTGCCGACGGTCGACCAACTTCCGCCGGGGTCGCTTCGGGCCTTTGCGCTGAATCTGCTTGCCGCCATTCGCATTTACAGCGACAGCCTGGTCGAGGCCATCGAGTTGCTCGACCGAGCGTGCAACGACGCCGAAGAGGACCTCGCTCTGACCGTGCGAATCCTGCTGCTGTCGTCGTTTGCGCTGATGTACTCCGGACAGCTGAACGCAGCCGTCGCACGCACCGACGAGGCGTTGGAACGAGCCCGGAATCTCTCGCTGCCCGAGCTGACCAGCCAAGTGCTCGCGATGTCGGTTCTGACCAAGTGCACGCGCGGCGACGGCATCGACGAACCCAGCTTGCAACGCGCCCTCGAACTGGAGGACCTCGACGCGGACGTCCCCATGCAGTTCCGGGCCTGCGCGGTCAGGGCGATCACGCACGCGTGGACGGGTGAACTCGAGGCGGCGAGAGCCGAGTCGGCCGCCGTGCGGCAGCTCTGCCTGGCCCGCGGCGCCGAGAGCGACGTGATGATGTTCGACGCCCACACCGCGCTCGCCGACGTGTGGCGCGGCGACTTCGCCGCCGCGGAGGTGCTCGCCGAGGAAGCCATCGAGCGCGCGGAACACATTGATACGCAAAACCTTCGAGGGGTGGCACTCGCGATCCGCGCCACCGTCCTCGCCCACCGGGGGCTGGAAGCCGACGCCCGCAACGACGCCAACGCGGCGCTTGCGATCGCCAGGGAAACCGGCACGCCGCAGCTCGCGATCCGCGCCCTGACGGTTCTTGGCTTCGTCGAACTGTCCGTGGGCAACCACGCCGAGGCACGGGCCACGCTGCAGCCGCTGATCGACGCCTTCGGGGTGCTGCCCGGCGGTGAGATGCGCAACGTCGACTACGTGCCGTATGCGATCGAGGCGCTCATCGCCACCGGCCGCGCCGACGACGCCGAGCCGATGATCGAACAGCTGGAGAACGACGGTCGCCGACTGGACCGGCCGTGGCTGCTGGCGACCGGCGCCAGGGGGCGGGCGATGTGGTTGGCCGCCAAGGGCGAACTCGACGAGGCCGCGCGTGCCCTCGCCGACGCGCTCGCGCAGCACGATCGGCTGCCGATGCCGTTCGAACGGGCCCGCACCTTGTTGGTGCTCGGCCAGGTGCAGCGTCGGCAACGGTTGAAGCAGGCGGCCGCCGACACCTTCGCCGAGGCGCTACGGGAGTTCGAGCGGATCGGCGCGGCGCTGTGGGCGGCCCGAGCCCGCGACGAACTCGGCCGGACCAAGGTCGCTGCCCCACAGAAGCCCACGCTCACCGCGTCCGAACAGCGGATCGCCGAGCTGGCCACCTCCGGTATGACGAACCGCGACGTCGCGGCGACGCTCTACGTCAGCCTCAAGACCGTCGAGGCGAACCTGACTCAGATCTACCGCAAGCTCGGTATTCGGTCGCGCGCCCAACTCGCGGCGATGCTGGCCTCAGGTGAGCTCTAACCGTCAGGGCTTGGTGGCAGCGTGCAGGGCCACGATGCCGCCGGTGAGGTTGCGCCACCGCACTGCCGACCAACCGGCGTCGGCGATCCGTCGCGCCAACGCCGCCTGATCCGGCCAGGCCCGGATCGACTCCGCGAGATAGACGTAGGCGTCGGGATTGCTCGACACCGCGCGAGCCGCCGACGGCAGCGCCCGCATCAGGTACTCCTTGTACGCCGTGCCGAACAACGGGTTCGTCGGCGTGGAGAACTCGCACACGACCAACCGGCCGCCGGGGCGGGTCACCCGCGCCATCTCGCGAAGCCCCTCGACGTGGTCGACGATGTTGCGCAGCCCGAAGCTGATGGTCACCGCGTCGAAGACGCCGTCGGCGAACGGCAGCTTCGTCGCGTCGCCGGCCACCTTGGGCACCTGGCGATCCGCGCCGGCGGCGAGCATGCCCACCGAGAAGTCCGCCGCCACGCACCACGCCCCGGACTGACCGAGCTCGACGGTCGACACGGCCGTCCCTGCCGCGAGGTCGAGGACCGCGTCGCCGGGGCCGATGTCCAGCGCGGCCCGCGTCGCACGCCGCCAGTAGCGGTCCTGCCCCAGCGACAGCACCGTGTTGGTGATGTCGTAGCGACGGGCGACGCCGTCGAACATCGACGCCACTTCCTGGGGGTTCTTCTCCAACGTCGCGCGGCTCACGCCACCGACGCTACCTGTGAATGTGCGTGTCCCGGGAATGGGTAACCGGATGAAACGTTGGTACGAGTCGAGACCCCGGGCGAGGAGACGCAAAGGGCCCTCGATCGCGCAGATTCAGGGCCGTATACGTCTGCTCGCGGAGAAAAGGAGAGAAGGCATGGCCGAGAAGGTGTGGTTCATCACCGGTACGTCGCGAGGCTTCGGCCGGGAGTGGGCGATCGCCGCCCTCGAGCGAGGTGACAAGGTCGCCGCGACCGCCCGCGACACCTCGACGCTCGACGACCTGACCGAGAAGTACGGCGACGCACTGCTGCCCATCGCGTTGGACGTGACCGACCGCTCCGCCGACTTCGCCGCCGTGCAACGGGCCCACGAACACTTCGGGCGCCTCGACGTCGTCGTGAACAACGCGGGCTACGGCCAGTTCGGCTTCATCGAGGAGCTCTCCGAGGCCGAGGCGCGCGACCAGATCGAAACCAACGTGTTCGGTGCGCTGTGGGTCACCCAGGCCGCCCTGCCGTTCCTGCGGGCGCAGCGCAGCGGCCACGTCATTCAGGTGTCCTCGATCGGCGGCATCACCGCGTTCCAGAACGTCGGCATGTACCACGCCTCCAAGTGGGCGCTGGAGGGCTTCTCGCAGTCCCTGGCGCAGGAGGTCGAGCCGTTCGGCGTCCACGTGACGCTCGTCGAGCCGGGCGGCTTCTCCACCGACTGGGCGGGATCGTCGGCCAAGCACGCCGAGGAGATCGCCGACTACGCCGAGGTACACGAGGCCGCCAGGAAGGCCCGCGCGCAGCGGACCTCGGCGTCCGGTGACCCGAAGGCGTCGGCCGCGGCGATCCTGAAGGTCGTCGACGCCGAGAAGCCGCCGTTGCGAGTCTTCTTCGGCAGCTTGCCGATTCAGCTGGCCAAGGCCGACTACGAGAGCCGCATCAAGACGTGGGAGGAATGGCAGCCGGTCGCCGAACTCGCGCAGGGGTGAGCTATACCAAATCCTTGCCGGGTTCGGCAGGCATCCGCTCGCGCAGGCTGTCGTAGATCGGCGGCGACCCCAGCAGCTCGGCCGCCAGCACGGCTGCGGCGGTCGCCGCCAGCATCGGCACCAGCACCGACGTCGTGGCCGTCATCTCCACGACGAGCACGATCCCCGTCACCGGTGCCCGGACCGTGGCGGCGAAGAACGCCGACATCCCGACGATCGCCATCGGAACCGCCAGAGACGCATGGCTTCCCGGCCAGACGGCGTCGAAGCAGCCGGAGAACAGCACGCCCCACAGCGTTCCGACGGCCAGCAGCGGCGCGAACAACCCTCCGGGGACGGCCGCGGCGTAGGACAGCGGACCGGCAAGGAACCGCAACGCCAGGAAGCCGACGATGACGGAGAGCTCCAGACTCCGTCCGCCGAGGATCGACTGGGTCAGGTCGTCACCGCCGCCCGTGGCCAACGGTTGCACGAACATCAGCAGGCCGATCACCGCCCCGATGACGGCGGCCTTCGCGACCGTCGGTATCCGGGGCACCAGCCTCACGTGGTCGACGAAGCCCAACACCAGTCGGTTGTAGAAGACACCGAGACACCCCGTTGCCAAGCCGAAGACGACGAAGAGCGGCAACCACCCCAGGCCCGGCGAATTCACCTCGGGGACGGCGAAGTCGGGGTGATCGCCGACGACGAGCCGTGCACAGCCGACACCGGTGGCGGCTGCGAAGGCCGTCGCGAGGACGGTCTGCAGCCGGAAGCCCTTCGTCACCTCCTCGAGGGTGAAGAGGACGCCGCCGATCGGAGCGTTGAAGGCCACGGCCAGGCCGGCGCCACCCACCGCCGTCTGCAACATCCGGACCGTCGCGTCCCCGATGCGGGCACACCGTGCGACGGCGGCGCCGATCGCGGCGCCCATGTGCACGGTCGGTCCCTCCCGGCCGAGGACCAGACCCGAGCCGATCGCCAACACCCCGCCGACGAACTTGGCGGGAAGCAACCGCAACTCCGGCTGTGCGGCGTCGCCGCGGTACACCGCCTCGACGTGCGGGATGCCGCTGCCCGAGGCCAATGGCTGCCACCGCACCACCAACGCGGCGAGGGCGGCACCGACGGCGGTGGTGATGATCGGGACGAGCCAGCCCGGCCCGGCCAGCCGATGTGCCCAGTCGGACAGATCGATTCGCAGGGCGTCGGCACGCTCCAGACACCAGCGGAACGCGCCACCGACGAATCCGATGAAGGCACCCGCCACGATGGCGACCGCACAGACGACCACCGACCCCTGCACGCCGTCGTGGGCCGGCGTCGAGCCTGGACTGGACGTCGTCATCGGTATCCCACCTGTCGGCGGCCCGCGTGGTGGACGGGCCCGGTGCGGATACGCAAGCAGTTCCGGGAGCCGATCGTCAAGCGGAGGTCGGCGTCTGTCAGGCCGCCTTGGCGCCGCGCCGGCCGAGCACCTCCTCGTAGTGGCCGAGGAGCTGATCGCAGACCGCGGGCCAGGTGCGAGTCAATACGCTGCGCCTGGCCGCGATCGAATAGCGCTGCCGCTCGGAGAGGAGATGGTCGACGGCACCGGACAGCCGGTCGGAGAATTCGTCGACCCCCAACAGCAGCCCGGTGTGCATCGGCGTCACCAAGTCACGCGGGCCGCCGGCATCGGGGGCGACGACGGGGACGCCCGACGCCATCGCCTCCTGGACGGCCTGGCAGAACGTCTCGTGCTCGCCGGCGTGAACGAATACGTCCATGCTGGCGTACGCGGTGGCCAACTCCCGACCGTAGAGCGCACCGGTGAAAAGCGCTGACGGCATGAGCGTTTCGAGCTTTCCCCGGTCGACGCCGTCACCGACGACGACCAGCTGAAGGTCGTCACGTCTGGCCAAGACCGCGAGCCGCTCGACGTGCTTCTCCGGTGCCAACCGTCCGACGAAGCCGACGATCGGCTTGCCTGCGGGCGACCACGCCGACCGCAGCGCATCGTCGCGTGCCGACGGCGCGAAGCCCGTGACGTCGACCCCTCGACCCCAATGGTGCACGCGCGGAACGTGATGCGCGACGAGGTTCTCGATCGCCGACGTGGACGGTGCGAGCGTCCGGTCGGCCTTGCCGTGGAGGTGACGGGTCCACGCCCACGCCGCCCGTGACATCACCCCAGCGCCGTAGCTCTGGGCGAAACCCGCGACGTCCGTTTGGAACACGGCCACCGTCGGCACGTCCAAGTGCCGGGCAGCCAACAGTCCGCCGTATCCGAGCAACGCAGGCGATGCCAGATGGACCACGTCCGGTTGGAAACCGCGCAGCACGCCGACCATCCGCGGCCGCGGCACCCCAAGGGGTAACGAGGTGACCTTGGGGAACATCTTCGACGGCACCCGGTGGATGCGAACGCCGTCGTGGACCCGGTCGGCGGGCGGCTGACCGTGCGGGGTGTCCGGAGCGATGACGAGCGCCTCGTGGCCCGTCCTGCGGAGATGCTCGATCACCCGGAGTACCGAGTTGCTGACTCCGTTGACATTCGGGAGGAAGGACTCCGCGACGATTGCAACGCGCACCCCAGAAGGCTGACAGCTCCGGTTGTACTGGAGGTTGCGCGCGGGGATACGACGCGCGAAGACTGTCAACTACCTCATAATGCGTGAATGCGAAGCAAGCTCGTCGTCGTCGTTGTGGCTGCCGTCGCACTCGTCGGCGCGGTGAGCGGATGTACCCGCGCAGTCAGCGGCACCGCCCAGGGCGATCCGAACCCACCGCGCGTTGCGGTGACCGACGATTCGTTCGGCATCCGCGCCGGTCTGGACGACGCACCCGTGCAGCTGGAGATCTACACCGAGCCACAGTGCACCCACTGTGCTGATCTACAGCACGAGTTCGGCGACCAGTTCGCGTACTACATCGGCACGGGTCAGCTCGCGGTCACCTATCGGCCGATGACGTTCCTCGACTCCCCCGACACCGACGGCCACTCCGCCCGGGTGGCCAACGCCATGTTCGTGGCGGCCACCCCGGGCGGGGAAGTCGCCACTACCGGAAGGCAGTTCCAGCACTTCGTCGAACAACTCTGGGCACATCAGGAGCCCGGCGGAACGGGACCGGACGACTCGAAGATCGCCGACTTCGCCCGCGCGGCAGACGTCCCCGGCTTCCAGGTACGCCAACTCGAATCCGGCGCCACCGAGAAGAGCTCGTCGGAGCTGGCCGACATGGAGTCGACGAACTTCGAATTCCTCTACGAGGTCGACCCGCTGAACACCGGCACACCAACGGTTTTCGACCTCAACGCCGGTGAAAAGCTCGACATCTACGACGACGACTGGCTGACCAAGGTCATGGAGTCCTGACGGTCCAGCCGACGCTGTAGGACCGCCAGCCCACTGAGGATTGCCGCGGCAGCCAACCAGCCGAGCACCGCGATCGACGCGGCGGGAATGATCGCCAGTGACGCGTTGCGATCTTGCACGCGAACGAGATCGGGATTCGACCTGTCGTACTCGACGTAGATCCGCATGCCGGTGTCCAACTCCGACGGGTACAGCACGCCGAGTTCGGGCCGGTAGGTGACGCGGTCGGGGGTGACGAATTCGATGGTCGACCGGCGCGGGCCCGCGTCGAGAACCTCCGCGGCCGCCACGCCCATGTCAGCCTCGATCTGGCGGTCGTTGCGCCACGCGCCGAGCACCAGCAGGACCGACTGCAACGTCACCAAGCAGGCGACGATCACGACCCCTATCCGCACCCGGCGGATGATGCGCTGCGCCCGCGTCTCGCTGGCATCGCCGTACAGATGCGGAATCAGGCCCTGCCACAACGCCTTCAGGTACCGAACCAGCTGGTCGACCGCCGTCCTCACAGCGCTGCTCTGATCGATGCGTGCAGCGCCCGTAGCGACGAGCGGTCGGCCTTCACCTCCAGAACGCGCATGCCGTCGACGCGTTGGTCGAGCTCGGCGGCAAGACCGTCCAGCTCCACTTGCCTGCACTCGACGTGATAGGCGCGGCACAGTGCGCCGACGTCGACGTCGTGCGGGGTCCCGAAGACGCGCGAGGACACGTCGGAGAACCTCTGGTCGCCCTGTTCGAGCAACTCGAAGATGCCGCCGCCGTTGTCGTTGGACACCACGATCGTCAGGTTCTCGGGAATCGGTTCGGTGGGGCCGATCAACAGTCCGGAGCTGTCGTGGACGAACGTCAGGTCACCGATGAGGGCAACCGTGCGGCCCCCACCGGCGCGATCATGCGCCAGTGCCGCCCCGATCGCCGTCGACACCGTGCCGTCGATGCCCGCGACGCCACGGTTGGAGCGGACCTTGATGCCGTGGGCGTCCAGCCCGACCAGCGCCGCGTCGCGCACCGGGTTGGAGGCGCCGAGCACCAGCTGGTCACCTGGGCGCAGCCCGTCGGCGACGGCAGCCGCGACGTGCAGACCGGTGGTCAGGGGGTGAGCCCTGAGCTGGGTGCGCACCGTCGCGACGGCGTGGGCGTTGGCGTCCGCGCACCGGCGTAGCCAGCCCTCGTCGGGCGTCCCCGTGACGACCGCGCGCGTCCCCGTCGCCTGCGAGTTGCCCGACACGTCGGGCCACCGCGGGCCGGTGGTCAGTGCGAACACGGGCACCGACGAGTCGGCAAGCAGCGCCGACACCCCGCGGTGCAGTGTGGGGCGGCCCAACATGATGACCTGCTCGGGCTTCAGCGACGGGAGCGCCAACGGGTGCAGCGCGTTCTCCGTCGGCGGTGCGGTGGGTTCCGCGACCGTCGGCAGTCCGGCCAGGTTGGGATGGACGCCTGCACCGTGTCCGGCGATCACGACCGTGTCGGGGGTGACGTCGACGTCCAACGGTTGGTCGAACGTCACCGGTGGCGTGTACGTCCACGGCCGCCCGTCGGGCCTGCCCGCCGGCGCGTACTCGCCCGCCTCGTCCACACCAGGTACCAGCGGCTCGCGCAGCGGGACGTCGAACTGCACGGGCCCCGCGTTGGCACTACGAGAACCCTTGGCCGCCACCAACACTCGACATGTCGCGGACCGCCACTGGGCGTTCAGTGCCGCCATCGTCTCGGTGGCACCCTCGGCCAATCCGAGGCTGATGGTGGCCCGCACCTGGGTGCCGAAGTAGCCGAGCTGTTCCATCGTCTGGTTGGCGCCCGTGCCGAGGAGGTCATAGGGCCGGTTGGCACTGAGCACGACCAGCGGCACGCGGGCGTAGTTGGCCTCGACGACCGCCGGGCCGAGGTTGGCGACCGCGGTGCCCGAGGTCATCGCCACGCACACCGGCGAGCCGGAGGCAGCCAACCCGATCGCCAGGAACCCCGCGGTGCGCTCGTCGATGCGCACGTGCAGCCGCAGCCGTCCGGCGCGATCCGCGTCATGCAGGGCGAACGCCAACGGGGCGTTGCGCGAACCAGGACACAGCACGACGTCTCGGACACCGCCGCGGATCAATTCGTCGACGACGATGCGTGCCTGGATCGTCGACGGGTTCACTCTGACAGCCTGTCATACCCCCGCGGCGAAGAATTCGAGCATGGCGGCGTTGACGACGTCGGGACGCTCGATGAATCCGAGGTGCCCGGTATCGGGTATCTGCAGGTAGCGGCCGTTGGGCAGGGCGTCGGCGACCTCACGGCCGAGGTGCGGCGGCAGCACCACGTCGTCGGCGAAACCGATCACCAGGGCCGGCGCCGTAATGTTCCGGTAAGCAGGCAGCCGGTTGCCCTCCGGTCGGATTCTCAGCTGGCTGCGCAAGCCAGGAGTCGACTTCGCCGGCCACATCGTGAACATCTCGATCCAGTCGCGCACGGCGGCCTCGTCGTTCAGCGTCTTGGGCGAGAAACTCTCCAGCAGCCGCAGTTTCGCCTCGAACTTGGGCGGCAGTTCGACACCTGCCTGCAGGAACTCGTATTCGGCGGCGCTGAAGAACTCCCTGGTGCGATCCTCGCGGCCGCGGGTCGCCATCAACACCGCGGCGGACACCAGGTCGGGCCTGGCCAGCATCAGCTCTTGGGCGATGAACGACCCCATCGACACGCCGACGACCCGAACCGGGCCCGCGTCGAGCTTCTCGATCATCTTCGCGGTGTCGAACACCACCTGTTCGGTGGTGAAGCCCTGTGCGTTCTCCGTGGCGCCGATGCCGCGATTGTCGAACGTGATGATGCGATAGCCGGCCCGCTGGAAGGCGGGAACCTGATGGAGATGCCACGTCCGGCCCGCTCCCCCGCGGCCGGAAATGAACAGGACGGGCTCACCCGAGCCGCGGTCGTCGTACGCCAGATTCACCCGGCCGACCCTACTTGGGGCGGGATGGGGTGTCCCAAGGCCGCTTCGCCGACCGCCGAGTTCTGCGCCTGGGTCGCGGCATTATGCGATCGGGAGCCCTGGCGCAGAAGTCGGCGTCGGGGTGGCTCCGCTCAACGGGCCGACGGCGTCGCGTCGCCGCGTTTCTTGCCGCGAGCCCGGGCGGCGCGGATCGCCTGCTCCCACAGCAGCAGCGTCGTGGCCTTCAGCTGGGCGGGCTTCATCAGGTCGCGGCCCATCATCGCGGTGGCGGTGGCCCTGGTCTTCGCCGACGCCTTCGACATGTGCCCCGAGTCGAAGGGCGGCTGCGGGTCGTACTCCATGGACAGCTGAATGGCCTTGGCGCGGTCCTCGCCACCGATCTGGGCCGCCAACCATAGGCCGAGGTCGATGCCCGCCGACACGCCCGCACACGTGACGAGGCCCTCTCCAGAGTGGACGATGCGCTCGTCGCCGACCGGGGTGACGCCGAAGGCCCGCAGCGTCGGCACCGCCGCCCAATGCGACGTCGCGCGCTTGCCCTCGAGCAACCCGGCCGACGCCAGGATCACCGAGCCGGAACACACCGACGCGGTCCACGTCGCGGTCGCACGGGCCGTGCGCAGCCAGCTGAGCAGCACCTCGTCGCGGGCGTGCTCGAAGGTGCTGAAACCGCCGGGCACCAAGATCACGTCGGGCGATGGGGTCTCGTCGAACGAATGCGTCGCGCCGACCAGCAGCACGGCGGAGTCGGCGGCGACGGGTCCGGGCTGGTGCCAGACGAAGCGCACCTCTGCGTCGGGCAGCCACCGCAGCGATTCGTAGGGGCCGATGAAGTCCAGCGCGGTGAAGCCGGGGTAGAGCACGATCGCGATCTGCATCAGTTCTCCTCTAGGCGAAGCTCTTGCGACAGCAGCGGGTAGCAGGCCGCGATCCGCTCGACCCACCACCGTCGCCGGTCGGGCGGCACGGCCAGCCCGGACAGCCGCGCCGGGTCGGGCGCCACGGCCCCGACCGGCAGCTGACCGTCCACGGGGGGCGCGGGGTCGACGACGTCCTCGACGAAAAGACCGCCAGTGCCGAGCCCGCAGGCGTACCGCAGCTCGGGCAGGCACGCCGCGGCAAGGAGACCCCTCGACATGCCGACTGCCGAGTCGAGCGCGCTGGACACCACGATCGGAACGTCGATCTGGCTGGCGATGTGCAGCAGCGGCGCCACGCCACCGAGCGGGGCGACCTTCACCACGGCCACGTCGGCGGCGCCGGAGTTCACGACGTGCAGCGGGTCCTCGGCCTTGCGGATGCTCTCGTCTGCGGCCACCGGAACGTCGACCAGTGCCCGCACCTCGGCCAGCTCGGCGACGGTCGCGCAGGGTTGCTCGACGTACTCCAGCGGGCCGTCGGCGGTGAGGGCCGCGCAGGCGGCCACCGCCTCGGCGACCGTCCACCCGCCGTTGGCGTCGACCCGGACCAGCGGCACCCGCTCGCGGACGGCGTTGACCCTGGCGACGTCCTCGGCGAGGGTCTGCCCCCGCTCGGCGACCTTGACCTTGGCGGTGCGCGCTCCGGGGAAGCGGGCCAACACCTCTGGCACCCGGGCCACCGGTACCGCGGGGACGGTGGCGTTGATCGGGATCCACTGCCGCAGGGGCGTTGGCGGTGCGATCCAGGCCGCCTCGACCGCCGAGGCCAACCAATACGCCGCCTCGGCGGGCTCGTACTCGAGGAAGGCGCCGAACTCACCCCAGCCGGCAGGGCCCTCTATCAAGGCAACCTCGCGAACGTCGATGCCGCGGAAGCGAACTCGCATCGGCAGCGACACGACGTGCAGGCGCTGCAGCAGATCGTCCAGACTGGGCGGTGTTCTGCGCTCGCCGACACCCTCTTCGTCCACGGATCGAAACCTACACTCGGGTGATGCCACTCATCGAGGTGTCGACGTACCAGCGGTGGATCGAGAACGTCGCGGACCGCATCGATCCCCTCGTCTCGGCCTCCAAGCCCTACCTCGACGGGCTGGACAACCTCCCGACCGACGGCCGCTTCCTCCTCGTCGGCAACCACACCCAGGCGGGCACCGAAGCCCTGCTGATCCCATACGTGGTGCGACGCCAGATCGGCATCCGGGTGCGGCCGCTGGCCGACCGCCGGTTCGGCAACGTCAAGGGCGTGCCTGCAGACCTCTTCGCCGCCGCGGGGGCGGTGGTCGGGACGCCGGAGACGGCGCGCGAACTCATGGCTGCCGGCGAGCCGATCCTCGTGTTCCCCGGCGGTGGCCGGGAGGTCAGCAAAGCCCGCGACCAGCTGTACACGCTGATGTGGCAGGGCCGCAACGGATTTGCCCGGCTCGCGGTGGAGCACGGCTACCCGATCATCCCCGCGGCGCTGGTCGGCGGCGACGACGCCTACCACGTGCTCACCACCAGCGACGGCCGCTGGGCGCGGTGGTCCAAGCCCCTCGCCGAACGCCTGACCGGCACCACGGACATGGGGATGCCGCTGGTTCGCGGCATCGGACCGACCATGATCCCGCGGCCACAACGCACGTATCTGCGCTTCGGCACGCCGATCGACACCACCCGACCCAAGGGCGCGGTCACCGAGAAGTGGACCGCCACGGTGCGTGAGCGGGCCAAGGCCGCACTCGAGGGCGAGCTGGCCGCACTGCTGGAGATCCGCGAAGGCGATCCCTATCGTCGGCTCGCCCCGTGGGCGCGCAGCGCAGCCGTCTCGCCCTAGACCCTCTAGACCTTGCGGCCCGCCTTCTCCCAATGTGGTTGGCGCAGATCCTTCTTCAGAATCTTGCCCGTGGGATTGCGGGGTAGCTCGTCGACGACGTCGACGGTCTTGGGGCACTTGTACGCGGCCAGCCGCTCCCTGGCGTAGGCGATGATCTCCGCTTCCGTGACCTCACCCTCGAGTGAGACCACGGCCTTGACCGATTCGCCCCACCTCTCGTCGGGCACGCCGATGACGGCGACCTCGGCGACGGCGGGATGCTCGGCGATCACCCGTTCGACCTCGATCGAGTACACGTTCTCGCCGCCGGTGATGATCATGTCCTTGAGGCGGTCCTCGACGAAGATGTAGCCCTCGTCGTCGACCCTGCCGATGTCACCGGTGCGGAACCATCCGTCGTCGGTGATCGCCTCCTTGGTGGCGTCGGGCTTGTTGTGGTAGCCCTTCATCAACTGCCTTGACTTGAACCACAATTCGCCCTGCTGACCCTGTTCGACGTCCTCCAGGCTGTCGGGATCCACGACGCGCACCTCGGCACCGGGGACGACCCGACCGGCGCTGCCCATCCGCTCCTCGTTGCCGTTGCGGTGATCCTGCGGTGCCAGCAGGCTGATGACGCCGCCCACCTCGGTCAGCCCGTACGCCTGGATGAAGTCGGTGTCCGGCCACGCCTCGAGCGCCTTGCGCAGCAACGGCAACGGCATCGGCGACGCGCCGTAACCGTAGGTCTTGAGCGCGCTGAACAACTTGACCGCGTCGTCGCCGGACTCCAGCACCTTGGCCAACACCGCAGGCACCAGGAAGGTCCGGTTCGCCCCGGCGAAGATTCCGCCGGCCAGCTGCGCACCGTCGACGTCGCGCGTCATGTAGCTGGCCACCCCCGTATGCAGACCCAGCTGCATGTACGACGACCCGCCGACATGGAACAGCGGCATCGCGACCAGGTTCTTGTCGCCCTCGTCGAGCTCCCAGCCTGCGAACGCGCTCTCGGTGTGCGCAATCAGGTTGGCCTGCGTCAGCGACACGCCCTTGGGTCGGCCGGTGGTGCCGGAGGAGTACATGATGATCGCGACGTCGTCGGGTTCGACGTCCGCCGACCGTTCGACGGGGCTCGCCGCGGCCAGCATCGCCTCGTACTCGTCACCGTCGCCCCCGTCGGCGGTCACCTCGACGACCTTCTCCACTGCCGTCAGCTTGTCCCTGATCTTCTCGACGCCCGGCTTGAGCTCCGCTCCGACGATCAGCACCTTGGCGCCCGAATCGTTGAGCACGTAGTCCAGCTCGTCGGCGGCGAGCCGAAAGTTCACGATCGCGGTCGCCGCACCCAAAGACGCTGCCGCCAAGGTGGTTTCCACACACGCCGGGTGGTTCTTGTCGAGGAACGCGACCACGTCACCGCGCTTGACGCCCAGCTCGGTCAGGGCGCCCGCCAGGTGGCGGATGCGGTCGTACCACTGCGACCACGTCCAGGTGCGGTCCTTGAAGGTGACGGCTTCGTCGTCGGGCTTGGTCTTGGCCCAGTGAGCGGTGCGTTCGTCGAGGAAGCGAGGTGTTGGCAACTCTGACATGTGCGCCAGCGTGCCATGACGGAACCAGCGGCTAGTCAGATTTCGAATAAACGCGCCGCCCCGCCAGGTACGTGGCGCGAACGTCCAGGTCGGCGATCGTCGCCGGCGGCACCGAACGCGGATCGGCCGAGAGCACCACCAGGTCGGCGTACTTGCCGACCTCCAACGAGCCGATGACGTCGTCGGAGAACAGCTGCCACGCCGCATCCAGCGTCTGGGCCCGGATCGCCTGGTCGACCGTCAGCCGCTCCTCCGGCCCGAGCACCCGGCCGCTCGGAGCCACCCGGGTGGCCGCGACGCTGATGTTGCGCAGCGGCTCCTCAGGAGTGACGGGCGGATCGTTGTGCAGCGAGATGCGCATTCCGGTGGCAACGGCGGAGCCGGCAGGCATCCACCGCGAGCCGTGCTCGGGCCCGAACAGACCGTCGACGAGGACGTCTCCCCAGTAGTGGATCTGGTCGACGAAGATGCTGCACGTGACGCCAAGGTCGTTGGCACGCTGCAGCTGTTCGTTCGAGATGGCGCCGACGTGCTCTAGCCGCAATCGGTGGTCCTCACGCGGATGAGCTTGCAGCGCTTGGGAGTACACGTCGAGGATGGTGTCGACTCCGGCGTCGCCCTGCACGTGGCAGGCCATCTGCCACCCCAGCGGAAAGTAGGCGCCGACGATTTCGGTGAGCTGCTCGCGGGTGTAGTTGGCGTGCCCGCAGGAACCAGGCGTCACCCCGATCGACCGGGTCGCGGCGGTGTCGAGATACGGAAAGGACAAATCGACGTTGCCGATCCACGGTGACCCGTCGACCCAGATCTTGATGCCGACCTGCCGGACGACGTCGTCGCCGTTGTCGAGCACCTCGGTGGTCGACATCGCCGCGGTCGACATCTCGTACGTGCGCAGCCGCACGGTCAGGTCGTCGTGCAGAGCGTCCAACGCGGGCCGGAACATCGGGTCGAACGCCATCTCCGAACACGTCGTCAGACCTGCCTTGTTCAGCCGCGCGCATTCGGCGAGCAGCATCGCCGGGTACCCGGCCGGGTCGATCGCGCCGCCGATCAGCGGGAACACCGCGCCCGTCTCCTCGGCGGTGCCGTCCAGCTCGCCCGCGGCGTCGCGCCCGAACTTTGCGCCCTTCGGATCGGGGGTGTCGCGGTTCAGCCCCAGGTTGCGGGCGGTCACCGAGTTGAAGAACGCCTTGTGGCCCGAGTTGTGCACGATTACCAGCGGCGTGTCGGGCGCCATCTCGTCGAGCCAGGCCAGCGTCGGCTCGGGCAACCCGACCTGAAGCAACGGATCCCACCCGTTGAGGTATGCCCCCGACTCGCCGCGGGCCGCGACCTCGTCCCGGATCGCGGACAGGACCCGATCCGCGTCGCCCATCGTGACCGGTCGGACGTCGACGATGCGGTCGGCCAGCACGATCGCCTCCATCAGCGGGTGCCCGTGCGCTTCGATCAGGCCCGGCATGACGCAACCGTCACCGAGCTCGACGACCTCGGTGTCGGGTCCGACCCAGCTCTCGACGGCGGCCCGGTCACCCACGGCGACGATGCGCCCGTCGGCGACGGCGAGCGCACCCGCGGTGTGCATGGCGTCGTCGACGGTCAGGACGGTACCGAAAAAAGCCAGGTCAGCGGGCATCCCGACATCCTCGCAGAGGCGATGGGAGAATTCGTCGAAACTCCGTCCTCCGCGGGGTCGCGCTAGAAGAACTCGCTGGTGTTGGTCGTCGTGCCGTTGTCGCACTTCACCGTGACGTTCCAGTTCTGGAACTTCGGAATCGCAGGCACGATCACCAAGTCGAACGTCGCATTGGCGGGCAGGAAGAAGCTGCGCTGGTAGAAATCCGAGGTGTAGGTGCACTGCGACGCGACACCGCTGCGGTCGGTGATGTGCGCGGTCAGTCCGCCGAGCCTCGGCTGCCAGGACACCCCGGGGCCTTGCTTCGGCGCGGGCGGCGGCGGAGGCGGGGGTGGCGGTACGGGTTGGGGCACGCTGGTCTGCCTGCGCGAGGCCGCCGCGGCGTTGTCGGTGGCGGCCTGGTCGCGCACCGCAGGCACGACGCACACCTGGTCCCCGCCCCAGGCGTCCCGCCAGACGAAGCCCTGCTTGCACGTGTTCGGCCCGTACGTGCCGCCGCCCGGCTCCCGGTTCGAGGCGGCGGCGGCGTTCTGCGCCGCCGTCTGACTCCGCACGTCGGGGGTGACGCACACGTGGTCTCCAGACCGACCGTCGCGCCAGACGAAGCCCTGGATGCAGGTGTCCGGACCATAGGGCAGGGGTTCCGCCGACGCCGGGACGGTCAGCACCGTCGCCGGGAGTGCCGCGAGAGCGGCCGTGGTCGCGAGTTGTCGGATCATGATTCAGTCCTCCTCGAATGCCCTCGAAGGGCATGTGCCAGTACAGGTGTCGTCGACGCTATTGACTTCAGACACCGGCAGGCGCGAGTAGTGCACTACCCGATTCGAGGGGCTACCTGATGCGGATGCGGATCGGACCGCGCCACGCAGCGTCCGGGTCGAGCGCGTCGCCCTTCTGGGTGACGTCGACCAGACCCTCCCTGGCCAGCGACCGCGCGACGTCACGGGCGTCGTCCATCAGGTCACGCCACTCGTCGCCGCCGATCGCCCTGGCCGCATCGGACGGGCAGATGGTCTTGTCCGGTCCACGCTCGCGGGCCAGCTCCAGGATGGTGGTGCGCAGCCGCTGGTTCACGCCCTCCAGTGAAGCCGGAATCCGCGCCCCTTGCCACGATTTCTGTAACACGTTCTAATCTGGACCCATGAGCGATGCAATGCTGCGGCATCCGATCCACTCCGGCCACCTCACCGTCGGCGCACTGAAGCGTCACCGCGACAAGCCCGTGCTGTTCCTCGGCGACACCACGCTGACCGGCGGAGAGCTCGCCGACCGCATCAGCCAGTACGTTCAGGCGTTCGAGTCACTCGGTGCGGGTACCGGCGCGGTCGTCGGACTGCTGGCCCTCAACCGGCCCGAGGTGCTGATGATCGTCGGTGCGGGGCAGACGCAGGGATACCGCCGCGTGGCACTACACCCTCTGGGTTCGCTCGACGATCACGCCTACGTGCTGACCGACGCCGGGGTCACGTCGCTGATCGTCGACCCGAATCCGATGTTCGTCGAACGCGCGGTCGGGCTGCTCGAGAAGGTGCCGTCGCTCAAGCAGGTGCTGACGATCGGGCCAGTGCCTGCCGAGCTGGCCGACGTCGCGGTGGACCTCAGCGCCGAGGCCGCCAAGTACCCGCCGCAGCCGCTGGTCGCCGCCGACCTGGCCCCCGACACGGTCACCGGGCTGGCCTTCACCGGCGGCACGACCGGCAAGCCCAAGGGCGTGATGATGACGTCGCAGGCGACCACCACGATGTCGACGATCCAGCTCGCCGAGTGGGAATGGCCGGAGAATCCGAAGTTCCTGATGTGCACGCCGCTGTCGCATGCCGGCGCGGCCTTCTTCCTGCCGACGATCGTCAAGGGCGGGGAGATGGTGGTGCTGGCCAAGTTCGACCCGGCCGAGGTGCTGCGGACCATCGAGGAGCAGAAGATCACCGCGACGATGCTGGTGCCGTCGATGATCTACGCGCTGATGGATCACCCCGACTCCCACACCAGGGACCTGTCGTCGCTGGAGACCGTCTACTACGGCGCATCTGCGATGAATCCGGTGCGACTCAAGGAGGCGCTCAGCCGCTTTGGGCCGATCTTCGCGCAGTACTACGGGCAGTCCGAGGCGCCGATGGTCATCACCTACCTGGCGAAGGGCGACCACGACGAGAAGCGGCTCACGTCGTGCGGCAGGCCGACGCTGTTCGCGCGGACCGCGCTGCTCGGCGAGGACGGTCAACCGGTGCCCCGCGGCGAGGTCGGCGAGATCTGCGTGTCGGGTCCGCTGCTGGCGGGCGGTTACCTGAACAAACCAGAGGCGACGGCCGAGACGTTCCGCGACGGCTGGATGCACACGGGCGACCTGGCCCGCGAGGACGAGGACGGCTTCTGGTTCATCGTCGACCGCACCAAGGACATGATCGTCACCGGCGGGTTCAACGTCTTCCCTCGGGAGGTGGAAGACGTTGTGGCCGAACACTCTTCGGTGGCGCAGGTGTGCGTGATCGGCACACCCGACGAGAAGTGGGGCGAGGCCGTCACCGCCGTCGTGGTGCTGCGGCCGGACGCGGCGACCGACGACGCGTCGATCGCCACCATGACCGCCGAGATCCAGGCCGCCGTCAAGGAGCGCAAGGGGTCGGTGCAGTCGCCGAAGCAGATCGTGATCGTCGACTCGGTGCCGGTGACCGCGCTTGGCAAGCCCGACAAGAAGGCCGTCCGCGCGCAGTTCTGGGAGGGTGCGGACCGCCGCGTCGGGTAATCCTCCTCCCGCGAGCAGACATAAATGGCCCTGAATTGCGCTAATTGAGGGCCCTTTGCGACTGCTCGCGGGAAGGGGTTAGTCGGGCAGGCCGTCGAGGATGCGGTCGAGCAGTTCGCCCGCCATCCGGGCAGCCTGGTCGACGTCGCCTGCGGCGATGTGGTCGAGCAGCACGCCGTGGTCGACGATCTCGACTGGCGCCTCGTGGGTGGTCGCGACGCTTGCGGTGACGGCTTCGACCAGCCCGCGATACAGCTCCGTCAGCGTGGCGTTGTGCGAGCTGCGGACCACGGCGAGGTGGAATTCGGTATCGGCACGGGCGAAGTCGTCGGTGTCGCCGGCGGCGAGGCAAGCGTCGCGACGGGCCAGCAGCTCGCGCATCTCCGCGACGTCCGCGTCGGTGTGACGGGCCGCCGCGAGCCGCGCGCCCTCCACTTCGAGGCCGCGGCGAACCTCCAGCACGTCGCGAAGCTCCGCGCCACACAACCGCCGCAGCGCCCCGGAGACCTCACTGGTCGCCCGGACGTAGGTCCCGTCCCCCTGCCGAACATCGAGGAGCCCGGCGTGCGCCAGCGCGCGCACGGCCTCCCGGACCGTGTTGCGGCCGACGCCGATCGAGTCGACGAGCACCGTCTCGTTGGGGATGCGGTGACCGACGGGCCATTCTCCGCTGGCGATCGACTGTCGAAGCTGGTCGATGACCTGGTCGACCAGTCCCGTGCGACGGGCAGTGCTCAACGCCACGGAGACATCCTTTCAACCAATCATGGGATGTATGGCAATGTAGCAGCGTGCGTGGCGACGAGCAGGACGAACATTCCGGGCCCAAGGTGGCGGTTCAGCTCAACCAGTCCGCCGCGATCCCACTCGCCGGCGTTCCCGTCCTCGCGGGCGGAACGTTGCTCGCGGTCGCGGTGATCCTGGTGGCCCTCAACCTGCGGCCCGCCGTCACCAGCGTCGCCCCGCTGCTCGGCGACATGCGCGAGGAACTGGGCACGTCCGCCACCTGGGCCGGCCTGCTGACGACGATGCCCGGGCTGTGCTTCGCCGCGGCCGGGCTGACGGCGCCCCGGTTGTCGAGCCGGTTCGGCCTCGGCCGCGTCATCTCGGCGGCGCTGGTGGTACTGACCGCCGGTTTGGTGCTGCGCACCGTAGACGGGCCACACGTCGTGATCGGGGCGACGTTGCTGGCGTGCGCCGGCATCGCGCTGATCAACGTCCTCATTCCCGTCGTCATCAAGGGGTCGTTCCCCACCAGGGTCGGCCTGATGACCGGCATCTACACCGCCGCGTTGCAGGGTGGTGGCGCCCTCGGTTCGGCCGTCACACCCGGCCTCGAGGAACCGCTGGGCGGCTGGCGGCTGGCCTTGGCGGCATGGGCGGCGATCGCGCTGCTCGCCCTGCTGGCGTGGCTGCCCGCATCCCGTCGACACCGAAGCTCGTGGGCCGTGTCGACCGAACTCACCGGCAAGCCGAGATCCCTGCTGCGCAGCCGGTTGGCCTGGACGGTGACGCTGTTCTTCGGCTGCCAGGCGTTCCTGGCCTACATCGTGATGGGTTGGCTCCCACAGATATTCATCGACAACGGCATCGGCAAGGTGCAGGCCGGGATACTCGTCGGCCTGGTGTCGCTGATCGGGGTTCCTGTCGCGCTGATCATCTCCCCGCTGG
Source organism: Mycobacterium sp. AT1 (assembly GCF_002043095.1). GTDB lineage: Bacteria > Actinomycetota > Actinomycetes > Mycobacteriales > Mycobacteriaceae > Mycobacterium. The sequence goes on along the minus strand of NZ_MVOC01000023.1, from coordinate 32,571 downwards.
CGGCGCGCGCGACGCACCAGAGCGGATGGATCGTCGCACTGGGCGTCCTTGGCTTCGCCGGCGCGGTCGGCCTCTTGGTGGCGCCCGCCGCCGCGCCGTGGGTGTGGAGCGTGCTGATCGGCGTCGGTATGAGCGCGTTCTCCATCGCCCTCACGGTCATCGCGCTGCGGGCGCGCAACGCAGAGGACACCGCCCAACTGTCCGGAATGGCACAGGGATTCGGCTACCTGTTCGCCGGCCTCGGGCCGTTCCTGTTCGGACTGCTGCACGACGTCTCAGACGGCTGGACCATCCCGTTCGCGATGTTCCTTGCGGTCTACGTCGTGCAGATCGTCGCCGGCGCCATGGCGGGTCGGAACCGGTACGTCTGACCCTGCGCGAAAGTGAAGTAGTGCGCGACGGTCCCCGCATTTCTCGCACATTTCTTCACGCTCGGCGCCGGTGACGGGTCAAGGCACAATGATGCCGTGACCATCACCCGCGCCGTGCTCTTCGACTTCTCCGGAACCCTCTTCCGCCTCGAGGAGGACGACAGCTGGTTTGCCGGAATCCAGGTCGACGAGAAGGCAGTCGACGGCCACGTCCAAGCCGAGCTGATGCGGCGCCTGACCGCGCCAACGGGCGCATCCGTCGACATGGACGAAGACGCCCACCGGGCCTGGACGAACCGCGACCTCGAACCGCATCTGCATCGCGAGGCCTACCTGCACGTGCTGCGCGAATCCGGGGTGGCCGACGACCATGCGAAACGGCTCTATGACAAGGTCGTCGACCCGGCCAGCTGGACGCCGTACCCGGACACCGCCACCGTGCTCGCCGGACTGCACCGCCAGGGCATCCGGACCGCGGTGGTGTCCAACATCGCGTTCGACATCAGACCCGCGTTCGCCCGGCTCGGCATCGCCGACGACGTCGACGAGTTCGTGCTGTCCTACGAGGTGGGCGCCGTGAAGCCCACCGCAGAGATCTTCCAGACCGCGCTGACACGCGTGGGCGTCGCCGCCGAGGACGCACTCATGGTCGGCGACAGCGAGGAGGCCGACGGCGGCGCCATCGCCGTGGGCTGTCGCTTTGCCCTCGTCGACCCGATGCCGACGAACCAGCGTCCGACCGGCCTGATCGAGGCCATCGAGAGCGCCGGTCTCGCGGTCTAGGATTTCGGGCATGCCCGGCGACGACGACATTCGGCCGCCCTGGTGGCTCAAACCGATGAACAAGGTCATGATGGCCGCGATGCGGGTGGGCCTGATGCGCGAGGGCCCGATGGTCCTCAGCGTGATCGGGCGCAACTCCGGCACTCCTCGCCCCACACCGGTCACCCCGTTCACCGTCGACGGGAAGCGTTACGTCGTCGGCGGTTTCCCGAAGGCTGACTGGGTGAAGAACCTGCGGGCCGCGGGTGAGGCGACGTTGACGCAGGGCCGCAAGGACGAACGGGTGCGCGTCGTGGAGTTGTCGGCCGACGAGGCCCGGCCGCTGCTGCGGCAGTTTCCCGTCCTCGTCCCGACCGGCGTCAGCTTCATGACCCGCTCCGGGCTGGTCACCGGCCCCAATCCGGACGAGTTCGAAGCGCTCGCCGGGCGTTGCGCGGTGTTCCGGTTCGACCCGATGTAGCCCTGGCTACAGTCAACCGGGTGAGTTCTGACAATCCGTTCGACCCGACCGTGTGGCAGCCCGTCAGGGGCTTCGAGCTGACCGACATCACCTATCACCGCCACGTGGTCGACGGTGTCCCCAAGCCAACGGTGCGCATCGCGTTCGACCGGCCGGAGGTACGCAACGCGTTCCGCCCCCACACCGTCGACGAGCTGTACCGCGTGCTCGACCACGCCAGGATGAGCAACGACGTCGGCGTCATCCTGCTGACCGGCAACGGCCCGTCGGAGAAGGACGGCGGCTGGGCCTTCTGCTCCGGCGGCGACCAACGCATCCGCGGCCGCACCGGCTACCAATACGCGGCCGGCGAGACGGCCGACACCGTGGACCCCGCGCAGGCGGGCCGGCTGCACATCCTCGAGGTTCAGCGGCTGATCCGCTTCATGCCGAAGCCGGTGATCTGCTTGGTCAACGGCTGGGCCGCCGGCGGTGGGCACAGCCTGCACGTGGTGTGCGACCTGACGTTGGCCAGCCGGGAGCACGCCCGCTTCAAGCAGACCGACGCCGACGTAGGCAGCTTCGACGCCGGCTACGGCAGCGCGTACCTCGCCAGGCAGACGGGGCAGAAGTTCGCCCGCGAGATCTTCTTCCTCGGCAGGCCGTACACCGCCGAACAGATGAAGGCGATGGGAGCGGTGAACGAGGTCGTCGACCACGCCGAACTGGAAACCGTTGCGCTGCAATGGGCGGACGAGATCAACGGCAAGTCGCCGCAGGCCATCAGGATGCTCAAGTTCGCGTTCAACCTGCTCGACGACGGACTGGTCGGCCAGCAGGTCTTCGCCGGTGAGGCGACGCGCCTGGCGTACATGACCGACGAGGCGGTCGAGGGCCGCGATGCGTTCCTCGAGAAGCGCGACCCCGACTGGTCGAGCTTCCCGCGCCACTTCTAAAGGGGACGCCATGGCCGAGAAGATCGACGAGTACTTCGTCGAGGCGGTGGGTGCGCTGTCCACCGGGGCAACCCGGGCGGACCGAAGCGCGCCCATCGTGGCGACGTCGACCCTGACGGTCCAAGGCGTCCTCGACCTGTTCGACTCGCAACTCGGCAGCAGGCACCTCGACCTGGCTGCCCGCTGGCTGCGGTCCCGCGGCAAGGGCTTCTACACCATCGGTTCGTCTGGGCACGAGGGCAACGCCGCCGTGGCCGCGGCCCTGCGATACACCGATCCCGCTCTGCTGCACTACCGTTCGGGCGGCTTCTTCCTGCAGCGCGCCCGACAGGTCGACGGCAGCGACCCGCTGCGCGACGTGCTGCTCGGGCTGTGCGCGGCGACCGACGAGCCGATCAGCGGCGGACGGCACAAGGTGTTCGGCCGACGCGACCTCAACGTCATCCCGCAGACCTCGACGATCGCGTCGCACCTGCCGCGCGCGGTCGGGGTGGCCTTCTCGATCGGCCGGGCCACGAAGCTCGGGATCGACACGCCGTGGCCGCGGGACGCCGTCACGGTGTGCAGCATCGGCGACGCGTCGGCGAATCACTCGACGGCCGTCGGCGCCGTCAACACCGCGACTCATGCCGCCTACCAAGGACTTCCACTGCCCCTGCTGTTCGTCTGCGAGGACAACGGCATCGGCATCAGCACCAAGACCCCGACCGGATGGATCGCCGCCAGCTTCGGCAACCGGGCCAGCCTGGAGTACTTCGCCGCCGACGGCTCCGACCTCGTCGATGCTCATACCGTCGCGGCCCGTGCCGTCGACTGGGTGCGCAAGCACCGCAAGCCGGCGTTCCTGCACCTGCGCACCGTGCGGCTGATGGGCCACGCCGGTTCCGACGTCGAGGCGGCCTACCGCACCCCGGCCGAGATCGCCGGAGACTACGAACGTGACCCGGTGCTGAGAACTGCCGCGTTGCTGATCGAGCACGCCGGCCTGTCCCCCGCCGAGATCCTCGACTGCTACGAGGCCAAGCGCTCGGAGGTCATCGGCATCGCCGAGGAGGTCGCCGAGCTTCCCCAATTGTCCAGCGCCGCAGCAGTGATGCGGCCGTTGCACGACGCGTTGGCCGACGCCGTCGCCGCGCGACCACCCAGTGACGACACGACCGGCGGCGGCGAACCGCTGACCGTCGCGCAGTCCGTGAACCGCGCGTTGGCCGACGTCTTGACCGAGCACCCGGGGGCGTTGGTCTTCGGCGAAGACGTCGCACGCAAGGGTGGCGTCTACGGCGTCACCCGCGGACTTGCGCAGAAGTTCGGTCCGGCACGGGTATTCGACACCGTTCTCGACGAGCAGGCCATCCTCGGGCTGGCGCTCGGCGCCGGGCTCGCCGGCCTGCTGCCCATCCCCGAGATTCAGTACCTGGCATACCTGCACAACGCCGCCGACCAAATCCGCGGCGAGGGAGCCACACTCCAGTTCTTCTCCGACCGGCAGTATCGAAACCCGATGGTGGTCCGCGTCGCCGGTTACGGCTACCAGAAGGGCTTCGGCGGGCACTTCCACAACGACAACGCCGTCGGCGCGCTGCGCGACATCCCGGGCATCGTGATCGCCTCCCCGTCTCGGCCCGACGACGCCGCGGCCATGATGCGCACCTGCGCCGCAGCGGCCCACACCGCGGGCGCCCTGTGCGTCTACCTGGAACCAATTGCGCTGTACCACGTTCGGGATCTTCACGACGGCGGCGACGACCAATGGTTGGCGCCGTACCCGTCGGAGTCCGTGGCGATCGGCAGCGCCCGCACCTACGGCGACGGGTCCGACCTGACGATCGTGACGTTCGGAAACGGAGTGCCGATGAGCCTGCGGGTCGCGCGCCGCCTCGAGCGCGACGGCATCTCGACGAGGGTGGTCGACATGCGTTGGCTCGCACCGCTTCCCGTCGCCGACGTCGTGCGGGAAGCCAACGCCACCGGCCGCACGCTGGTGGTCGACGAGACGAGGGCCTCCGGCGGGGTCTCCGAAGGCGTGCTCGCCGCACTAGTCGACAACGGCTACGCGGGCGCGCTGGCGAGGGTGGCCAGCGAGGACAGCTTCATCCCGCTCGGCGATGCGGCGCTGACGGTGCTTCTGTCGGAGGAGCGCATCGAGTCCGCCGCCCACAAGCTCACCTCCTGAGTGATTTCGGCGCGCTCATCCGCGCCCACCGCGGATCAGCGCGCCGAAAACGCAAGGGGGTCAGCGTTCGAGCGCGCGCAGGGCCAGCCACGCGGCGGCGCGATCGTCCGGACTCGCCATCGACAACCCGGTCAAATCCTCGACCCGACGAATCCGGTTGGTCAGCGTCTGCCGGTGCACACCGAGGCGCTCGGCCGCCATCCCCCATACTCCGTTCTGCGCCAAGAACGTTCGCAACGTGACGGTGAGGTCGCCGTGAGAGCCGTCCCCGTCGCGAAGTGGGTCAAGCACCGCCGCCAGCCGGCCGCCGTCGACCGGGTCGAGCCGGTCGAGCACGTAGGCGACCGTCGGCAGCGCCCGATAGCGGACCACGTCGCGGCCGTCGGCGACTGCCACCTCGTGCGCCTGGCGGGCCTCGGCCACGCTGCGGGTCAGCACGTCGGTCGGTGCCGGGGTGCCAAGGCCCAGCCGCAGCGGCAGCCGTGGGGCAACGCCGGAGTTCTGCACCCGCTCCGCGAGAGCGTCCGTCTGCTCGTCGCGGACGAAGCCGAGGACCGTGCCGCGCTCCACGGTCACCATGTGCACGGCACCGAGTTCGTCGAGCCAGCGGATCACCAGTCGCTCCAGGTCGAGCGACCTCGACCGCGCCGTCAGCACGAAGGCGGTCAACGACAGCTCGTGCACACCCCACCGGCGAAGCAACGCCACGGCAGGGTCGCCGCCCACGAGCAGCGTGCCCACCATGACTTCGCGACCCAGCCGCTCGGTGCCGGTGTAGTCGTGAGTGCGCAGCACCAAGTCGAGCAGCGCGGCGGCCTGCGACGCCAGGTCACGGCTACGACTGGTGGAGGCGTTGCGCGAGGAGATGACGAGGTAGCCCGTCACGTCCTCGTCGGAGCCGACCACGTGCACCTGCAGGCCGCGGTGCCGTAGCCGCACCGGCCGGTGGAACGCCACCGTCACGGCGTCCTTGACATGCAGGCCCCCGGCGCCGGCGGTGGTGATGGTCTGTCCGTGGGCGTCGAGCAGGACCGCCCAGCCGTCGATGCGATGGGCGAGCTGGGCGACAACGGCCTGGGCACCGCCGCGACGGGCCACCTGGGTGAGCACCTTGGTGCCGGTGGTGACCAGCCGGTCCTCGGCCGCTTGGTCGGCCGCCAGCAGCGCGACGAGCCGAGCGTGAAGCAGCTCCTCGTCGGCTTCGGCCACGACGATCGCGCAGAAACCCTTGGCGGACAACAGCTCACGAAGCTCGGCTTGGTCTCCCCCGACGACGAGAACCGCGTGCGTCAGGGCCGTGGCGCGCTCGCCGCCCGCCAGGATCGTCGCCTCGATCGCCCGTACCGAAGCGACCACCAGGGTGGCGTACGACGGATTGCCGACGACGGCGAACTCGTCGAGCCGCACGGCGGCGTCCACCGGCGTCGACGCGTCCACCCGACCGTCGAGGCACAACTCCCCGCCCAATATGCGGGCGACGGAGGTCAGGTCCCGGGCCATCCGGCGAGTGTACGAAATGCCGAACCCACGCCGTCATATCCACAAACATTCACAGTGCTTCCGCGGGGTCGTCATGCATACGATCACCCGGATCCGACCACCACCGACCCTGGAGCTGCATGAAAGCCATCGTCTTCCGCGATCCCGAAACGGCCATCGAGGTCGCCGACGTCGATCTCGCCGCCCCCAAGGCCGGCGAAGTCCGCGTCAAGATCGCCGCCGCCGGGGTTTGCCACTCCGACCTGCACGTCAAGCGCGGCGAGTGGGACGCGCCAGCGCCCCTGGTGATGGGCCACGAGGGTTCCGGCGTCGTCGTCGAACTCGGCGAGGGCGTCAACTCGCTGGCCGTCGGCGACCACGTGGTGCTCAGCTGGGTGCCGCCGTGTGGGGAATGTCGATACTGCCGATCGGGCCACGAGGCCCGCTGCCACAAGGCCGCCACCGTCGTCGCCCCCAAGGGCGTGCTGTACGACGGCACCTCACGTCTGTCCAAGGACGGCGAAATGCTCCACCACTACCTCGGCGTCTCCTCCTTCGCCGAGGAGGTCGTGGTCCCCGCGTCCGGCGCGATCAAGGTGCGTGACGACGCGCCGCTCGACGTGATCGCCGTCGTCGGCTGCGCGGTCGCGACCGGTGTCGGCGCCGTCCTCAACACCGCGGCCGTCGAACCCGGCTCGACGGTCGTCGTGATCGGCTGCGGCGGCGTCGGCCTCAACGTCGTCCAGGGCGCCCGGTTGGCAGGCGCCGAGCGGATCATCGCGGTCGACGTCCTGCCCGCAAAGACCCAATTGGCAATGCAATTCGGTGCCACCGACCGCGTCGACGCGAGTGACGGCGACGTCGTCGAGCAGCTCTTCGAGTTGCTTCCCGACGGCGTCGACTACGCCTTCGACGCCATCGGCCGCACGTCGACCACCGAGCAGGCGATCCGCATGCTTGGCCTCGGCGGCGCCGCGGTGATCGTCGGCCTTCCGCCCACCGGCGCCAAGGCGTCGTTCGAGCCTCTGGTCCTGGCCGAAGCCGACCAACGCATCCTTGGGTCGAACTACGGGTCGGTCCGCCCGTCGATCGACATCCCCGCGTTGGTCGACCGGTACATGGACGGTCAGCTCAAACTCGACCCGCTGATCTCCGCGCACCGTCCGCTGGCCGAGGCCGCCGAGGCGTTCGCCGACCTCGAGACCGGGGAAGCGTTGCGCACGCTGCTCATCCCCTGATCCAACCGCTTACCCAGTACGTTCCCTGACCCAGCCGTCCAACGGAGACCCCATGTCTGCACCACCCACACCCACCGGGTCGTCGACCCAGGCACCGACCGACGCCGGACTGCGTCGCGGCGTGATGTCCGCGCCGGAGGTCTCGGCCCAAGCGATCGCGAACATCGCGCCGAGTGCGGTCATCGCCTTCACCGCCGCGGCCATCTACCTCGGCGCCGGCAACGGCACCGTGCTGTCGTTCCTGCTCGCGACGCTGGTCATCCTGGCAGTCGGCTACTGCGTCGTGGTCTTCGCGCGCAAGCACGCGTCGGCGGGGTCGCTGTACACCTACGTCGCCAAGGGGCTCGGCCCCACCGGCGCCTATCTCGCCGGCGTCGCACTGGTCGTCGGCTGCTGGGGAATCACGGCCGGTTCGCTCGGCGGCGCGGTGTCCTACATGAATCAGTTCCTGGTCCTGCTCGGAGTGCCCGCCACCGGAATCGGTTGGCAGCTGGGGCTTGCGGTGGTGCTCGGCGGCCTCGCGACGCTGTTCACGATCCGCGGCATCCGGCTCTCGGCGCGCGTCTCCCTGGTGTTGGAGTTGGTATCGGTCACGATCATCGTCGTCCTGCTGGTGCTCGCCCTCATCTGGGCCGGACCCAACGCGTGGGACCCCGCGCAGTTCAGCCTCGAGGGCGCACCGTTGCAGGGCGTTGCGGCGGGAATGGTGCTCGGCATCCTCGGCTTCGTCGGGTTCTCCTCGGCCGACGCCCTCGGCCGCGAGGCCAAGAATCCGTACACCACGATTCCGCGGGCCATCATGTGGAGCGCCGTCACCGTCGGCATCCTCTACGTGTTCGCGGCCTACACCCAGATCGCCGTCCTCGGCGACGGCCTCGCCGAGAGCGCCAGCCCACTCGAGGACATCGCGACGCTCATCGGCATGCCGTCGTGGTTCGCCCCGATCCTCACCTTCGGCGTCGGAGCCTCCTTCTTCGCCGTCGTCGTCGCCCCGCTGAACGTGGTGGGACGCATCGTCTACGTGATGGGCAAGGAGGGTGTCGTCGCCGACCACTTTGGCCGTACCCACGAGCGTCACCTGACACCGCATCGGGTCCTGCTGATCGCAGGTCCGACGGCCATCGCGCTCAACCTGGTGCTGCTCGCGACCGGCGTCGACCCGATGCAGATCGTCGTGTGGGTCGACACCTACGGCACGTACGGCTACATGGTCGCGTATGCCTTGGTTGCCATCGCCTGCGTCGTCTACACGCGACGCGAAGGCATGCCCAACGGCCTGGTGTGGACCTGCGCCGTCGTCGTCGTGCTCGCCATGTCCTACGTGTTCTTCGCCAACGTCTGGCCGGTGCCTGCGTGGCCGTTGAACGTCATCCCCTACCTGTTCCTGGCCACGATGATCGCGGCGGTTGCCTGGTATCGGTTCCGGGTGGCGCGGCGGCCCGAGATCGTCGCCAACATCGGCAACACCGAGACCGACGTCCTGGAGGGTGTCGGCTAGCTGCGACCGCCCGGTTCGGGCGCGCTAACGTTCGGTGACGATCGTTGGCGCGCCGAACTCGGGAGGGGACAGCTCATCGAAGCCACACTCACCAGGTGGGCGATCGGCACCCTCGGCCTACTGGCCATCGCCGTGGCCATCGCCCTCCCGTGGTACTCCGCGGAGGCGGTGGGCGGGTCGGCCGACATGGCCGGATGGGGCGCCTGGACCGCCACGGGTGACGTCGACGCCGGACTGCGGCCGCTTCCGCTGGCGCTGCTGGTGCTCCCCGCGGCGGGAGCGATGGTCTACGGCGCGGTGCGCAGCGCCTTCGGCCTGACCGTCGTCGGAGCCATGGCCACGTTCGCGGTGGCGATCCTGCCATTCCTCGTCATGCGGGCCGTCGACCGTCACGTTCCCGGTAGCGGGTCGGTAGCCGTCGAGGTGGCGGCGGCGCCGCTCACACTGCTCGGGATCGGGCTGGTCTCGACGATCGTCTGCTGGATCGGCTACGCACGCTGCGTCCTTCGGCCGGCACCCCGGCAGGACGCATGACCACGCTTACCGTGCTGCGGATCGACGCAGGCGACGTCGTACTGCGCAAGGCCCGCGACGACGACCGCCGATCGATCATCGAGCACCTCGTCGACCCCGACGTCCACGCTCACCTCGGCGGACCCCAGCCCCGGCTCACCGTCACCCGCGATCTCGACGAAGCAGGCGTCTCGGCGGCGACGAACTCGGCGGGCTCCTACCTGATCGCCGACAAGGCGACCGACGCGTTCATCGGCACGGTGTCGCTGACCCGTCGAGGCCTTCACCACCCCGGCCACCTAGGACCGTCCGGTGAGGAACTCGAGCTGGCCTACACCCTCGACCGCCGGTTCTGGGGTCGCGGCCTGGCCTATCGAGCGGCCAGCGCCCTGCTGCGGACGGCGGCCGCCGAACTCCGCGACGAACCGGTCATCGTCGTCACCCAGAGCGCCAACACCCGATCGCTGAACCTCGCGCGACGGCTCGGCTTCGTCCCCGCCATGACCTTCGAGGAATTCGGCGAGGAGCAGACGCTGGCGGTCGCGAATCTGGGCCGGTTCGTCGCACCCTAAGCTCTCGACGTGAGTAAGAACCCGCTACGCCGCCTCGCCGACACACTGCTGCTCGCCAGCATGCGGCCACCGTTGGCCGCCCAGTTGTTCGGGCCCCGGCACGAAGTCGACCCGGCAGGCAAGCGGATTCTGATCACCGGAGCCTCGTCGGGAATCGGTGAAGCTGGAGCACTGAAGCTCGCCGCCGATGGCGCGCGGGTGATCGTCGTGGCCCGCAGGAAGGACCTGCTCGACTCCGTCGTCGAACGGGTCGAGGCGGCCGGTGGCGACGCGACCGCGATCGCGTGCGACCTGTCCGACCTCGACGCCGTGGACGCCTTGGTGGCCGACGTCGACGAGCGGTTCGGCGGGGTCGACGTCCTGGTCAACAACGCAGGCCGGTCGATTCGGCGCCCGCTGGCCGAATCGCTGGACCGGTGGCACGACGTCGAGCGGACGATGGCGTTGAACTACTACTCACCGCTGCGGTTGATCCGCGGCTTCGGGCCCGGCATGCGCGAGCGGCACGACGGGCACATCGTGAACGTCTCGACGTGGGGTGTGCTCAACGAGTCGTCGCCGCTGTTCGCGGTCTACAACGCGTCGAAGGCGGCGCTGACCGCCGTCAGCCGCGTGGTCGAGACCGAATGGGGCAACGAGGGCGTGCATTCGACGACGCTGTTCTATCCCTTGGTCAAGACGCCGATGATCGCCCCGACCCGGGCCTACGACGGGTTGCCGGGTTTGTCGGCCGACGAGGCCGCGGACTGGATGGTCACCGCCGTCCGGCGCAGGCCGGTTCGCATCGCCCCGCGCATGGCCGTCACGGCGCATGCGGTGAACAGCTTCGCGCCCGCCGCGGTGGACGCGGTGATGAAGCGCCAGAGCGTGCAACCCACCTAGCGCCCATTTCTGCGCCACGGTCGCGACTGGTGCCTCGAGCGCAGCCCATGTGCAGAACTCGGCGGCTCGTCGGCCTCGTGTTAGAACCGTGGCATGGAGATCCTGGCGAGTCGCGTGTTGTTCCGGCCCGCCGACTACGAGCGGTCGCTGGCGTTCTACCGCGACGACGTCGGTCTTGCCGTCGCCCGTGAGTACGGTTCGGGCACGGTGTTCTACGCGGGACAGTCGCTGATCGAGCTCGCCGGCCACGGAGGGCAGGAGCGAAGCGACCCGGGAAATGGTCACGGCACGCCGTCCGCGGGGGCACCGCCGTTTCCTGGCGCGCTGTGGCTGCAGGTCCGCGACGTCTACGCCACCCAGGCCGAACTCGAGCACCGTGGCGTGGCGATCGCCAGGGCCGCCGCCGAGGAGCCCTGGGGGTTGCACGAGATGCACGTCGACGATCCGGACGGCGTCACCCTGATCTTCGTCCAGGTGCCGGAAACCCACCCCCTGCGCCGAGACCCAAGAAACTGAACGTCCCCCCGACTGGAGAAGAGTCGAGGGGACGTGTGCTGCAAGGCTTTTCAGCGCGATGCGGTCGCCAGCGGCCAGCCGACGGAGGCGAGTCGCGACGCGACCTGGTGGATCTCCTCGGGGTTGGGCTCCTTGTCGATCACGCCTTGGACCGCGGCGTGGATCTCGGCCTCGGTCACCGTGTCACCGTCGGTCGACCGCAGTATCGACTGCGCGGCCTGGACGACCTCGTCCTCGGTGAGCGAACGCTTCAGCAGGGCCAGCAGTGGGAAGTAGTCCTTGGGCGGCACGCCCTCCGGGTAGCCGGCGACGAGCCAGTTGACGACGTTTTCCATGGGCGTGCTGTTCTCGGGCATGTGTGTCCTATTTCGGGATGAAGGGGACGGGGTTGAAGCCGAAGTGGTGCTGGATGGTGCCCTTGGTGATGTAGAGAATGGCGATCACGATCACGGCTGCGACGAGCGTGAACAGCAGCAGACCGGCGAACTTCAGCGCCGGATTCGGTGCGGTGGTGGTGCCGTCGTTGGCGACTCCGCCCGACCCCTTCGAGAAGGCGACCAGTCCGATCGCGAAGACTGCCGGCAGACCTGCGCCGAGGACCAGCCCGACGGCCAGCACCTTGAGAATTGCTTCCAGATAAGTCATTTTCAGTTCCCTATGTCTCGTGCCGGATCAGACCGAGGCCGTGGGCTGGTCGACGACCTTGGACTTGCGCTCGTCGACGGGCACCACGGAGTTGCTGGTGTCGTCCCAGTCCGCGTTGACGTTGTTGTGGTCGACCTTCTGCTGCTGGGCGCGCCAGTACATGAAGCCGGACAGGCCGACGAGGATGACGAAGATGAGGCCGTCACCGGCCAGATCCGAGCCGGAGGCGTTCTTCACGACGTTGGACAGCCAGAACGAGAGCGCGCCGACGAGTGCGGCGGCGGGCAGGGTGATCAGCCAGGCGGCCGCCATCCGTCCCGCCACGGCCCAGCGGACCTGCGCACCGGGCTTGCCGACACCGCTGCCGAGGATGGAGCCCGTCGCGACGTGCGTCGTGGAGAGCGCCATGCCCGCGGCGCTGGAGCTCAGGATGATCGCCGCTGACGACGCCTCCGCGGCCAGCCCCTGGGGAGATTCGATCTCGACGAGGCCCTTTCCGAGCGTGCGGATGACGCGCCAGCCACCGATGTAGGTGCCGAGGCCGATGGCCAGTGCACACGAGGCGATGACCCAGAACGGGAGGCCGTCTTCCTTCACGTTTCCGGTGAGGTGACCGGTGGTGATGAGGGCAAGGGCGATGACGCCCATGGTCTTCTGCGCGTCGTTGGTGCCGTGCGAGAGGGCGACGAGCGACGCGGTGGCGATCTGGCCCCAGCGGAAGCCGTCCTCGCGGCGCTTCTTCGCGACGTTGCGGGTCAGGCGGTAGACCATCCAGGTTCCGCACGCGGCGACGAGTCCCGCGATGAACGGCGCGGCGAGCGCGGGCAGGATCACCTTGCCGAACACGCCACTCCAGTTGACGCCCGCCAAGCCCAGCGCGGCGAGGCCGGCGCCGATGAGACCGCCGAACAGGGCGTGCGACGAGCTCGACGGGATTCCGAAGAGCCACGTCAGCAGGTTCCAGAGGATGCCGCCGATGAGGCCCGAGAAGATGATGGTGAGGCCGGTCGACGGGTCGATGCCTGCCAGCAGCGACCCCGTCTTACCGTCCTGAATCTTGAGAACCGAAGTGGTCACCGTGATCGCGACCTCGACCGAGAGGAAGGCGCCGACCAGGTTCAGGATGCCCGCGAGAATGACGGCGGTCTTCGGCTTCAGGGCGTTGGTGGCGATCGACGTCGCCATCGCGTTGCCCGTGTCGTGGAAGCCGTTGGTGAAGTCGAACGCCAACGCGGTGGCAATCAACAGCACCAAGATGATCATGGTTGTGTCCATGCCTGCGATTGTGGTGCTTCGCAGGATGTTTTGACCAGCCGGTGAAGCTCACAATCACCTGTCTTACCTGGGAGTTTGACGAACCCGTATTGCTGTTCATCCAGTGTTCATCCAATGGGTGGGGCGCGTTCGCCTTCGGGGCCGAAAACTTCGGTCGGTGCCCCGGCGCAACGACATCGCCTCGGCACGGAACTACCATCGACACATCGCCGCGGTCGGGTCCTCGCCGCGGCATCAACGGGGAGTCGACACGTGAACGCATTCGTCGCAAAGATCGTGGCCTGGATCACGGCGGGTTACCCCGAGGGCGTGCCCGGCCCGGATCGGGTGCCCCTCATGTCGCTGCTGAACCGACGCCTCTCCAACGAAGAGGTCAAGGCCGTGGCGCAGGGACTCATGGATCGTGGCGAGTTCGATCGGATCGACATCGGCGTGTTCATCACGCAGATGACCGACGAACTGCCGCAGGAAGAAGACGTCGAACGGATCCGAGAACGTCTGGCCGCCAAGGGCTGGCCGCTCGACGACCCCCGGGACAACGACGCCGCGATCACCGAAGACGGCGAGGGATCCGCATAGCTCCGCTGCGTGCAGTCGTCGTTCCGCCGATCCCCTCGCCCGAGCCACTGCTCGCGGTGCTGGAAGGGGTACTCGACGGTCGCGAATCGGCGATCCTCCCGGTTCCCGCGGACGTTCGGTCGGCGGAGTTGCTGACGTCGTCGCTCGGGATCGGAGAGGACATCGACGACGACGTGGCCCTGGTGGTGTCCACCTCTGGCACGACCGGCGTGCCGAAGGGCGCCATGCTCACGGCCCGCGCACTGATCGCAAGCGCGTCGGCCACTCACGACAGAATCGGCGGCCCAGGCACGTGGTTGCTGGCTCTGCCCGCCCACCACGTCGCCGGCTTGCAGGTGATGATTCGCAGCCTGCTGGCCGGTACGGTTCCCGTCGCCGTCGACCCGAGCTTCGACGTCGACGAATTACCCTCTGCCGTGGCGGCATTGGGCTCCGGGCCGCGTTACACGTCGTTGGTCGCCGTGCAATTGGCCAAGGCGCTCGGCGATCCGGCCGCCACCGCGGCACTGGCCGAACTCGACGCCGTCCTCATCGGAGGCGGCCCGATGCCCGCGACCGTCGGCGACGCGGCGGCCGCCGCCGGTATCCGGGTGGTGCGGACCTACGGCATGAGCGAGACGGCGGGCGGCTGCGTGTACGACGGCGTGCCGCTGGACGGCGTGCAGCTGCGCGTCGACGACGGCCGCGTGATCCTCGGCGGAGCCACCCTGGCAAAGGGCTACCGGCATCCGACCGATCCCGATCCGTTCGCCGAACCCGGCTGGTTCCGCACCGATGACATTGGCGTCGTTGACGATTCGGGGACGCTGCGCATCCTGGGACGGGTCGACGACGCCATCGGCACCGGCGGGCTGACCGTCCTGCCGCAATTGGTCGAGGCAGCCCTCTTGACGCATCCCGCCATCGCGGACTGTGCCGTGTTCGGGGTGACCGACGAGCGGCTGGGCCAGCGCGTCGCCGCCGCGGTCGTGCTGGCCGCCACCGGTGCGTCGCCGACGGTGGCCGAGCTGCGGGCTCACGTCGAACAGACCCTTGACGGCACGGCCGCCCCGCGAGAGGTGCACGTCGTCGACGAGCTACCACGGCGCGGCATCGGCAAGCTCGACCGACGGGAACTCACAAAACGATTCGACACCGGTGGATGATTGGTGCATGTCCCGTGAAGTCACCACCGTCGAGGATCTGCGCGCCATAGTCGGGTTTCCCGCACCGGCCACCGCCAACAAGGTGAAGGACCGGCTGTCCGAAGCCCAGCAGGATTGGCTCGCCCATTCGCCGCTGGGCTTCGTCGCCACCACCGACGCCGACGGCCGAGTCGACGTCTCACCCAAGGGTGACCCGCCGGGCTTCGTGCACATCGTCGACGACACCACGATCGCGATCCCGGAGCGGCCGGGCAACAAGCGCGTCGACGGCTTCGTCAACGTGCTGCAGCGACCCCGCGTCGGCACGGTGTTCCTGATCCCCGGCCGCGGCGACACCCTTCGGATCAACGGCACCGCGCGAATCATGGCCGACGCCGCGTACTTCGACGCCATGACCGTCGACGGCAAGCGTCCGATCCTGGCACTGGAGATCGACGTCGACGAAGTCTTCTTCCACTGCGCGAAGGCCTTTCTCCGCTCGGACGCCTGGAAGCCGGAGACGTGGAACCCCACCGCCGTGCCCACGGTCGCGCAGCTGGCCAAGGCCATCAAGCCCGACCTGACCGACCAGCAGCTCAACGAGTACTACGCCGAGGAAAACATGCGGAAGATCCTTTACTGACCGGGCGAAACAGGCGAAGAGTCCTTTATTAAGAACTCGTGAGGCTCCAGGGGTTTGGTTTTGACGAATGTGGCAATTCCTTCTCCGACAGTTTCACTCGCTTCTACTGATCGGACTGAGCATGATCGTCCTCGGAATCATCCTTCTCGTCGCCGGCTACTTGCTGCCGCTGCCCCTGCTGATCACCATCGGCTGGATCCTCCTGGTAATCGGCATCATTCTGTTCATCCTCGGTGCCGTCGGCCGCCCGGTCGGTGGCCGAAAAGTTTGGTTCTAGCGCAGTAACGCCGCCGTGCCCCTCGCTGCGGACCACACCGACAAATGGGTCAGTCCCCTCGTCCGTGCGTCCGCGGCGTGGGCGTGGCGCCTCCTTCTCCTCCTCGCCGCCGCGTACGTCCTCCTGGAAGTCCTTCGACTCTTCGGTGTCGTGGTCGTACCCGTCGCATTGGCGCTCATCCTCACCGCCCTCGCCCTTCCCGCAGTCGACTTCCTTGACCGTCACGGCGCCGCCCGCGGCGGCGCCGTCGCCTTCGTCCTCGTCTTCGGTCTCGCCGTCTTCGGCGGCATCCTCGCCTTCGTCGTCAACCAATTCATCGAAGGCGCACCGCAACTCGTCGAGCAAGTCACCCGAAGTATCGAGAGCACCCGGGACTGGCTCATCAACGGACCCGCCGAACTCAGCCGCGACCAACTCAACCGGGCCGTGGACACCTTCACCGAGGCACTGCGCACCCATCAAGCCCAGCTGACCAGCGGGGCGCTGTCCACCGCAGGCACCATCGTCGAAATCCTTGCCGGCGCATTCCTTCTGCTGTTCGCCCTCATCTTCTTTCTGCTCGGCGGGCGCAGCATCTGGCAGTTCGTCACGCGAGTCGTGCCAGAGGAGCACCGGGCCAGGGTCCACGAGGCGGGCGCCGCCGGTTTCCATTCGCTGGCCGGGTACGCCCGCGCCACCTCGCTCGTCGCCTTCGTCGACGCGGTCGCGATCGGCAGCGGGCTCGCCATCATGGGCATCCCCCTCGCGCTGCCGCTGGCCTCCCTGATCTTCCTCGGTGCGTTCATCCCCGTGGTCGGGGCCTTGGTCACCGGTTTCCTCGCCGTGATCGTGGCACTGCTGGCCAAGGGAGTCATCTACGCGCTCATCACCTTTGGCGTCATCGTCGCGGTCATGCAGCTCGAAGCGCACGTGCTGCAACCGTTGGTGATGGGCAGGGCGGTGTCGATCCATCCGTTGGCCGTCGTGCTCGGGCTCACCGCAGGCGGAGTGCTCGCGGGCATCATCGGCGCACTTCTCGCAGTACCCGCCATCGCGTTCTTCAACAGCTTCGTGCGGGTGCTGGCCGCCGACGACCCCGGCGCGCGCACTCAAGCGCTCGACGACGAGGACGGGCCGCTGGTCGACTCGGGGTCCGACGAACCCCAGCCCTCCCCCGCCTGACGGTGAGCTACTCGGGTTGAGTTCCGCGCGCGTCGAGCCGCTTGAGCACCCCGTCCACCACGACTGGGTCGACGCCGGATTCCGCACGCGCCGAACTGATCTCCTCCCGCGCGGCCGACAGGATCTGGTCCTTCACGGAATTCAAGGTGTCGGCGTTGCGGGCACTCTCCTGGGCGGAGTGCTCGCCGGGGGTGAACCCGATCGAGTGCCACATCCGGTCGGCGTTGTCCTCCGCCTGCCCGATGGTCTCGGAATCCAGGCTCCCGTCGGTGCGCAGCTCGTCGAGCCGCCGAAAACCGGCATCCCTGGCCCGGCGAATGAGATCCTGTGTCGCATCGTTCTTCTCGTCGTCAGAGGCGATCACGCCGAGCCGCTTCACCACCAGCGGTAGCGTGAGCCCCTGGACCACCATCGTGAAGACGATCACCACGAAGGCGATGAAGATCAGTCGGTCGCGTTCGGGAAAGGCCGGTGTTCCGGCGGGCAGCGCGAGGACCGCGGCCAGCGTGACCACACCACGCATCCCCGCCCAGGAGGCGACCGTCATCTCCCGCCAGCCGACCGGTTCGCCTTCAACGCCCTTGCGCCGCCGCAACCGTTCGTCGACCGACGCCACCGGGAAGATCCAGGCGAACCGGATGACGACGACGACCGCGGTGACGGCAAGGGCCTGCCAGATCGCCACGTCCAGCGGGCCGGACAAGCTGCCAGCCACGTTGCGAATCTCCAAGCCCACGAACGCAAATGCGGCACCGGTCAGCAGCAGTTCGACGATCTCCCAAGTGGTGCCGGACACCAGCCGGGTCTGGGCGGATTCCACGTCGCCGTACCTGCTCAACCCAAGGGCCACCGTCACGACGGCGAGCACACCGCTGCCGTGGGCGGCGTCGGCGGCGGCGTATGCGGCGAATGGCAAGACCAGGACGAGTCCGCTACCCGCGGGATGGGCGGGCAGCCGGGTCAACAGCCAGCGGACGGCGACCGCGATCAGCAGACCCACCGCGATCCCGACCACGACGGCGAGACCCAACGACCCGGCCGCCTTCGCCGGGGAGAGCGCGCCGGTCATCGTCGCCGCCACCGCGACTTCGTACAACACCAGGGACGTGGCGTCGTTGGAGAGCCCCTCTCCCTCCAGGATCGTCTGAAGTCGCCTGGGCAGCCGCAGTTTTCGGGCGACGGCGGTGGCGGCGACCGGATCCGGCGGGGCCACCGCGGCTCCGAGTGCGACCGCCGCGATCAACGGAAGCCCCGGCACCACCGCAACGGCGACCATTCCGACCGCGAATGCCGTGACCGCCACCAACGCGACCGCCAGCAGGCCGATGGCGCGCCGGTTGTCGAGGAACTGACGCCATGACGTCCGGCGCGCCGCCGCGAAGAGCAGCGGCGGAAGCACCAGCGGCAAGATCCAGTCGCCGTCGACCGTAGGCACCTCCACTCCGGGCACGACGGCGACCAGCAACCCGAACATCAACATGACGACGGGGTACGGAACCGTCATCCGTTCGGCGAGCGGGGCGAGGAGGACGGTCGCGATCACGAGGAGCAGCACCAGGGCCACGGAGTTTGGTTACCTTTCGAGAAGACGCACAGTCCGTCGTCATTCCCCGCTTCACGCGTGGCCAACCCGGGGGGTGCCGCCCCCTCAGCGGTTGCGCCGAGTCTCCCGCCGATTCGCCTTCTCGATCGCCTCGACGAGGTCGTCCTTGGTCATCGTCGAACGGCCTGGAATGTCCAGCCGACGGGCCACCTCGGTGAGGTGCTTCTTGCTGGCGTTGGCGTTCACGCCCTCGGCGGTGTCGCCCTTGGCATTCGGGCCGCCACTCTTGGCGCGGTCATCCGATGGCCCGCGCTTGTCCTTCTCTTCCCAGTGGTCGCCGACCTTCTCGTAGCTGTGCTTGAGCGCGCTGTAGGCGACACGGTGCGCTCGTTCACCCCCGCCGTACTCTTGCTCCGCGGCATCGTGGGCCTTGGCGAACGTGCGCTTGGCCTTGTCGTCGGACTTCTTCAGGGTGCTGGGCAGTTCGCTGTTCTTTGCCTTGCCCGTCTCGGTCGTCTTCGGCATCACACACTCCTGTTCTCCTCGGGTTGACCAGTTCTCACCGTTGGTTACCCGCGCAGTGCCCGTCCATACCGCGGCAAAATCCCGCCCTCGCGGGTTTGACGCACCCCCGGTGGGTAGTCAGCCCAGAGGACACGACGAGAGGAAAGGACTACCCATGCCCAACGAATTACGAGGCCGCACGATCGCCTTCCTGGCCGCGGACGGTGTCGAGAAGGTCGAACTCGAAGAACCCCGTGCTGCCGTCGAAGACGCCGGTGGACGGGTCGTCCTGTTGTCGGTGAAGTCCGGCGAGATCGAAGCGCGCAACCACGACCTGGAACCGGCCGGCACGTTCACGGTGGACCGCGAGGTCTCCGGAGCCGACGTCGCCGAGTTCGACGGACTCGTCCTGCCCGGCGGCACCGTCAACCCCGACAAGCTGCGCATCGACGAATCCGCGGTCGCCTTCGTCCGCGACTTCGTCAACTCGGGCAAGCCGGTCGCGGCCATCTGTCACGGACCGTGGACGTTGGTGGAGGCCGACGTGGTACGGGGTCGCACGCTCACCTCGTACCCCAGCATCCGGACCGACCTGCGCAACGCAGGCGCCATCGTCGTCGACCAGCAGGTGTGCATGGACGGCAACATCATCACCAGCCGCTCCCCCGACGACCTGCCCGCGTTCTGTCAGGCGATCACCGATCAGTTCGCCAATACGCCCGCCCACACCTGAGCGGCGCTATAGCGACACGGTGCCGTAGGTGTCCAGGCCGCGGGCGAGCACCCGCAGCTGGTCGTCGGCCGAGCCCAGCGTCTGGTTGATCGCGGTGAGCCGGGCGGCGTAGTGACCCACCGGATATTCGGAGGTGACGCCAATCCCGCCGTGCAGCTGAATCGCTTCCTCGGCGATGTGTCGGCCCGACCGGCTGATCTGCAGCTTGGCGCGTGCCGCGATCACGGGGTCGAAGACGCCGTCGGCAATCGACATCGCCGCGTAAAGGCTCATGCTGCGAGCCAATTCGAGGGATACGTACATGTCGGCGGCACGCTGGGTCAGCGTCTGGAAGGTGCTCAGCGGCACCCCGAACTGCTTGCGGGTGGTCAAGTATTCCGTGGTGAGCCGCAAGGCCTCCGCCATCGCGCCGACGGCTTCGGAGCACAGCGCCGACTGGTGCCGGATGAGTGCGTTCTGAAGACCCTGGGCGGCGTCACCGCCGGTACCGAGTGGTTCGGCCGGTGCCGCCTCCAGGTCGAGCTGCGCGGCCCGCTGGCCGTCGAACGTACGAAACGCGGTGCGGCTCACCGCATCGGCACCCACGACGAACAGTCCGACGCCCCCGCCGTCGGGCAGCGCGGCACTGACGACGAACACGTCGGCGCAGTCGCCGGCAAGGACGGGGTTCTTCCGGCCCGTGAGCGTCCACGAATCACCTTGGCGCTCAGCCCGAGTCGCGACCCTCATCGTGACACCCCGCATGCCCGGCTCGTGATGAGCCAGCGCCAGCAGCGTCTGACCCTCGGCCACGTCGTCGAGCATCTTCCGCTGCGCGTCGTCGCCCAGTTCGGCGATCACGCCGCCAGGAATGAGCGCGGCCGCGGCAACCGGCTCCGGCGCGAGGCGCCTGCCGATCTCAGTGAGAACCACCGTCAGCTCGATCTGACCCGACTCGTCTGGGTCGAAACCGAGTCCGAGAATGCCCATCTCGGCCAGCTGCCCCCAGACCTCGCGGCTCCAGCCGAGATCGGTGTCGATCACCTTCAGGCGCTTCTCGACGTCGTAGTTGCGCGTCAGCACCTCGCTGGTGATGTTGCGCAGCAGGTCCTGCTCGTCGGTCAGATCGAAGTCCATGGCGTCCTCACAGTCCCAGAATCGTCGACGCGACGATCGTGCGTTGCACTTCGTTCGTGCCGCCGTAGATCGACACCTTGCGGTAGTTCAAGTACTTCGGGGCGGCATGCTGCGCCCACGGCGGCGAGCCGATGCCGTCCCCGGCGTCGAACGGCAGCGCATCGGGTCCGGCGACGTCGACGAGCAATTCGGTCACCGCCTGCTGCAGTTGGCTGCCCTTCAGCTTGAGGATCGACGACGCCGGATTGG
Organism: Mycobacterium sp. AT1; assembly: GCF_002043095.1. Classification (GTDB taxonomy): domain Bacteria; phylum Actinomycetota; class Actinomycetes; order Mycobacteriales; family Mycobacteriaceae; genus Mycobacterium. The sequence continues at coordinate 11,302 of NZ_MVOC01000023.1, read as the reverse complement.
GCTTGCCGTCCGCCTCGGAACCGCTGACCCGCAACTGCGTGATCTCCAGCGCCAGCAACTCGTTCTCGATCTCGGCCACCCGCGCCGCGAACAGCGGATCCTGCAGCAGCGTGCCGTCTTCGGTGAGCGTTTGCGCGGCATGCTCCTTCACCTGCGCCAGCCACACCTTCGTCGTCCCGATCCTGGCGATCCCGGTGCGTTCGTTGCTCAGCAGGAACTTGGCATAGGTCCAGCCGCTGTTCTCCTCCCCGACGAGCTGATCGGCGGGCACGCGGACGTCCTCGAAGAAGACCTCGTTGACCTCGTAACCGCCGTCGATCAGCTTGATCGGGCGCAGCGTGATGCCCGGGGTCGACATCTCTGCCAGCAGGAACGAGATGCCCGCCTGGCGCTTCGGCGCGGTCGGGTCGGTACGTGCGAGGACGAAGATCCAGTCCGCATGCTGCCCGAGGGTGGTCCACGTCTTCTGACCGTTGATCACATACGAGTCACCGTCACGGACGGCCGTGGTGCGCACCGACGCCAGATCCGAACCGGCCTCCGGCTCCGAGAACCCCTGGCACCACCAGATGTCCACGTTGGCGGTCGGCGGGAGGAAGCGTTCCTTGAGCTCCTGGGACCCGAACCTGGCGATCACCGGCCCGACCATGCTGGCGTTGAACGCCAACGGCTCCGGTACGCACGCCAGCCGCATCTCGTCGGACCAGATCTGTCGCTGCAGGGGCGTCCAGTCCTTTCCGCCCCACTCGACGGGCCAGTTGGGTACGGCCAGACCGTGTTCGTTCATGATCCGCTGCGTGGTCACCACGTCGTCGGGCAGCTTGAGCTCACCGTCGCGGACCCTGGCCCGAATGTCCGCCGGAATCTTGGTGGTGAAGAACTCCCGCAACTCGTCGCGGAACGCGGCTTCGTCGTCACTGAGCGCGAGCTTCACTGTCGAACCTCCGAAATCTGCGGGCCCCGCCCGACCAACTTTGCGACTACTCCCGAGAGGCTATGCCTCCCCGTGTCGGGAGTAACTGGCAACGCACTGCCGAGAGTGCCGTGTCACCAACTTGAAAGCAATCCGCCCAAATTGGGTACCCGATTCCCTCGTGGTCCCAAAGCCGGTGCCGCGACCGGAGTCGACGAGCGAAGAAGGTGCCATGTGTTAGGCCTGCCCGACGGTGTCCACGCCTGCCTGTTCGACCTCGACGGGGTGCTGACCGACACCGCGAGCGTCCACCGCCGGGCCTGGAAGGCGATGTTCGACGACTTCCTCAGGTCGCGCTTCGGCTCGAACTTCGTGCCGTTCGACGCCGACGCCGACTATCTGCGTTACGTCGACGGCAAGACAAGGTCCGACGGCGTGCGGTCATTCCTACGGAGTCGCGACATCACCCTGCCGGAGGGCGATCCGGACGACGGCGACAAGGCCGAGACCGGCGCCGAGACCGTGACTGGCCTCGGCAACCGCAAGAACGCCGCATTCCGCAAGACCATGAAGACCGACGGCATCACGGTGTTCGAAGGGTCGCGCCGATACCTGGAAGCCGTTGCCGAACAAGGCCTTCCGGTCGCGGTGGTCTCGTCGTCGGCCAATACCCGTGAGGTGCTCGAGCTGACCGGGCTGGCGAAGTTCGTCGACCAGCGCGTCGACGGCGTCACGATCCGGGAGCAGAAGATCGCCGGAAAGCCCGCACCTGACTCGTATTTGGAGGGGGCCCGCCGACTTGGCGTCGAGCCAGCGGCGGCGGCGGTGTTCGAGGACGCGCTCTCCGGCGTCGAGGCGGGACGCGCGGGTCGGTTCGGCTTGGTCGTCGGCGTCGACCGGGTCGGGCAGGCCGACGCCCTGCGCGAACACGGCGCCGACGTCGTCGTCACCGATCTCGCCGACCTGCTCGGTGATCGATGACGGTCGACGCCACCTATCCGGTGGAACCGTGGTGCCTTCGCGAGACGTCGCTGAACCTCGACGTCCTCGCCCAGTCCGAGTCCCTGTTCGCATTGTCCAACGGCCACATCGGTCTTCGCGGGAACCTCGACGAAGGCGAACCCCACGGCGCACCGGGGACCTACCTCAACTCGTTCTTCGAGATTCGACCGCTGCCGTACGCCGAGGCGGGCTTCGGCTACCCCGAGGAGGGCCAGACCCTCGTCGACGTCACCAACGGCAAGATCCTGCGGCTGATGGTCGACGACGAGCCGTTCGACGTCCGATACGGCGAGTTGCAGCACCACGAACGAACCCTCGACTTCCGCGCAGGAACGCTGACTCGCAGCGTCCGTTGGCGTTCACCGGCCGGGCGGCTGATCGACGTGACCAGCACCCGGTTGGTGTCCCTCGCCCAACGCGGCGTCGCCGCCGTCGAATACGTCGTCGAGGCGGTCGACGAATTCACCAGGGTGACAATCCAATCGGAACTGGTGGCCAACGAGGATCAGCCCGAGACGTCGGAGGATCCGCGGGCGGCGGCGCTGCTGGAGAGGCCACTGGAACCCGTCTCGCACGACTGCGACGGCGGGCGCGCCGTCCTCATCCACCGCACCCGGCAAAGCGAACTGACGATGGCCGCCGCCATGGACCACGACGTCGACGTCCCCGGCCGCGTCGAAACCCACACCGAGTGCTGGGACGACCTGGCCCGCACGACGGTGATCTGCGGCCTGCGTCCCGGTCAGAAACTGCGCGTCGTCAAGTATCTGGCGTACGGCTGGTCCAGCCTGCGCTCCCGGCCCGCGCTGCACGACCAGGTCGCCGGAGCACTCACCGGGGCGAGGTACACCGGCTGGCAGGGCCTGCTCGACGCCCAACGCGCGTACCTCGACGACTTCTGGGACAACGCCGACGTCGAAGTGGAGGGTGATCCGGAGATTCAGCAGGCGGTGCGTTTCGGGCTGTTCCACGTGCTGCAGGCCAGCGCGCGGGCCGAGCGGCGAGCCATTCCGGGAAAGGGACTCACCGGAACGGGCTATGACGGGCACGCCTTCTGGGACACCGAGGGTTTCGTGCTGCCGGTGCTGACCTACACCCATCCACACGCCGCCGCCGACGCCCTGCGCTGGCGGGCGACGACCCTCGACCTGGCCCGGGCCAGGGCCGCTGAACTGGACCTGGCCGGCGCCAGCTTTCCCTGGCGCACCATCCGCGGGCAGGAGTGCTCGGCGTACTGGCCGGCCGGGACCGCGGCATGGCACGTCAACGCCGACATCGCCGTCGCGTTCGAGCGCTATCGCGTCGTCACCGGGGACCAGTCGCTCGAGGAGGACTGCGGACTCGAAGTGCTGATCGAGACGGCGCGGCTATGGGTGTCGCTCGGGCACCACGACCGCCACGGCCGCTGGCACCTCGACGGGGTGACGGGGCCCGACGAGTACACGGCGGTGGTGCGGGACAACGTCTTCACCAACTTGATGGCCGCGGACAACCTGCGCATCGCGGCGGCGGCGTGCGGTCGCCATTCCGAGCGCGCCCGCGCCCTTGGCGTCACCACCGAGGAGACCGCAGCCTGGCGAGACGCTGCCGACGCCGTGCACGTGCCAGTCGACGAAGGCCTTGGCGTCCACCAGCAGTGTGAGGGGTTTACCACGTTGCGCGAGTGGGACTTCGACGACAACACGTCGTATCCGCTGCTCCTGCACGAACCCTATGTCCGGCTCTACCCGGCGCAGGTGATCAAGCAGGCCGACCTCGTGCTGGCGATGCACTGGCAGAGCCACGCGTTCACCCCCGAACAGAAGGCCCGCAACGTCGACTACTACGAGCCGCGCATGGTGCGCGACTCGTCGCTGTCGGCGTCCACCCAGGCCGTGTTGTGCGCCGAGGTCGGACATCTCGAGCTGGCCCACGACTACGCCTACGAAGCGGCGTTGATCGATCTACGCAACCTGCACGACAACACCCGCGACGGCCTGCACATGGCGTCGCTCGCGGGAGCGTGGACGGCGCTCGTCGCCGGCTTCGGCGGCCTGCGCGACGACGACGGCGTGCTCGAACTCGACCCACACCTGCCCGAGCAAATCACCCGGCTGCGGTTTCGCATCCGGTGGCGAGGACTTCGGGTCACCGTCGACGCCAACCACGGCGACGTGGTCTACGGACTGTCCCCGTGCGACGGCAGCGACGGCGCTCGCCTGACCATTCGTCACGCCGGCGCCGAGCTCGACCTGAGCAGCGAGGAGCCCACCACGGTGCGATTGCAGGAACACGCCCCGTCGCTGCCAGAGCCACGACAACCGGCTGGCCGCAGACCGCAGCGCCGCCTGCGGTGAGTGTGTGGCGCCAGGGAGTGGGTATGAGCCCAGGATGAGCGCAGCGGGATTGGTCGTCGTCGGAAGTGGTCCAGCGGGCATCAGCGCCGCCGGGTCGTATCGCCGCAACGGTGGCGAAGGACCGGTACTGGTGCTGAGCGCCGACCCCGACCTGCCGTACGAGCGCCCGCCGCTGAGCAAGGACTTCCTACGCGGTGACCTGGATGAGGTGGCGGACGGCGACGAACTGTTCCTCCACCCGCCGGAGTGGTTCGTCGACCGTGACGTCGACCTTCGCCACGGCAAGCCCGTGACCGAGATTGACGTCGACGCGCACATGGTCACCGTCGACGGGGAGCGAATTCCCTACGGCGCCTTGGTGCTTGCCTGCGGTGCCGGACCGTCGCCACTGCCGGTGCCCGGCGGTGAGCGGGCGCTCCTGCTGCGCGCACTGGCCGACGCGCGTCGGCTCCGCGACGCCGCCGCCGACGCGAAGTCGGCCGTCGTGATCGGAGCTGGCTTCATCGGATGCGAGGCCGCGGCGTCGCTGGCCATGCGTGGACTGTCGGTCACGTTGGTGGCCCCCGACGACGTGCCGCAGGAGAAGCGTCTCGGCGCGGAGGCGGGCCGCCGCCTGCTCGACCTGGTGACGGCAACGGGCGTGCGGTACGTGTCGGGAACGTCGGTGACGTCGGTCGACGAGTCGGGTGTGCGACTGGACGACGGCGTGACAGTCGACTGCGATCTGGTGCTCGCCGCGACCGGTGTCACACCGCACAGCGAGATCGCCTCCGCCGCCGGACTCAACGTGCGGGACTCCCGCATCGTCGTCGGGGCGGACATGCGGACCTCGGCTCCCGACGTGTACGCCGCCGGCGACGTCGCATTCGCCTTCAACACCGCCGCTGGTCGACACGTCGCCGTCGAGCACTGGCAGGACGCCGTCGACCACGGCGACGTCGCGGGCGCTCAGGCGGCAGGCGTCACGGCCACTTGGCACGCCGTGCCTGGCTTCTGGTCGACGATCGGCGACACCGCGGTCAAGTACCACGCCTGGGGCGACGGCTACGACGCCAGCCGGGTCGTCGACCACGACGACGGGTTCACGGTTTGGTACGAAGCAGCAGGCAAGACCGTCGGCGTGCTGACGTGCAATGCCGACGACGACTACGACCTCGGCGAAGGGTTGATCGCCGATGGCCGACCCGCGCCGGTGCAGACCACCCGAACCGGAACCTAGAGCAGCCGACCAGCGTCGACCCCCGCCCGCTAGTGAACGGTAGCGACGCGGCGTCAGATGGCCGGTTCGCGGGCGAGCGCCGCACCGCTGGCTTGGAACACCATCCGTCGCGCGATCTCGTCAGCGTGGTCGGCGAACCGGCCGTAGAACCGCCCGAGGAGGACGACGTCGGAGGCGACGACGGCACCATGAGACCAACCAGGACTCATCACCTCTCCGAACAACTCCCGGTGCATCGTCTCCATCACACGGTCCTCGGCTCTGACCCGAAGTGCCTGCGAGCAGTCGCCCGTGGTCAGGATGTCGCGGCAGCACTCGGCGAGACCCACTGCCGTGGAGCCCATTTCGTCGAACCGGGCGTGTAGCTCCCGTGGTATCGCCGATGCCGGATGACGGCGCAGGCTGACCTTGGCGACGTGGGCGGCGAGTCCCCCCATGCGGTCGGCGTCGGCCGCGACGCGGATCGCGGTCACCACCCTGCGGAGGTCACCGGCCACCGGCGCCTGCTTCGCCAGGATTCCGAGGGTGCGACGCTCCACCGTGTTGTGCAGCAAACGAAGCCGCTCGTTGTCGTCGGCCACCTCGCGGGCCGTCTCGGCGTCGACCTCGAGCAGTCCGCGGGTGGCCCGACCGACCGCATCACCGGCCAGTGCGCACATCGCGCCGAGGTCGGCCTGCAACGACTCGAGCTGCTGTCGAAAGTCCGTCCGCACCTGGGCTCCTGAATGGCTCCTGAAATGTTGCGACTGCTCTGGCGTCCTACCCCGGTCGAACGGTCCCAAACACCTATGGGTGCGGGTGCCAGCTCGGTCCGTCCGGTCATCGCCCGAGCGCACCGGCAGCTACCGGCGCTCGATCTCCACGATCAGCGGCCGGTGATCGGAGATCGGCATCTCCGGCGCCAGGGCTCCCGTCGCGATCAGGCCGTCGTCGTCGGTCAACAGATGGTCGAGCTGCCGGCTCGGCGCGTCATGGGGAAAGGTCGGCGCCGTGGCGAGAGCGCGCATACCCGAGTAGCGCCGCACCGCGGCCGGCCCGAGGTTGAGATCACCGGCGAGCACGTGCGGGCCCGGCAGGCCACGCAGGTCGCGGACGAGCCGTCGCAGTTGGCGCCGGTTCCACCCCGGCACGAAGGACAGGTGGGTGTTGGCGACGGTGAGCGGGCCAAGCGGAGTCTCGAAACATCCGATCACCGCGGCACGCGGCTCCTCGTCGACGATGATCACTCGGTTGGCGTCACGCAGATACACCGGCACCTTGACCGGGAGGCGCGGCATGCGCACCACCTGCCACGACGTCGCGGGGAACCGGGACAGCAGCGAGATGCCGTACGCCGCCGCCCCCGGCTGTTCGTCACCGGTGGCGGCGCTCCAGGTGGCGCCGGGCGTGCCGGCGATCGCCGCGACGAACCGATGGGTGACCGCGCCCATCGCCTCGGCCGCGGCGGCGGTCAGGTCGACCAGGTTGGAGCGCGGCTGGTCGACGTCGACCTCCTGAAGTGCCAGCACGTCGGCGTCGACGGCCCGCACGCAGTCTTGGAGCCTCTGCACGTCGACGACGCCGTCACCCACCGTTCTGCCGTGCAGGATGTTGAATGTCGCGAGCCGCATGGGGTACTAGGTACCCAATATGGCCACCCACCAAGATGCCCTGCGCGACGGCCTTCCTGTTCCTCGTGGAACGTCTGAGCATCGTGACGGTCTTGGAATAAACGGTCTACGAGCCCTATTGACCCTGGGTGACCCGTCGTCCAGTCCCAGGAGCGCGCATGACCCGACCCACCCGCGTAGGCGTTCAACTCTGGCCGGGTGGAGCCCCCGACTACCGCAGTTGGCGGGAGGCCGTGCTGCGCGCCGAGAACATCGGCGTCGACGTCATCTTCGGCTACGACCACTTCCACGCCCCGGCCTTCGACGGCAGGGTCGACGGCTCGCCGGTGCTGTCGCAGGTGCAGCCGGACATCCCGAACTTCGAGGGCTGGACGGCCCTGGCCTCCTGGGGCGAGATCACCTCGCACGCGGAAATCGGCCTGCTGGTCACCGGCGTCGGCTACCGCAATCCGGACCTGCTCGCCGACATGGCCCGCACCGTCGACCACATCAGCGGCGGCCGCCTGGTCCTGGGCCTTGGCGCTGGCTGGTATGAAAAGGACTACACCACATACGGTTACGACTTCGGCACGGTGAGGTCGCGCTTCGACCTCTTCGACGAGAGCCTCGACCGCATCGAGCGCCGGTTGCGTGCGCTGAACCCCGCGCCGGTTCGCGACATCCCGATTCTGATCGGCGGATCGGGCGTCAAGCGCACCATCCCCGCGGTCGCCAAGCACGCCGACATCTGGCACAGCTTCCTGCCCGTCGAAAGGTTCCGCAAGGCCAGCGACGTCGTCGGGGAGTTGGCCGAAGCCAACGGCCGCAAGGACTCCGACGTCGAACGTTCCTCGGTCTGGGAGGACGCCGCGAGTGCCGACGCCTACCGCGACGCAGGCGTCACGCTGTTCACCACCGAGATCCACCCCGACGCCGACGGGTACGACTTCACGACCATCGAACAGATGGTGAAGTGGCGCGACAGCTGAGTTAGCGGGGCCGCCGTCAGAGAGACGTCACGGCAACCCGACAGCCACCACGCCTAGGGTGGGTAGGCGTGAAGTCAGCTCGCCGCGAGATCGTCGCCGCCGTCTTGGCCGTCGTGCTGGTGGCCGCGGCGTTCGCGGTCCCCCATCTGAATCTGGGGATCGTCACGCCGCTGATCAACAGCACGCCGCGCCAGATCGAGATGTTCGCCCAGGCCGCACCGATCTTCGGGTGGTGGGACGCTCACGTGGGGTGGGGCACCATCCCCGCGATCGCAATCGGCCTAGGGACCACACTGTGGGGACCCGCGGTGGCTCGGCGGCTGCCGTGGCGGGCGGTGCCGTTGGTGACGTGGGCGACGGCGTGTGCATGGGCGTTCGCACTCGCGATGGTCGACGGCTGGTCGCTCGGCTTCGCCCGCCGCCTCGAGACGTCGAACGAGTACCTGCGCCAGGTGCCGTCGGTCACCGACATTCCGTACGCACTTCGATCCTTCTCGTCGAGAATTCTCGACTTCCAACCTGATTCGTGGATCACGCACGTCTCCGGCCACCCGCCCGGCGCCCTGCTGACCTTCGTCTGGTTGGACCGCATCGGACTCAGCGGCGGTGCATGGGCCGGACTGCTGTGCCTCCTCGTCGGCTCGAGTGCGTCCGCAGCGATCGTGGTGGCGGTGCGGGCACTGTCCGGTGCGGAGATCGCCCGCAGCGCGGCACCATTCGTCGCCGTGGCGCCGACGGCCATCTGGATCGCGGTGTCGGCCGACGGGTACTTCGCCGGGGTGGCGGCGTGGGGACTGGCACTGCTGGCGCTCGCCGTCCGCGGCACGACGCGGCTGTCCCTGCTGGCAGGTGCCGGCGCTGGGCTGCTGCTGGGCTGGGGCATCTTCCTCAACTACGGACTCGGCCTGATCTCCCTGCCTGCGGTGGCCGTGCTGATCGCCGCCAAGGACGTCCGCTCCGCGCTGCGGGCCCTCATCCCCGCCGTGGTCGCCGCGCTGGCCGTCGTCGGGGTCTTCGCACTGGCGGGGTTCTGGTGGTTCGACGGTTACGTCCTGGTGCAGGAACGGTATTGGCAGGGCATCGCGATGAATCGGCCGTTCCAATACTGGGCGTGGGCCAACTTCGCCTCGGTGGTGTGCGCGGTCGGTCTCGGCACCGTGGCGGGGGTGTCACGCGCCTTCGACCTGACGCTCGTCAAGGGCCGCTCCGGCGTCCACCTGCTGATCCTCGGCGCGCTGCTGGCCACCGTCTGCGCCGACCTGAGCATGCTCAGCAAGGCAGAGGTGGAGCGAATCTGGCTGCCATACACCATCTGGTTGACCGCCGCCGGGGCGCTGCTGCCGCCGCGGTCCCAGCGATGGTGGTTGGGCCTCAACGTGATTGGCGCGCTGGCGCTGAACCACCTGATTCTGACGAACTGGTAGCCAGACCCGCGCCGAGCGTGCACGAACTCCTCTTCTGAAGCGGCGTGTCGGCCGCAGACACGCCCGCTCGCGGACGAGGCGACTATGCGGCGGCGAGGCTGGCCAGCACCCGTTGCCCAATCGGCAGAACCTCCTTGACCGCGAGCCCGACCTCCTCGGCCAGCCGCTTGGCGCAGTCGACGCCGACCGACGCCCACGGGAACCACGGCCCGACGGTGGTTGCCGACTCGAGCCGGACCCAGCGAGACTGCACACCGCTGATGTTCGGGTCGAATTCGGCGACGCAACGCCCCCCGGTGCGCATCAGCTCACCGGCCCGCCGGAGCACCCGCGACGGGTCGCCGCCAAGGCCCACGTTGCCGTCGGCCAGGAGCACCGTCCCCCACCGGCCCATGCCGGGCAGCCGGTCGAAGACGTCGCGCCGCAAGGCAGGAGCGCCGCTGCGGCGCGCCAGCTCCACGGCGGTCTGCGACTGGTCAACGCCAAGCGCCGGGATGCCCAGCTTGGTCAGGTGGGCGACGAAACGTCCAGGCCCGCAACCCAAGTCGATCGTCGGCCCGTCACACATGTCGAGCACCGCCGCGTCGAAGGCCTTGTCGAGCCGTTTGCCGCCTGGCAGCCAGCTGTGCACGGGAAGCCCTTGAATGCTGCCGTCGTCGTGGCGAATCCAACATCGCTCGCCCGTCAACGCCTCGTCATACAGGTTACCCAGCACGTCCCACCTCCACGGTCAGCTTCACCCGACTGAATCGACTGTCCGGCGGGCACGCCCGACGAACCGCTTCGACGTCGTCGACGGTGTCGACGTCTGCCAATTCTGATACCAATCCCACGGTGAGTCCTGTGTCACGAAGGGCGGCAAGCGTTACGGCGCCGGTCTCGGCGGTGGACATCGGCACGTCCCGCAGGCACTCGGCGCCACCGGGATCGGTCAGCCCAAGCACCCACCACCCGCCGTCGGTGGCCATGCCAAGCACGGCGTCGGTGGACAGCAGCGCGGTGCCGCACTCGGCCAGCAGCTCCGAGGTCACCTGCGGGGTGTCCATGCCGATCTGCACCACGGGCAGCCCGCCGGTCGCCACCGCGGCATCGGCGTGGGCGTTGACGAGACGCTCGGCGAAGCCGTCACCCCGTTGTTCGAGGACCGTGAAATCGGCCAGTCGCGAACGGATTTCAGCACTGCGGCTCGCGGCAGCCAGGTCACCTGTCATGGCGACCACCCGTGCGGCGACGGGAGCGGACGCGACGGCGTCCAACGTGTCAAGCAGCGCAGCCGCGGCGACGTCGGCGGCCGCCGCGTTGCCAATGGTGGCCGCCAAGCGCGTCTTCGCCAGCCCTGGCACCGGCGCCTTCGCGACGACCAGCACCGCAACGGACAACTCCCCCGTCACGAAATCACCCGCCAAAAATCAAGTATTGCAAGGACACTGCCGCGCACCGACCCACTCACCTTCGACTTGCCCCCCGTACGTGATCCATACGCGACGTCGTGCTCAGCAACTGTCCAACCCGCGGCAGCTGCTCGGACCAACAATTCCAGCGGATACCCTGATCTGCGATCTTCTACACCCAGCCCGACGACGGCATCCCGGCGAGCTACCCGCATGGGCGCAATGTCGTGCACCTCGATGCCGTGCCGAGTGCGCAGTCGCCAGCACACCACCTGCGTGCCGAGGCGGGCGTGCCACGGCCAGCCGACCCCCGGTAGTGGGCGACGACGGCCCACCGCCATGTCGGCGCCGCGGTCCAGTTCCTCGACGAGCTTGGGAAGTTCCCGCGGATCCAGCGACCCGTCGCCGTCGATCACCGCGACGATCGGCGTCGACGCCG
>NZ_MVOC01000022.1:143873-147197 GCF_002043095.1 Mycobacterium sp. AT1 | reverse complement strand
ATCTCCACCAACCGACTGTCAATCGCATTGCGCTGCCCCGCCAACTCCTCCATCTCGCCAAACAACACGTCCAAGCGCTCCTTGGAGCTCAAAGACGTTGCGGGCGAGGACATGACACCATCATAGGAGCGAGGTCTGACACGTCCGGGCTCGCCGACAACTGCTAGCGCTCCTTCGAGCTTGGCCAGTCCAACCGCACGGCGGTCCGTTGATCGCTGCGCCGCCACTGGATGAACAGCGCAATGAGCACGAGAACCAGCGGGACTTCGCCTGCCGACCAAACGATTTCACCGCCTTCACCGACGGGTTGAAGATCGCCGACGGAGGCGACGGGCGAGCGGCCGGGTGCCCTGTGGATGAAGTGCGGACTGTGGATGAACCGAGACCCAGTGCGTTCGTCAAACCCATAGACGGTCGAGTTCAGCGACGGTCGTGACGAAAGTGTTGGCAGCGAACAATTTTTCGGTGAGAAAGGCATGGGTGTCCTGGTCTCGGTCGGCACAGGCGTCCCGCAGGACGACGATCTGGTAGTCGAGGTCGATTGCTTCGCGCACCGTGGTCAGCACGACGCCGCTGGTGCTGATTCCGGCGAGGACCAGTGTCGTGATCTCGCCTGCGCGAAGCTGATGGTCGAGGCCGGTAGTGGAAAACGCGCCGATGCGGGTCTTGCGGACGCTGATGTCGCCAGGTTGGGGGTTGAGCCGAGCGTGAATCTGGGTGTCGGGGGCGTCGGCGTGCAGAGCCGGCTGTCGCCGTCCGCCCGTCACTTCCGCAAAGACGCTGCGCTCGGGGATCGCGGCGAGGTCGGCCTCGGTGAACGCCACGCGAACCCAGCCGATCCGTCCGCCACGACCACGGACGTTCCCGACGGCCGAGCTGACCCGCTCAAGCGGCGACTCTGCGTCGGACAGCCGAGCGACGATTCCGTTCTGGTAATCCATCACGAGCAGCGCCGTGTGGCGCGGGTCGAGTGCAGGTGCGTCGGGCATGTTTTGGTCCTCTCGGGCGAAGCGTTGACTGCGGGTTCTGAGCGGCTCAAGTCGTGGGTGCGGCGCCGCACTGGATCAGCCTGCTGAGGTTGATCTGGTCCTTGGTGCACAACGTCGCCGTGCCGCCGCTCACGGCTGGCGGCAGTGGATGTTGGGAGCCGTCGGTGACGCGCTGGATGCGTCATTGGGAGGCGCCAGCGGTAAGCCCGTCGTGAGGACCACGATCGCGACGGCGGCGATGAACTTCAGTCGGGAGTTCATGCGGTGCCCTTGGACAGTGAACGGTCGAACACGGTGATGAGCAGAAACACCGCGCTGATGCCGACGAGCAAGAGGGCGAGGTGATGTAGACCGCCGGTATCCGCGGCGGGATGGAAGAAGGCGCCCTGGGCGGCCGAGGAGATGATGGCGCCGAGGTAGCCGAAGGTGCGCAACAGCCCGGCCGATGCACCGATGTCGTCGGGACGGGCTTGGCGGTAGACGGAGTTCTGCAATCCGAGGCTGTTCAGGCCCTGCGGAATCCCGAAGACCAGTGCGACCGGGACGATCTGCCAGAGCGGCGTAGAGGACTGCAGCGTCAGCAACAGCACACTGCCCATGACCTGCCCGGCTGCGGCCACGACGAGCTTGCCGCGCACCCGTTCACGGCGACCGCTGATCAGCGACACGACGATCCCGGTCGCGAACACCGGCAGCATGGCGAGGCCCGCCTGGCTGGGAGACAGGCCGCGACCGGCCTCGAGCCACTGGGTGAAGCCGTAGATGAAGCTGTAGGACACGACGAAGGACAGCAGGGCCCGTCCGTAAGTGAGCATCAACGGCACGTTGTCACCGAGGATCCGAAGGTCGATGAAGGGCTGGTCGTGCAACAACTCGCGGAAGGCGAAGGCTGCCGCCGCGACGAGGAAGACGACACCGAGATACCAGAGTCCGACGCGTGGCTGCATCAAGAACAGCAGCAACGCGACCAGGGCGGCGCCGAAGAGACCCATCCCGAGCAGGTCGAGGTCACGAATGCCTTCGCGACGGCTCGGCGACCGGAGTCGCCCGCTGGGCGGGGCGCTCGACTTGGGCAGGCGGCGTGCCCCGAGCGTGAAGGCAAGCAGCGCGATCGGGATGTTGACGGCGAAGGTGGTGCGCCATCCGCCGAGGCCGATCAGCAACCCACCCACGGAGGGACCGATGACGGAGATGGTCTGTGTCGAAATCGCGAGAACCGTCAGGACCATTGCCGGGCTGTCCCTGCCCGTCCGCTCACTTTCGTCGCGGATGAGGCGCATCGCGGCGGGATAACCGGCGCACGTACCGAAGCCAAGGATCACCCGCGCGATGATCAAGACGGTGAGATTCGGTGCGAAGGTGCCGATCACACCCGCGAGCCCGACGAGGGCGGTCGCGGGCAGGAACAACCGGCGTGGGCCGTACATGTCGATCAGCCGACCGACCACTGGCTGACCAACCGCAGTCGCCAGGTAGAGCGAAGAGATCAGCCACGCCGTCGCCGAGGCTGGCGCACCAAGTGCCACGCCGATCGGCACCAAGGCGACGGCGATGATCGTGGAATTGATCGGATTGAGCACCGCACCCGAGATGAGCGGCGCGAGCAGCCGGTGATCGAAACCGTCGTCGACGCGTATTCGACGGCGCAGCCGGCCGCGTGACGGTCGCGTCCCCCCGGCGGCTTCTCTCGTCATATAGACAGGCTAACCTGTACAGTTAGTACTGTCCATATGACGTCTCACGGGTCGACGACGCGTTCGAGGATGGCCATCGCCTCGTTGACGACGGCCAACTCGGACTCGGTGAGATGAGCAAGGGCTTGCGCCAACCATTCGCGCCGCGACGCGCGGGCGCCCTGCCCATAGGCCCGCCCCTCTTCGGTGAGGAGGATGAACTGGCGTCGGCCGTCGGTGGGATCGGGTTCCCGACGGACCAAGCCCTGCCCTTCCAGGACCGACACGGTCTCGGCCATCGACTGCGGGCGCACCCGCTCGACACTGGCTAGCGCGCTGGTCGACATGGGTCCTTCGGTTGCCACGATTCGCGCCAACGCCGATGCCTGCGCCGAGCTCAGCTCACCGATCGCCGACGCATCTTGCATCTGGCGTCTTAGCCTGCCCACGAATACCCGCAAGGCCCCCGCGGCGGCGACCGCCGCGTCCGGAATGGCGTCTTCATCCATATGCGCAGCGTAACCTGCACAGGCATACCTGAAGAACGGGCCAGCGCGCCTAGCGCTCTTCGAGCTTGGCCAGCTTCGCGAGCATGTTGTTGTACGCAGCAAGGTCGGCGTCGTCGTCGCGGTCGGCGGCACGGTCCAACCGCACGGCGGTCC